>NZ_CP180555.1:1941888-2265536 GCF_047778115.1 Neptuniibacter sp. QD48_55 | reverse complement strand
CACCATCTGATCGATCTCTTAGTATCTTCTTAAGCTCGTTTCTTAATTGAGCATTATCCTGTTTAGACTTTTGCGCCTCGAGACGATATTTAAAGATCTCTTCGTAACGCGCTTCCAACTTCACTTCCATGTTGCTGATTGTTTTTTGCTGCGTTGCGAGCTGATCTTCCAAGTCATCGATCTGGGTTTGTAGGTCTTCGATTAAGCCATAACCGGAGTGACTGTCGTCGCTACCAGCAGCGCTGTCTTTCTCGGTCGATTGTAGCTCAGTGACTATATGGCTATAGAGCGCTTTGAGATCAGCTTCTTCGCGACTGTTATAGCGGATCGTATTCTCAATCGCTTTATGGGCACTGGCTGCACCTATAGAGCCGGCTAGAACGTGCTCCACCATACGATGGAACTCTACTAGCTCTATAATGGTGATCTGCAGTTTATCGATAACCTGGAGGTCTTCAGCAATGGTTCGGACCTCTTGCTCAGCTTTATCTTCATGCAGATAGTTTGAGAGTAGGCTATGCGCTTCTTCCAGTTTCGGTTGCAGTGAAATATAGGCATCTAACCCTGTAGGCCTTGCGCGACGCGAATGGGAGGCGTTCATCGCACTGATAAATTCAGTGGTTAGATTTCTTTCGCTTTTATTAGGGCTAAAGATAATTGAGCCAATAATGTAGCTGCCAATATTAAAGATAAGTGACCAGAACACTGCGTGGCTTACAGGGTGCAGACCGTCTAAGCCAAACAACGCTTCTGGGCGCAGTGCAGTAATATTCCAAGGGCCTTGAACTAACAGTGCCTCTGTAAACCAGCCATGTTTAATGAAGGTTGGAATGAGTAGACAGTAGGTCCAGATAATAAAACCGGTGAGTAACCCCAAGAAGGCGCCAAGGCTATTACCTTTCTTCCAGAACATGCCGCCAAACAGGGCTGGTGCAAACTGTAGAACCGCCACGAAAGAGAGAAGGCCGATAGCTGCAAGAATGTAGGAATCTGCAAACTCTTTTGCAAACCAGAGGCTGCCGAGAAGAATCAAAGACACCATCACCCAGCGAAGCTGAAGAAGGTAGCTACGTAATGGCTGTAGCGCAGGGATCTTCTCGAAGGTCGGCAAAATAAGATGGTTAGATGCCATGGTTGAAAGCGTCATCGTTGTGATGATGATCATACCCGTCGCTGCAGAAAAACCACCTATAAAGGCTAAGATTGTAAGGCTTTCACTGCCAGCTTGTTGTGGCAAAAGAAGCACGAAGAAGTCTGCGCTTTCGGCGGGCATTCCCATTAATAATCCTGCTGCTGCGATAGGTACGACAAAGATGTTGATACCTATCATATAAGCAGGGAAGAGCCACATAGCGGTCTTTATGTGGTTTTTGTTGGAGTTCTCAACTACTGAGACATGGAACTGGCGCGGTAGTGTATGAATCGCAGCGAAGCTTAAGATCAGTAGAGTGATCCACATTACACCGCTGTTTTCACCGTGGTTCATACTTACTAGGTGCTCTAAACCAGCGGTTTGTATGCGACTATATATATCGCCGAAGCCATCAAAAAGTGTGTAAGTTACAAAGAAACCAACGGCGATAAAGGCAATAATTTTAACGATACATTCGGCAACTAAAGCCGCGATCATGCCTTGATGGCGTTCAGTTGGATCTAAGCGTCTGACCCCAAAGATAATGGTGAAACAGATCATAAAAATCGTCACCATCCAACCCGATAGATCGAATGCAGAGCCTGTCTGTGGGGTGTCGGTGATGATTGAGAAAGAGCTGATAATCGCTTTTAGTTGCAGGGATATATAAGGCACTATGCCAATTAAAGCGATGATAGTGACGAGGGCTGCAATTTTTTGAGAGCGGTTGTAACGGGTGGAGATAAAGTCGGCAATACTGGTAATGCGGAAGGTTTCTTTGGCTTGTACCATGCGTCTGAGTGAATACCACCAGAAACAGATACCAATTAATGCCCCTCCATAGATACTGAAAAAGAGCAGCCCCGAATTCGAAGCAAACCCTACACTGCCATAGAAGGTCCAAGAGGTATGGTAAACCGCTAGCGAGAGGGCATAAATCCAGGGGTTTCCTGCGCTCTGCTCACCCTTATTTTTAATCCTCTTTTCTACCAGCTGCGCGATAGCAAATAGGATGCCCATGTAAACGGTAACGTACAGAATAACTGACAGCGGTGTGAACATAATATCCAGCTTATTCCTAGGGGTTAGATTCTTATCTTAAACCCTATAGATGCTTCGCTGAAAGGTGTCAAAGGAAATAACTTACTGATACTTAATCAAAAAGCTGAAAATCAACAATAAAATATAGGCTGTTGTTTAGCTTTATAAGGAAAAACTGCTATTTAATGGAGGGTGAATCTTTTTCGGCGTGATGGTCACAGCAGCTATTAGGCATAGGAACAGGGTCATAACCACCGTCGTTGTACGGGTGGCATTTACTAAGTCGTTTTAAGCCTAGCCATACGCCTTTAAAAGGCCCGTGGAGTTTAATTGCCTCAATCATGTAGCTTGAGCAGGTTGGATGAAAACGACAACGAGGGCCTATAACAGGGCTGATAAGGTATCGGTAGATATTTACCAATCCAATTAGTAGTGAGCTAAGGCAGCGCTGTAAGAAGGAAAGCATTAGGCGATACGTTATTTTGAAGTCGTTTTCTGAAAAAAATACCGGGTAAGAAAGGGCTTACCCGGTTATATATCCGGGGAGGATTAAAACAATATGTGATCTTTAGCGCCACTAAAAAATGAAAAGAGGTTAAAAATCACAGAGAGCTAATTATAAGGATTCTAATGTAGATTAAAAGTTAAACAGTAGTTCTTGTGTTGTTTTAAGCCTTCCCACATCAATGAGGAGATGTGGGAAGGCATAAATGGCGAGTTAGATGATCGAATTAGAGATGCTCTTCTGCGTATTCAGCCAGTCTTGAACGGAAGATTCCTTCTAGATGGACATTCGCAGCTCCTTCGTAGTCTTTAAAGCGTTCGACCAGATAGGTTAAGCCGGAAGTGAGAGGCGTTAGATAATTCGAGTCAATCTGCGCGAGGTTACCTAAGCAGATGATCTTTGAGCCCTTACCGCAACGGGTTACTATGGTTTTTAGCTGTGACGGCGTTAAGTTTTGAGCTTCATCTAAGAGTACAATCGCTTCTTGAATGCTGCGGCCGCGGATAAAGTTCAGCGACTTAAATTGAATATTTGCTTTCTCAATTGCATATTTCACGCTGCTTTGCGGGCGTTCGTCGTGTTCATGCATCGCTTCTAAGTTATCTTGGATCGCACTTAGCCAAGGCGTCATCTTCTCCTCTTCAGTACCCGGTAAAAAGCCAATGTCTTCGGCAACAGGTGGAGTAGAACGAGTCACAATGATTTTGTTGTAGCGCTGCTGCTCAATCACCATCTCTAAAGCGCATGCAAGAGCGATCAATGTTTTACCAGAACCTGCTGCACCATTGAGAATGACAAGGTCCAGATCAGGGTCTAGGACTGCATCCATAGCAAATGCTTGGAATACGTTAATCGGTTCAATGCCCCAGCAGTTCTGTTGCATTAAACGATCGACACCTAAGTCCCTTAAGGTAATTTGACCATCGCGGACTGAAGATACACGCGCGGCAAACTCCTCTGAATCATCGTAGATATATTCGCAAGGGTAAGTTTCAGGTAGCACTGATTGGGCAAACTGATGATAAGTATGGCTGCCCTCTTGGTAGCTTTTGATATCGTCGACGCGTTCCCAGAAATTTCCTTCCATATTGGAATGACCAGCAGGCAGTAGCTCTATGTCGGAAACAAGCTGATCGGTACGATAATCTTCAACCCGTTTTAGCCCAGCACCTAAGGCTTTTAAGCGCATATTTATATCTTTGGTAACTAAGATAATATCGCGGTGAGGGTTGGTCGCTTGGAGATGAAGTGCGCAGTTTATGATCTGATTATCTTTATTGGAGTTCTGTGGCAAAAAGCCTTGGCGAGCTGTTAACTCATGATCGGGAAAGATACTAAGTTGGCCTAATTTCTTTTCACTGTTTGCAGCGGTTATCGGGATAAAAATATCGACCCCTTTGGTGATTGCCGCTGCATCATCAGCATGACTAAGAATGTCGTCTATGGCCCGTATGGCGGCCCTAGCTTCTTGAGATACATTTTTCTTTCGGTCCTTAATGTCATCTAACTCTTCTAAAACAGTCATCGGAATAGTGATGTCCTGTTCTTTAAATTCATACAGACACTTAGGATCATGAAGAAGTACGTTGGTGTCGAGTATATAGAGTTTAGAGGCAGTCATAGCCGGTTCCTTATATAGCCGAAGGGAGTATGTGAGCTAATGAGAGAGCAAAAAATAGAAAGTTTGAACTGATCAAAGATTGAGTGTGTTTGGGGCTTTTTAAATTCGCTATGGAAAGGCCGATAGCGACCAAAGCTTTGAAGGCGCTTAGCTACTTCAAGCACAGCAGAGTAGGCTGCTGACCTAGAGATAGACTCTGTAGGTTTCGGAGTCGTAATGATTATTCTGTTACTGACGTACTGTGAAATATGATCCACCACGAAGTCTCAGATAATTGCTGAATACTAAACTAAGACAGATTTGAATCTGAATTAGCACAGCTATTACTATGTAAGATAGCTTAGTAATACATAGGTTCCAGTTGAATGACAAGTGACAAATTTGCTTTGAAGGATTTTAAAGATGGCAATTAATTCTATTGTGGTTTTAACCGGTGCAGGAATCTCCGCTGAATCAGGCATTCGGACATTTCGTGCTGAAGATGGTTTGTGGGAAGACCATAAGGTAGAGGATGTTGCTACCCCAGAAGCCTTTGTGCGTGATCCGCAGCTTGTCCATCGTTTTTATAACCAACGCAGGGAGCAATTGCTGTCTGATCCAGTTAAGCCGAACGCAGCCCATATTGCATTAGCTGAGTTAGAGAAGAAGTTTCCCGGTCAGTTTATGTTGGTGACACAGAATATTGATAACCTGCATGAGAGAGCGGGGAGTCAGAACTTGTTACATATGCATGGTGAATTGTTAAAGATGCGTTGTAGTGATTCTGGTCAGGTCTATAAAGAGACGGGGCTAACGGAGCCAAGTGATCGTTGCGAGTGCTGTGATCTATCGGGCACATTGAGACCGGATATTGTCTGGTTTGGGGAAATGCCCATGTATATGGACGAGATCTATTCGGCATTAGAAAACTGCGATCTGTTTATCTCCATAGGTACGTCTGGTCATGTTTATCCAGCGGCTGGATTTGTAGAAGTAGCAGGAAGATCTTCGGCGTTGACGGTAGAACTGAACTTGGAACCATCAAGGGTAGAATCAGCTTTTGATCACCGAATTTATGGTCCTGCGAGTGAAGTTGTGCCTGAATTTGTAGCGGATATTATCAAGCAGATTTGAAATATTCGATTGATTTATAAGTGGATTTTTTGATTTTTGCCAGATGCTGTCTATAGTTTCTTAAGGAACTTCACTTAGTTGTCGGCTGTCTAAAAATTTGCTGTTTGTGAATCTTACCCCAATCTTTCAGTCTCTTTATTTAATTCGTGTATTCACAAAATCTTAACAGCAGAAGTTTAAGACTAAGCACATTGTCGCCGTCGTTTAATTAGAAGAACGAAAGTGATGTTCAGCCGAAAAGTTATTTTGGGATCGGCTAAACAGGATATATTTAGCTCGATCCATGGAGGTGGTCATTATGATGACAGAGCAATACGTTACGACCAGTATTACCCCCTTAGAAAGCCTTAATTCTCTTTCTCCCTATGAAGTGGACCAGTTGCAGGATGCCAGTCAGGGTGGTTTGTTTCGCTTATTTCGCCAATGCTCTTTGGCGGTTTTGAATAGTGGTAGCGAATTAGATAGTACTAAGCTGGTTTTGGATAAGTATGCAAAATTTGATATCAAAATCAGTCAAAAGCATCGAAGTGTTCAGCTTGAATTGGTGAATGCGCCCGCCACGGCCTTCGTGAATGGTGAGATTATCACAGGTATTCGCGAACACCTTTTCTCTGTTTTGCGTGATTTACTATATGTTGGTACCGAGTTAGATCATCGCTGTTCTGGCCTTACCGAATCGGAAGCGACTACGAATATGGTCTTCCATATTCTTCGCCATGCAGGGGCGATTCGTCCGCATGTAAAACCAGACCTCGTTGTCTGCTGGGGTGGACATTCCATTAATCGTATTGAGTACGATTACACCAAAAAAGTAGGCTATGAGATGGGCCTACGTGGACTTAATATCTGTACTGGCTGTGGCCCAGGAGCGATGAAAGGCCCGATGAAAGGGGCAACGATCTCCCATGCCAAACAACGTCAAAAAGAGGGACGTTACGTCGGTATTTCAGAGCCCGGTATTATTGCTGCGGAGAGCCCAAACCCGATCGTAAATGAACTCATAATTATGCCGGATATTGAAAAGCGTTTAGAAGCTTTTGTCCGCTTAGGTCATGGTATTGTGGTATTCCCTGGGGGAGCAGGTACTGCAGAGGAGATCCTTTATATTTTGGGTATTCTTCTGCACGAAAAAAATCATAGCCTACCATTCCCGCTTGTATTGACGGGGCCGGAAGGTAGCGAAGAGTATTTTGAAACGGTCGATAACTTTATTCGCTCCACATTAGGCGATGAGGCGGCTAGTAAATATCAGATTATTGTCGATGATCCTCACGAAGTGGCGGAAGTGATGCGTGAAGGATTGGAACAGGTGACCCGTTATCGTAAGGCCACCAGTGAATCTTTCCATTACAACTGGCAGATGCATATTCCGGAATCTTTCCAACAGCCATTCGAGCCCAACCATGAAAATATGGCGAGCTTAAAGCTAATTAAAGATCAGACTGACTTTGAGTTAGCAGCTAATCTGCGTTGTGCTTTATCGGGCATTGTTGCGGGTAATGTTAAAGAGCCAGGAATTAGAGCAATTGAAGAGTTTGGTGCATTCGAAATCTGCGGTGAGCCAGCAATTATGGCTTCGATGGATAAGTTATTAGGCTCTTTTGTTGATCAACGAAGAATGAAAATCAACTATCAGGAATACCAGCCTTGCTATCGTTTGAAACATGATGCAGAGGTAGAAGAGGTTTAATTCTTTTCAAGAATTATTTCTGATTCTGGTGAGCAGACGAGGTTCCTACCTCTGGATTTAGCTTGGTAAAGAGCTGAGTCTGCAGCCAAAAACAATTCGGATTGGTTTTTTCCATATTCAGGGTAAGATGCTACACCAAAGCTCCCTGTGATTTTTATCTTATGCTCTGCATAATTTAATACTTGTTGAGACAGTAGCTTTCTTAATTCCTCAGCTAGAACTTCAGCTTCATTCAAGCTGGTATTAGCCAAGATCAGTGCAAACTCCTCACCGCCCCAACGGAATAGGAAGTCGGTGCTTCGTATATTGTTGGCTAAAATGCGCGAGATTTCTTTTAAGACGAAGTCTCCCGCTAAATGGCCGTATTGATCATTAATGGTTTTGAAATAATCGAAGTCAAATAAACAGAGACTTAGCGAACTTTCATGTCGTTTGGCGAAGTCTAGCTGTATATCAAAGATGCGTTTGAACTCTCGGCGATTACGCAGTTTGGTAAGTTCGTCGTAGGCGGCAAGTTCTAAGAGTTTAAACTCTTGCTGCTTGTAGTCGGTTATATCCTTAACCATGCCTGTAACCCTCATGGGCTTACCACAGGAAGAACGCAAAGAAATACAGCCTAAATCATGGACCCAGATATAGTGACCATTACGATTGCTCATACGATAAGTCGCTTCATAGCGCTCACGTTTACCTTGGATATGTTCCTCTAACGACTGTAAAACTAGGGGTAAGTCTTCAGGGTGAACATTGTTCTTCCAAGTATCAACAACCGGTTGCATCTCTTCGGGGCCATAGCCCAGCATCTTTTTTAGCTGAGGGCTAAAATAAACGTGATCACTGTTTATCTCCCAGTCCCAGAGTCCGTCTGTACAGGCATTGACCGCAAACCAAATCTGTTCTGAGCGTTCTTGAGTTTCAGCTTCTATAGCGCGACGAGCGCTAATATCTCGAGCGACGGAGAGGAAGTACTCTTTACCTTGGTGCTCAATCAGAGAAGTATTTATTTCGACAGGGAGTTCGGAGCCATCTTTTCGTATATGGCTACCGATGAAGGTAAATTTCTTATTTTGGCGGATAACATCGGCTATTTTTAACCAGTGTTCATGGCAATGAACATCTTTCTGTAACGAGAGTACTGAGTGGTGCAAAACTTCATTTTGCTCCATCTGTAGATCTTTATAACCAGCCCTGTTTACCCAAATAATGTTTGAGCTTTCGGGGTCGATCAAATAAACAGCATCCATCATGCTTTCACGAATAACTTCAAGTAGAGGGATATCTATTGAAGCTTCGCTAGTTTGAGTAGCCATAGCATCCAGCATATAAATAATGATCTGCTTAATTAATAAATTAAGCTGAAGGTTGAATGCAGTGTACTCCTTTAGGAGGGGGTAAGGGAACCTATAGGTTCCTCTCGTATTGATCTAAAGTCGCTTTTTTAGAGTTTTTTACTTAAAAGCGTTCTATTACCACCTGATGCGGTCGTGTTCCGTGTAATGGTTTTTTCACACACGAAACGTTTTAAGTAGTTTGGCCCTCCAGCTTTAGGACCTGTTCCGGATAACCCCATACCACCAAAGGGCTGGCTGCCTACAACGGCCCCTATTTGATCACGATTAATGTAGATATTGCCGACTAGGGCTTGTGTGGTGATTTGCTCTATGAAAAGGTCGTTTCTGGAATGAACACCTAGCGTCAGGCCAAATCCGCTACGATTAATATCATAAATAACCCGTTCTAAGTTGTGTTTTTGGTAGCGAATTATGTGCAGAATTGGGCCGAAAACCTCTCCCGTTAGTTCATCCATGGAATTTAGTCGGATGAGTGTAGGTGGTACAAAACAGCCTTGGTTGTGTTGGTCAGAAAGCTCTAGTTCAAACAGCAAGTTGTTTTGTAAACGGCAACGCTCAATATGTTCGTAGAGTGTACGCATGGCATTTTGATTAATGACCGGGCCTAAGTCAGTTGCCAACTGTTCGGGGTTACCGATATTCAAGGTTTGCATAGCCCCGATGAGTTTATCCTCGATTACCTCAGCAATTTCTTCCTGTACGTAAAGAACACGCAATGCTGAGCACCTTTGCCCCGCACTGTTAAAAGCAGAGTGGGTGGCATCTAGCACGACTTGTTCAACCAGAGCGCTACTATCGACGATCATGGCATTTAAGCCACCAGTTTCTGCAACAAACGGGATAATAGAGCCATCATGGCGATTGGCTAATTGTTTGTTAATGGTGCTAGCCGCTTGAGTTGAACCAGTGAAGGTAACACCGGCAATGCGTGAATCAGTTAACAAGGCTTCAGAATGTTCAGCGCCAGCATAAGGTATCAATTGTAAACAATATTCAGGTAAGCCAGCTGCGTACCATAGTTCGGTGGCTTTAAATGCCGTTAATCCACTATTTGATGACGGTTTGGCCAGTACTGTATTCCCGCAAACGAGTGCTGCAGCGATCTGACCGGTAAAAATGGCCAATGGGAAATTCCAAGGGCTAATGCAAAGGAACACTCCATGCCCTTGGTAGTGAAGCGTGTTTTCTTCACCTGTTATGGATGGAAGGTGCTCAGGCAATAGTTGTTTTTCAGCAAGCGCAGCGTAATAGAAACAAAAGTCGATAGCCTCTCTTACTTCAGCTAAAGCGTCTTGTAGCGTTTTACCTGTTTCTAGAATGCAGAGGGAAACCAACTCGGCTTTATTTTGTTCGAGTAAACGTGCGTAATTCAATAAGATTTTGCAGCGCGAAGAGACATCTTGGTCGCGCCATTCTGGAAAAAACTGCTCTGCTATGCTGATCGCTTGTTTAATCTGCGTTTTATCTGCAGTGCTTTGATAGCCAACGATTTTATCTAAGCGATAATTAGCATGGACGGGTTGTAAATTAAGGCCATCAGTCACTTCGCCTGCGATAATGGGTTGGCAGTACCATTTTTTTTGTCCGTAATATTCAATAATGCTACGCCATTGTTGCCAACAATCTAAACTTCCTAGAGGGTCACCTGCAGAATTTTCTCTTTGTTGTTCGAATACCTGGTTTGGTAGAGGTAACTCGTAACAGATGTTCTGCATTTTTTCATGGGGTGATTCGACAATCTCATCGATACTGACATTAGGATCGTGTAACTGGAAAACAAACGAAGAGTTAGCACCATTTTCCAGTAAACGCCTGACTAAGTAAGGCAGTAGATTATTCTGATTGCCAACAGGGGCATAAATCCGACAGCTATGATTTGTTTCTGATAGGACTTGTTGATAGAGAGGATCGGCCATGCCATGTAAGCGCTGAAATTCGAATGTTTTATCTGTAGAGATCTCTAATATCTGGGCAATAGTAAGTGCATTGTGAGTCGCAAACTGCGGACTTAACAACCCAGATTGTTGGGATAAAAGAAACTTAGCGCAGGTCAGGTAGGATAGATCCGTTGCGGCTTTGTGGGTGAACACCGGATAGCTGATGAGGCCATTTTGTTGGCTGCGTTTTATTTCGCTATCCCAATAAGCACCTTTAACTAATCTGATTGGGATCGGTGTGTCACAATCTGCTGCGATCAGTGAAAGCCACCTTAGAGTCGGCAACGCACGTTTGCTATAGGCCTGCACAGCTAAACCTAGCTTACCCCAACCAAGGCACAGCTCACTTCGCAGTAGTTGTTCGAAAATCAATAAGGTGATTTCTAAACGTTCTGATTCTTCTGCATCAATAGTTATAGCTATATCAAGGTTTCGAGCGGTTACAAGTAGCTGAAATAACCTATGCATTAGTTGCTTTTGAAGTTGATCAAATTGACTATTTTCAAAGCGAGGGTGCAAGGCAGAGAGTTTGATGGAGATGCTGGTATTGTTCTCTGGATTTTCTTGTCCTGCGGTCTGAATGGCTTCTAGATAAGCTTCAAAATAGGTTTGAGCATCTTCATTACATACAGCGGCTTCGCCCAACATATCAAATGAGAACAATGTGTTTTGATTGTGATCACATCGTAGTTCTAGGGCGGTATTTATATCTTCAGCAAATACAAATTGCTTACCTATTTGGGAGACGGCAATGGCAAGAGCTTGGTGTACCACTGTGTTACCTAAGCGTTGCCATACATTGTTTAAAATACTACCCGCAGATTGTTCTTGGCTTATAAGCTTTTGACTTATTGCAACGCCCCAAAAGGTGCTGTTTTCAAGGAAAGTGGAATGCGCTTTGAAGAGCTTTGCGGGTTCGAGTGCAAGAGAATCGAGTTTATCGTATATAAGTGCTTGAGCTGTCTCTGTATCAGGTATCCTTAATAGCGCTTCAGCTAGGGCAAGCAGGGCTATCCCTTCATCACTTTCTAATCCGAATTCTGACATGAGTGTATTTACAGAAAACAGTGGATTATCCAGATTACGAATTGTGTTGGCCCAATCAGTTGCCTTGGATTTTGCTTTAGATGAGTTTGGCGTGACTTCCAGCAGTTGATCGCATAGAGATTTTTCATCATGACAATAATAGTCAGTGATGGTACGCCATAATGTATCTTGCTCGGCTGGGGAGATCTCTGCAGATAAAAGCTGGCTTACTGTTAGCATCTAACAAATCCATTTTTTTAAGACAGTGTAGTTGATCATCTGTGTAGGTGTAGGGATTATCAAGAAAGATCTTAGTCTTCGGGCAAATATCCCGAAATTGCTTGGGAATTAAAGAGTTGCAGGTTGTTATTTGTATGAAATGTATTCTCTTGTTTCTTGTGGGCCAGCTACTTTTAACCGAGTAAGAGGTGTTTTTTAAATTCTCATACATACTTAGTTAAACAGGATTAAGGAAGGTAATTGGATGGGAATAATTCATATCTTGCTGTTGGTACTTTCTGCACTATTAGCTATCGCGCTTATCAAACCCATTGCTTCCCTTATTAAGTTACCCTTTGCTTTGTTGTTGGTTGTATTTGGATTTATGGGGTCTGAGTTAATTACAACGTTAGGTATGGATATCGGACTGCGCTGGGACCAATACCACTATCTGGTCTTTTATCTTCTGCTACCTGCTTTGATCTTCGAATCTACTTTGCGTATTGATATTAAAAACTTGCTGCAGAATCTAGCCGCTATTTTGCTGTTATCAATCCCTTTAATGCTTTTCGCCACAATCATGAGTGCTGGGCTTCTTTTCTGGGGAATTGGTTTTCCTGCCTATTTTACTTTTAGCACAGCGCTGCTGACGGGTGCGATATTGTCAGCTACTGATCCAGCAGCTGTTATCAGTTTGTTAAAGCAGGTTGGTGCTTCTGATCGACTGGTGACGCTTCTAGAAGGGGAGAGTTTATTTAATGATGCCTTAGCTATTTTGCTGTTCGGCATTTTAAGCAGTTTGCTCCTAATGCCGGGCAATGAGATTAGCTTTGCTTATTCGCTTGGTGAATTCTTGAAAATTTTTCTAGGTGGTCTTGCCGTAGGTGGAGGAACACTACTGGTCTTTGGGTGCCTGTTTTTAATGATTTCCAATCATTTTAGTCGAATCATATTAACAATATGTGCAGCTTATGTTGGTTACTTGGTCGCTGAGTACTTTCTACATCTATCAGGTGTCATGAGTGTTTTAGTCACAGGGCTAGGCTTTGGTCAGTTGATACGCAGAAACGGAACTGCATCTGATAAGCAGTTCTTATTCTCTTTCTGGGAATTCAACAACCACCTTGCGAGTGCCCTAATTTTTGTGCTTTTAGGTGTCACGATTACTTGGGGGATGTTTGAGCTGCAATGGCTAGCGATGTTGATCGGTATTGGATCAGTGCTATTGGCAAGGGCCTCAGGGTTATTGTTTACAGCGCCAGTTATAAATTTATTGCCTGGGATGGAGATAGATTGGCGTGATCAACTGATTTTATATTGGGGAGGTATGCGAGGTGCTGTAGCTATTGCATTGGCATTATCCCTGCCTCTTGAAATTGATGCTTGGTTTACTATTCAATCTATAGCATACGGTGTTGTTCTGTTTTCGTTAGGTATACAGGCGACTACGACACCTTTACTCATAAATAAGTTAGATAAAAGGACGTAAAAATGCGTTGTCATGAGGTCGATTACGAAATTATTGGTGAATCACTTCAAATCGTTGAAGTGGAGTTAGATCCAGGTGAGAAAGTGATTGCCGAAGCCGGCATGATGAATTACATGGAAGAGGGCATTAATTTTGAAACCAAGATGGGAGATGGTTCTGAGCCTGATCAAGGCTTAATGGGTAAGCTCTTTTCTGCAGGTAAGCGCATGGTTATGGGTGAGTCCGTGTTCATGACGCATTTTGGAAACGAGGGTAGCGGCAAGAAGCGAGTTGCTTTTGCTGCGCCTTACCCGGGTAGCATCGTACCTCTTAATTTAGCCGATTATGGTGAGAAGGTAATTTGTCAGAAGGATGCTTTCTTGTGTGCTGCTTTAGGAACCAAAGTGGAAATCGCCTTTTCTAAGAAAATTGGTGTGGGTTTCTTTGGCGGTGAAGGTTTTATCCTGCAGAGGCTTGAAGGCGATGGTATGGCGTTTGTGCAGGCAGGTGGCACGGTTGTACGTAAAGAGTTAAATGATGAAACCCTAAGGGTTGATACGGGCTGCCTAGTCGGTTTTACCGAAGGAATTGAATACGATATTGAAATGGTTAAAGGCCTCAAATCGATGATCTTTGGGGGCGAGGGGCTTTGGCTTGCCACGCTTAAAGGAACAGGTAGTGTTTGGGTTCAAAGCTTGCCATTCTCACGTCTTGCTGATCGCTTAATTGCATCAGCGCCATCATCGGGTGGTAGTGATAAGGGTGAAGGTTCTGTTTTAGGCGGTATTGGCCGAATGTTGGACGGAGATTAATGCCTTATTACACAATAGAATAATTCCCTTTATTATCTATGCCTTTAGCCTGTAATGACTATGACAATGGATATAAAAATGGGTATATTTAGAGGCTCGTTTTTACCCATCTCAAGTCGTTACAGGTGTTATCTTGAGAAATAAACTGGTTATAACTTTAACCACTGTATATGGCTCTCGCCAATATACGGTTAACCAAATAGCAAAATATGTATTGCTGGTATTTTTGATTTTGTCAGCAATCAGTTTTTTCGTTTCGAATACGCTGTTAGTTGTTACAACGGATGATCTATCTGAGTTAGAAGAAGATCATCAGGTACTAAGCGAAAATTATGAATTGATTGTTGGTTCCCAACAGCTCTACGTAGAGGAATTAAAAGAGCTTAGTTTATCTCTTAGCACTATAAAAACTGAGCGAGATAAGTTAGAGGAAGAGAACATCCGAATTGGTGAATTGAACACGTCGTTCAATAATTCGCTCGATGGATTGGAAGCCTTATTAGGTTTAGAACCTTCAGATGAGATTGACCCGCTTAAAGCTGAGCAACTAACTATCGAGGCGAATAAACGTTTATTTTTTTTACACAGTATTCCTAACGGTGTGCCGATTCAAGCAATTAGGATTACGGATAAGTATGGATCTCGTTTTCACCCGGTACGTAAAAAACGGGTGATGCATCATGGTATAGATTTTAAAGCAAATAGAGGCACGCCTGTTTATGCGACAGCTGATGGCGTCGTTGAATATGCTGCTTTCAATAAATCCTTTGGTAAGCTGATTAAGGTTCAGCATAACTTTGGGTTTAAAACTTACTTTGCGCATCTGGATGCTTTAAAAGTAAAAACTGGAGATCTTGTCAGTAAGGGACAGCTGATAGGATTAAGTGGTAATACGGGCATGTCTACTGGACCGCATCTGCATTATGAGATTCGCCATATGTATACAGCAATTGATCCCGAACCATTCCTCTCCTGGGACATAACAAATTTTGATTCTTTGTTTACAAAGGTTAAGGGAGTTAAATGGGCATCCTTAAAAGAAATGTATCCGCTAAACCTGCACAATCAGCCATTACAATAATTGCAGAAGGCAATAAGTTTTGTGGTGATATGAGTATCGTCGGTAAAATGCACATCGATGGTATGTTCGAAGGCAATGTGAGTTCTCTAGATAATATCTCTATCGGGAAATCTGGTCACGTACGTGGGCTTATTAAAGCTCGCGGTGTTGATGTGTGTGGCATTCTTGAAGGTGAAATTATCTGTGACGAACTGCACATCGATGCCGGTGGGCAAGTTCGTGCAACTGTCGAAAGCAAACAGATGTCTATTCATCCCGATGGTTGTTTTGTCGGCGAGCGTCGAATGAAAGAAACGTCTGCACTTATGGATGAAAGCAGTAAAATCGAATCGGGTTCTGATGCTATTGATTCACTACCCGATAAGATTGTTCTGGAAGGTAAATCAGAATAAATCTCCATAGACTCTTTGTCTTTGATTAAGGATTGTAGCGATGTGTGAATTGTTGGGTATGAGTGCCAATGTACCTACTGATATCTGCTTTTCCTTTGCCGGGCTTATGCAGCGCGGTGGTGGAACAGGGCCTCACAAAGATGGTTGGGGCATCGCTTTCTATGAAGGTAAAGGTGCGCGTTGCTTTCATGATCCTAACCCCAGTGTAGATTCTAAAATTGCACGTTTAGTTAAAGAGCACCCTATTAAAAGTCATGTGGTTATTAGTCATATTCGGCAAGCGAATGTAGGTAATATCTGCCTCGAAAATACTCACCCTTTTCAGAGGGAACTATGGGGCTATACATGGACGTTTGCGCACAATGGGCAGTTAGATAAAGCTTTATTTGATAAGCCGCTCTCCTTTTATCACCCGGTGGGAACCACCGATAGTGAGTATGCATTCTGTTGGTTATTAGGTGAGATCAGGCAAGCATTTCCTCAACGCCCAGAGAACTTTGATGAGCTTTCAGAATTCATCAAGCAGCGTTGCGAACAGCTAAGAGCGCTAGGTGTATTTAATATGCTCTTAACTGAATCTACCCATTTATTCGCATTTTGTGGCAGTAAACTGTCTTGGCTGACCCGTAAAGCACCTTTCGGCGAAGCGAGTCTGACAGACTGTGAAATGAAAGTGGATTTTGTTAAAGAAACCACTCCGAAAGATATCGTCACCGTGATTGCGACGGTCCCCTTAACAGATAATGAGGATTGGATTGCTCTGGAACCAGGAGATTTGGTGACCTTTGTTGAAGGTATACCGCAATAAAGGACAATTTAGCCTGAGTATAAGGAGCTTTTCAGGTGAGTGTAAAACGAGATTCTCTCGAACAGTTAAAGCTACATATCCAAAGTGTTGGGAGTGTCACGGAACTTCTTGATAGTGCTTGCCAAAACTTTGCGTATAAAGATGCTTTTACCCATATGGGAGCGACGTTAACTTACGCTGAGCTTGATAGCCTTGCTGAGAAATTAGCGGCTTACCTACAAAATTGTACTTCCCTAGAGCCTGGTGATCGAATTGGCATTCAATTGCCGAATACCTTGCAATACCCAATTGCAGTACTGGCGGCACTTAGGGTCGGCTTAGTCATCGTTAATACCAATCCGCTTTACACCGCTGCTGAAACCTTGCATCAATTTAAAGATGCTGATGTTAAAGGGGTTATCATTCTTGCTAATAGTGCTCATCTGTTAGAAGAGGTGTTACCTCAATCTAATATCCATACAGTATTGGTCACGGAGCTGGGTGATATCCATCCTTTAATGCGCCGTTTAATGATCAATTGCTCTGCGAAGTATTTACGTAAAATCGTCCCTAAATATAGATTAAGGGAGGCGGTTGGTTTTCGAGAAGCACTTGCTAAAGGCGCGCACTACACCTTAGAAAAAGTGCAGTGTGATGCAGAGCAGCCTGTGCTGATCCAATACACTGTAGGTACAACGGGCACACCAAAAGGTGCGGTGCTGAGTCATCGAAATTTGATTTCGAATGTGTTGCAGTTGAAGCATCGGTTACCTGATACGTTAAGAGCGGGTGAAGAGATTGCAATTGCTCCCTTACCGCTTTATCACATCTATGGTTTTCTGCTGAATTGTTTAGTCATGCCTGTTTTGGGTGCCCAAGTCGTACTGATTACAAATCCCCGCGACATCCAAGGTTTAGTTAATGAACTCGGTCGGTGGGATTTCACTGTTTTTTCAGGCATCAATACTTTGTTTGTTTCACTTTGTCGAAATAGCCTGTTCAATCAGTTAGATATGACGCGTTTAAAGCTAACTCTTTCAGGAGGCATGGCGTTAACGCGTTCTGTAAGTGATGAGTGGGAAAGTATAACGGGCTGCCAAATCATACAAGGTTATGGCCTTACCGAGGCTTCTCCTGTTGTAGCTATAGAGGAACCGCATAACTCCCGATATGGATCTGTAGGTAGGCCTTTACCGCTGACAGAGGTGCGTATTGTTGGGGAACAAGGGGAAGATCTCTGTTCTGGAGAAACCGGTGAACTCTATGTTCGAGGGCCTCAGGTTATGTCAGGTTATTTGAGGGATGATTCATCGATTCCAGATTCTAATGGCTGGTTAGCTACAGGCGATATTGCTCGTCTTTTAGATGATGGAACCTTGCGTATTGTTGATCGCAAGAAAGACATTATTAATATCTCAGGCTTTCCTGTTTATCCCAATGAATTAGAAAACACCATATCCAGCCATCCTGATGTTGTAGAGTGTGCTGTAGTTGGATTGCCTGATGAAACATGTGGTGAAGTCATTAAGCTATTTGTCGTGACTTCCAATCGACGTTTATCAGTTAAGCAAGTGCGTGAATATTGCCGCGAACGTTTAACTTCTTATAAAGTGCCACGATTGGTTGAGTTTAGAACTCACTTACCTAAGTCTAATGTCGGCAAGGTGTTAAGACGTTCGTTATTAGAAGAAGAATTAAATCGTCTGCAAAAGATGCGTAAGCGAATATAGTCGAGTTGTAGGGCTTCGCCCGTTTTTTGCTGGCCTACCTAAATGAAGGTGAAGTATGGGATTTAGTTTGAGCGATCCTAGTCTGTTACGGGGACAGGCTTTTATCAATGGTGAATGGGTAGATGCGAAGAGTCGGGCTGAATTTCCAGTTTTTAACCCTGCTAATGGCGAGATAATTTCTCATGTGGCAGATGTTGGAGAGCACGAGGCACAGAACGCGATTGAGGCTGCTCAAATATCGATGCAAGATTGGAAATTAAAGTCGCCCACTGAGCGTTCGAATGTGCTGCAACATTGGCATGATCTTATTATTGAATATGCCGATGATCTCGCATCGATTTTAACGCTTGAGCAAGGTAAGCCCCTTGCCGAAGCTAAGGGTGAGATACTGTACGGAGCATCTTATCTGAAGTGGTTTGCTGAAGAAGCTAAACGTATTTATGGTGATATCTTACCTTCCGCTCAAGATCGACGCAGTTTTGTAATTAAACAACCTGTAGGCGTTGTTGTAGCCATAACACCTTGGAATTTCCCTAATGCCATGATTACGCGCAAAGTAGCTCCTGCGTTAGCTGCTGGTTGTGCAATTGTACTCAAGCCTGCTCCTGAAACACCACTATCAGCATTGGCTTTAGCAGAGCTGGCAATTCGAGCAGGAGTTCCTGCCGGAGTATTCAATGTCTTGCCTTGCCTTAAGGCTGAAGAGGTTGGTGAGGTTCTTACTGCTAGCTCGATCGTTAAAAAGCTTACCTTCACCGGATCCACTCCCGTAGGAAAGCTATTGCTGCGACAGTGTGCCGATACCGTTAAGCGTACATCAATGGAATTGGGCGGTAATGCGCCAGTGATTGTCTTTAATGATGCAGATATCGATCTAGCGGTTGCTGGAGCGCTAGCTTCTAAATTTAGAAATTCTGGTCAGACCTGTATCTGTGCAAATCGTTTGTTAGTACAAGAAGGTATTTATGATCGCTTCTTGGCTAAATTCACACAGGCTATTAAAGAGTTCCGTTTAGGCGATGGTTTTGATGCAAAGACAACACTCGGTCCTGTAATAACTGAGAAAGCGTTGGACGGCATTGGATCTGTCGTGACTGGAGCGCTTGATCAAGGGGCGAGATTGGTAGTAGGTGGTAAACCTGCAGAAAGTGATGGTTGGTTTTATGAGCCAACAGTCCTGGCTGACGTGCAAGCTGATATGGATATCTTTAGTAAAGAAATTTTTGGTCCAGTGGCGCCTGTCATTAAATTCAAAACGGATGCAGAGGCCATTGCCATGGCTAATGACACTTCTTTTGGCCTAGCTTCATATATCTATACACAAGACATTTCGCGCATTTGGCAGGTATCAGAAGCGCTCGAATATGGGATGGTAGGTGTTAATGAGACGGCTATCAGCTCAGAGCTAATTCCCTTTGGTGGTGTTAAAGAATCAGGTCATGGTCGAGAGGGATCTAAATATGGGTTGGATGATTATTTAGAAACAAAATATATCTGTATGGGCGGTTTAAACGCTTAGATTTTGTTTATCCTTATACATGATAATAAGCTTGAATTATTGACGTCTTAGTAGAGGTCCCAGTGGATAAAAGAGATTGTAAGATTAATTACAAGTGCCCTAAAGCTTGGGATGATTTGGATAAAACTGAGGACCCATTTGTAAGGTTTTGTAATCAATGCGAAAAAGATGTCCATTTTTGTGCGGATGTAGAGTCTTTAAAAGAAGCAACGATTGAAAATTTATGCGTTGCTGTCCCCACCGATGACTTTGAAGACGGTGTTATGATGGGGGATATTGATTGGTCTGGCTTTGAGAGCGACCCTTTGCCACTGGAGCCACCTGAACCAAAGTTGGATGATGCTGATTTATCAGAGGGTTGGGTCATTGATGACAAACCGCAGTTACCTGATTTCCAGAAGTCGAAGCCTGAAAAGCCAGATATGGATTCGTGGCTAGAGGGTGAACTAGACGATCCCTTAGATCCCTTATCGTTGGAAGAAAAACCGAAGTAATTTATGTCTTTTAATAAGTCTCGCCTCGATCGTTTTCTTGCTGCTAGAACTCCTTCTAATCGTGGGGATGTTAGGATGCTCATCGCCCAAAAGAAGGTATTAGTGGATGGGGTGCCTGCAGCGGCGGTGAATCAGGTGGTCGATAGATTTTCGAGAATTGAGTGTGACGGAGAGGTTCTTCAGGATAAACGTCCTGTCTACTTGATGATGAATAAGCCGGTTGGTTATGTCAGCGCGACTAAAGATTCGATCCACCCCACAGTTATTGATCTGCTGTTAGATGCTTACAGTGATTTACATATTGCCGGTCGCTTAGATCTCAATTCTACTGGCTTATTGCTGTTAACCAATGATGGTGAATGGTCTAGTCGGATAGCTTCTCCGGACACGAAGGTAGCGAAGCGTTATAAAGTAGAGCTTGAGAAGCCTTTATCTAACGATTACATTTCTGCTTTTGCGGAAGGGATGTATTTCCCTTTTGAGGATATAACCACAAAACCTGCAGGTCTTGAGATCATAGGTTCACATACTGCTTTGGTAACTCTACAAGAAGGTCGTTATCATCAGATAAAGCGAATGTTTGGACGGTTTAGAAACGCCGTTGTAGGTTTGCAGAGGCTTTCTATTGGCGATTTAGATTTAGATAGATCCTTGTCGCCGGGGGAGAGTAGAGAGTTGCTAGAAGATGAGGTTGCTCTTTTTGCAAAGTCTTAAATTAGGGCTCTATCGCTTCAATTTCTGCTAATAAAGTCATTAGCTGTTTTAGTTTATCTTGATCATAACGTTCAGAAAATGCCTGATAACGCTCTTCTACAGCAGGTGTTAGGTGCTCCAGTAGATCAACTGACTTGCCTGTCAGACTAATCAAAATACGACGCTTATCTTCTTCTGATTTTCTGCGCTGGATGTAGCCCTGCTGCTCTAAGCGTTTGAGTATACCTGTTAAGCTTGGGCTTAAAATACAGCATAGCTCAGCAAGAGCTTTTGATTCTAGCTCTTGGTGGGATTTGATTGTTTGCAAGACCCGCCATTGCTGTTCTGTGAGAGAATTCTCTTGTAATAAGGGTCTAACAAAAGACAGCGTAGCTTCACGAGCTTTCAGCAATTGTAGGGGTAGAGAATCTTCTAATGTACGCATGTGAATGATCTTTCAAAAATATTGTGCGCATTGTCGGGATTCGGGAACTAATGTGCAAGGCTTAACCGAATATTTCCTCCTAATGTATAAGGTTTTTTTACGACTCTGTTACATAATGGGGCATAAATTAGCAAAATGCTTAGATTTAAGAGGTATTTAACGTATTAATTTTCTATTTAATCTCTTGCTTAGAGAGGAAGGGCATTTATCCCGTATTTTCCATACCCTCAGATTCATCATAGATTAGATAGTTATTTTTTCCCTGTTTTTTGATTTGATACATGGTGATATCAGCCGCTTTAATTAGAGCGTTAAGATCCGTGCCATGACGAGGTGCTAATGCAATACCGATGCTTGCACCTACTCGATCAGCCTGGCCAGAACCGAGGTCTATGTCTGCTTCAAGCAGTCTTAATATCTTTTCTGCTATGGTGGAAACCTCATCTTCTAAAGAATCTGCTTCGCTTGAAATAAAAATCAAGAATTCATCCCCGCCCCAGCGAGAAAGTAGGTCTGATTTACGCAAGGCAGAACCAAATCGATTGGAAACCTCCTTAAGCACCCTGTCCCCTGCATCATGACCATAGGTATCATTAATCGGTTTAAAGTGATCAAGATCTATTAGCATAACTGCGTGTTGATTATTTGGTTGTTTCATTAACGACTGTTTAATAAGGCGTTTGCAACCACGACGATTCAGGAGGCCGGTGAGTGTATCAACTTCTGACTCGTGGCGAGCTTTCTGCTCACGGAATACTCGTTCTGAAATGTCATAAATGACTAGCTCTAAAAGAACTTCATCGCTCTCATCGAGTACTTGTGAAAGAATGCAATGTAAGTGGCGATCAATTTCGTCCTCTATTCTGAGGCTTAAGTCCAGAGAAACAGGCGTTGGGGACGTAAGTGCTTTCTGAATTGCTCTTGCTAAATGATCCCTTTCTTCAAATAGTTCAATCAGCTTTCGTGTTTGGTTCTCGGAAAAGTACTGGCATGCTTTTTCGCCAACAATGTTGGCAAAAGCTGGGTTGTTCATCAGTAATTGACCATCCATGTTTACTAATGCAATTCCCACGCGGGCATTGTCAAACAATAAGCGGAATTTCTGTTCTAGTTTCTGGACTTCATCGAATAGTTGATTCTTTTGTTGGATGGTTTTTTGCATCTGCCTAAGCAGATTATTGCTGTCTTTTACCAGTTGCCCAATTTCATCCTGATCGTGTCCCGTTGGCGTAATAATTCGTTGGCTGGTCCCAGGTTTTATGATGTGGAGTTGTTGAGCAATCTTTTTAAGTGGAGCTGCTAAAAGTCGATTGACTAACATGATCACGAGCAAAACAACAAAGATGGAATTTACACCAAATATGATGATATGTGACAGCGCTCGTTTCTTTGCTGTTGCTTCAATTAGCTCCTGATTGGGTATTAAGGTTAACTTTCCTATTGGTAGTGCGGGCGTAAAAGGGTCGCTTAATTTTAAAACAACTAACCGCGCTTTGGGCCTGATAGAAATGTCTCCCGCGGTTAACAACATGCCTGTATCGCTATTTAGAATTACGCCAGACACATTGTCATTGATAATGAGACCATGTGTGATTTCCGTACCAAGCTCTTCGTTTTCAAGATAAACGGCAACTTTCGCGCTCTGCTCAACCGTTTTAACTAGTTGTTGCAGGCTTTTGTGGATTTCATCAAGTTCTTCTTTATAAGAAAGTTGGAAAAGAACTATCGCCGAGATAAAGAGAAATAAACAAGCAAACAGCGCAATGGTAATGCCCGTTCTTATAGAGAGCTTTGCATTGAGTGAATTACTCAACATGCGCTATAACCTTAACCGAACTCACTAACTCTGATTTTTCGATATAACCTATAGCAGTAGTATCTTTCATAATGGTAGCGATAACTTCTTCTGATGATTCTACTGACTGAGGCGGTGTTGCTCGACCTGCGAATATCAGTCTAGCCCAGTACGCATTGATTTGGGGTAGGGATTTACCTGTCAGGCCTTTATAAAATTTAGCCCTGTGGTCCGAATCAGCTGGCATATCAAGTGTTGAGGCTTTTCCACCATTAGGGAAATGCTGTACACGTCCCATATATAGGTCAATTACCTGTTTTTTGCTCAATTTATCTACTTGGCTCTCAGGGTGAGAGATCACAATCATTTCAGCTGAAGCCTCTATGGTGATCAGCAATGAGGAGAGGATATATATTAGATACTTCATCGTCTCAGCCCTCAGAACAAAAAGTTCACGTTGATTGAGAAAGTATCTACAGTTTCATCTGTTGTTAACGATGAATCTTTAGCCCATAAGCCAGCGCCATGCGGTTTTATCCAAGTTCTATCCCATTGGAATTTTATGGCGGTGTTGTGATAAATATCCCAACGAACGCCTAGGCCGAGTGATTTCTGATCTACTCCTGTTTGATTATATTGATCCTGAACTATGTCTCTTAAGCCGGTTAGTTGGGCTTTTACTAGAGCCGGTAACAAATCAGGCACGGCGGCTACTTGATTTATTTCATCAGTGTTCTCAATGATGGAGCCTATGCCGTAAAGGGTATAATCACCGATTCTTCTACCGACGCTAAGATATCCACTGTGTGAGGAAGTGAATATATTATCTTTGGTTTTAACTTGATTGAGTTCGGTTTGAATAACCCATTGGTTATTATCGAAGGTAAGGCCAAGCGTATAGTAGTCGAACTTTTTCCCTTTCAAGTTGAGATCGTCAGCAGCCGATGCTGCTTCAGGCCATAACGGAGTGCTGTCATCGAGTGCATCAATTAAAGGTTCATAGAAATCGACACGGTCACTTAATTCTATATGGGCGTAGCCTAATCTGAACTTCCAGTAGTCACTTTCCCATAGCAGGCTTGAGGCAATAGCTGGAGAAACCTTAAGTGTGACATCGTCATATACAAAATCATTTTGTGTCGTACCCACGGTTAAGCGGGCTTGAAAAAAGGATTCTTCTAATAACGTGGAGTAAGTGATGTCAGCTCCATCGATATAATCAAAAGCAAGCGGGCTATAAAACTCGACAGGTGGGCGGGCCCACAGATATGCATATCCTACATTTCTGTACTCAGAGAGCATAAAGACATCAACACCTAATCTACCTAGGCGGTAGCTGAAAGGGTTGTCAGGACTTGGTTGGTAGCGTAAGTAAGCCCACTCGATGCTATTTTCTATGCTTTGGTCAATTCTGTTTTTATAAACAAGCTGAGCTGATGCACTCCATTGATCGTTTAAAACAGTATCAATCTGCAATCCTAATGTTGTGTCTGATTCGAATGACCATGAGTCAGAATCCTCAGCCGTGCGCGCAAGGTTTCTTCTGAAATTTAGGTTATCTCCAGAATTGCTTTTTACTAATCCGATTGTAGAAAAGCCTCTAATAGATGTCTTTTCGGCATGAAGTAATGAGGAGTGAAGTAGGAAAAGTATGGAAGCAAAAATAAAATAAATTTGTTTCATCTCTGGAAAACCTTGATACAACGTGGAGTTCATGCCTGTAGGTATTATAGAAGTCTTTATTAGAAAATTCTGCTCAAATAGTTGTAGTAATTTTAATAAGTTAGCTGATTCCTGAGTCAGAGCAATAAAAATCGATAAAGGTGTCCTAAAGAACTATCTGTTATAGAATTACACCATTAAAAATATAGGGTAAGGCAAAGCACTTGAATCAAAGTAAAAAACAGCTCAGGTCTCTATTAGAAAGCTGTCGACTATCGGATCGTTTTCGTTTTAAACGCCGTATTGAAAGGCTTAAAAATGATGATCAGGAAAGTGCTACTAAATTGGTCGATGATCTTGTAGCTTCGTGTGAATGGGTTGAGAATCGAAAACAACTGAATCGAGATATCTCTTACCCCGATCTTCCTATCAGCAGTCGCCGCGAAGAGATCAGTAAAGCGATCGAAGAAAACCAGGTGGTAGTTTTAGCGGGGGAAACCGGATCAGGTAAAACTACCCAGCTGCCCAAGATTTGTTTAGATCTCGGGTTGGGTTGTAAAGGTCTGATTGGCCATACTCAGCCTCGTCGTTTGGCTGCTCGTACGGTAGCAAGTCGTATAGCCGAAGAATTGCATACCCCTTTAGGTGAACGAGTAGGCTATCAAGTTCGGTTCCATGATCAGGTGGGTGAAAATACTCAAATCAAGTTGATGACAGATGGTATTTTACTTGGTGAAACCCGTCATGATCGTTTCCTTGAACAGTATGAAGTTCTAATTATCGATGAAGCGCATGAGCGCAGCTTGAATATCGATTTCCTACTTGGCTATATAAAACGTATTCTTCCTAAGCGCCCCGATCTTAGGGTCATCATTACCTCTGCAACAATCGATTTAGAACGCTTCTCTAAGCATTTTAATAATGCACCTATCATAGAGGTGTCTGGGCGAACGTATCCCGTAGAGGTTTTATATCGTCCGCTTCATGAGCTTGAAGCTGAAGATGAAAAAGCCCTAGATCTTCAACAAGGAGTTCTTGCTGCAGTTGAAGAGCTTTTAGACACTGAACGTAAGCAGGGTAAAGGGCCGCAAGGTGATGTATTAATCTTTTTACCCGGCGAGCGTGAAATACGTGAAACGGCTGAAATTCTTAGGCGAGCTGAATTAAAGCATACTGAAGTACTTCCTCTATATGCACGACTTTCTTTAGCAGAACAAAATCGGGTGTTCCAACGCTCAGGTAAGGCAGCAGCAACTCGATTAATATTATCTACTAACGTTGCTGAAACGTCCCTAACCTTGCCCGGTATTAAGTATGTGGTTGATGCCGGGTTAGCTAGGATCAGTCGATACAGTTACCGCTCGAAGGTTCAAAGGCTTCCCATTGAAGCTGTCTCTCAAGCGAGTGCTAATCAGCGTGCGGGTCGTTGCGGGCGCATCTCCGAAGGTACTTGTATACGTTTATATTCTGAAGAAGATTTTAATGCCCGGCCGGAGTTTACGGATGCAGAGATTCGTAGAACGAATCTTGCAGCAGTTATTCTTCAGATGCTGTCTCTTAAGCTCGGTGATATATCAGAATTTCCTTTTGTCGATGCGCCAGATAATCGATTTGTCAATGATGGTTTTAAACTGCTTCAAGAGCTTGGAGCGGTAGATGCTAAACGTAATATCACGCGCGTAGGTTGGCAGTTATCGAAACTACCCATCGATCCGCGTTTAGGGCGGATGGTAATAGAAGCCGCGAGAAACAAGTGCTTGCGTGAAGTTCTTATTATTGTAAGTGCTTTATGCATTCAAGATCCACGCGAAAGGCCTCAAGAAAAACGTCAAGCTAGTGATGAGAAGCATCGCCAGTATGCTCACGAAGAATCTGACTTTTTATCCTTTGTTAATTTATGGGATCACTATGAAGAGCAAAGGCAGGAGTTAAGTCAAAATCAATTACGTAAGTACTGTGCTAAACAGTTTCTGTCTTATATGCGTATGCGAGAATGGCGTGATACTCACCGTCAATTGCATCTGATCTGTAAAGAGCTTAAACAACAAGATGATAAGTTTGTTGAAAGGGAGCAAGAAGCCTCTTACGAAGCTATTCATCGTTCTCTTTTAGCTGGCTTGTTAAGTCATATGGGCTTTAAACAAGAGAATAAAGAATACCTTGGGGCGCGTAACCGACGTTTCCTTTTATTCCCAGGTTCCGTTGTTTATAAGAAAGAGCCGAAATGGATTATTGCTGCCGAACTAGTCGAGACCAGTCAGCTATACGCTCGTTGCATTGCTCGCATTGATCCATCTTGGGCAGAAAAATTAGCACCGAATCTAATTAAACGAAACTATAGCGAGCCTCATTGGGAGAAAAAGCGCTCAGAGGTTGTGGCGACAGAGCAGATTACGCTGTATGGCTTAATCATTGTGCCTAAGCGTAAAGTAAGTTATGGGAAAATAGATCCGCTCATCGCTCATGAAATTTTTATTAGACAGGCGCTGGTGGAAGGAGAGTTCAATTCCAAAGCAGCTTTCATCAAGAAAAATCGTGCTTTGTTAAGGGGTATTGAAAAGTTAGAAGCAAAATCTAGAAGAAAGGATCTGCTTGTCGATGAAGAGCAACTTTATGAGTTTTATCGACTTCGTCTGCAATCACTAAAGGGTGAACATATCGTAAATGGCGCCGCTTTTGAAAAGTGGCGTAAGGCTGTTGAGGAAGAAGCACCTGATGCTTTGCATATGCAAGAAGAGGATATTCTGCAACGATCCGCTGATCATGTGTCTGTAGTCGCTTATCCAGACTTTTTCAGATGGGACGCAGCAAAGTTGAAGTTATTCTATAACTTCTCGCCAGGTGCGAAAGATGATGGTGTGACACTTCAGGTTCCCTTGCCATTGTTGAATACGATTCCATTACAACAGATGGAATGGCTAGTGCCAGGGATGCTTGAAGAAAAGTGCTCTGCAATATTAAAAGGCTTACCTAAACAGCAGCGTAAGCACTTTGTGCCAGTGCCAAATTATGTCGAAGCATTTATAAACGCAGTTGAATTCGGGGTGGGCAATTTATACGAAGTTTTTGCTCATCACCTGCTTCGTATGACCGGGATTAGAATACAGGAATCTGATCTAAGGCAGAGTGCGCTTCTTGATCATCTGACTATGAATATTAGGCTAGTAGATGAAAAAGGGCGGTTGCTAGGTGAGTCTCGACGCTGGGATGTTTTAAATGATCAATTCGCTTCACAAATAAATGAAAGGCTAACAGAGAAATCTGATAGTGAATGGGGACGTGAAGGTATAACTGAATGGGATTTTGGGGCGCTAGAAGAAAGCTGCAAAATCAACAAATATGCTGGTGTTGAGGTAGAGGCTTACCCTGTATTAGAAGATGAAGGTGAATCTGTAACCTTATGCTTAAAATCTCATAAAGATGAATCTGTCCAAGTTAGTCGATTAGGGGTTGCGCGTTTGGCTCTTCTTTCAATGAAGGAGCAGGTTCGTAATCTAAAGAAGGCACTGAAGAAGGATCAAATAACTCAAAGTGTATTATTAAGCGGTGGCCTATATACGCCAGCTCAATTAGAACAAGAGATTATTTGGCAGGCCTGTGCTTCGATTATATTGCCCGAGCATGGTGTTATAAGAGAACAAAAGGAATTTGAGCAAGCTGTCTTAAAGTGCAAAAGCGAAATTATACCCGCTGGGGAAAAGCTGTTAGGGAATGTTCTTGAGCTTTGTCAAACCTATAACCGCATCCAGAAGCAGCTTAAAGGTAAGGTGCAGTTAAATGAGGTGCCGGTTTTAAATGATGTTAAACACCAGCTATCGCAGTTAATGTACAAGGGTTTTATAAAGCATGAATCGGCTTGCGTGTTGAAACAATATCCAAGGTATTTAAAGGGTATTGAAATTCGACTTGAGAAATTTAGGCGAAACTTGAGGCAGGAATGCCTTCACAGCGATCAATTGCAGCAGTGTTTTGAACAGTATCAAAAGAGATATGAAAAACTCTGTTCGCAAGGTATTTATGATCAGGAATTAACTAACTACCGCTGGATGATTGAAGAGCTTCGCGTCTCATTGTTTGCTCAACAGTTGGGTACCGCTATAACGGTGTCTGAGAAGCGTCTTAAGCAGCAGTGGGCGAAAGTGGCCAATTGATGTAGATCAATAAATTTAGGGAGTAATACTTTTGTTGGGTGTTAACAGCTAAATAAATGCTCCCGCAAAGGTTGCAGAAGCCTTTTGGGTGTGTTGTAATGCCCGAAAATTATTTCTAGGAGTCTGCTAAGGCCTTGTTAAATGGAGTTAATTCCCCGTTATAGGTACTAAAGCAGGAGAGAGATAAGGCAGAAGTTAAAGTTTTTTATAGCTCTGCCGAGACAAGTTTTAGGAGAAAAATGTGTTTCATTTATTTGAAATATATTTTTTTTATAGTATTTTCATAGCGTAATAGCGTGTTAAATGCGTTATGCTAGAAAAATTAAAAAATTCACTACTAGTATGTTGAATATTATTGAAGGGGAAATGTTGATGAAAAAGTCACTTATCGCTCTAGCTGTTGCTGGCGCTATGACTGCACCAATGATCGCACAGGCTGACGCTACTCTATACGGTTCTTTCCGTATCGGTCTTGAAAAAGTAGACAACGGCGACACTGGTGTTGACGATCAGTCTTCACGTGTTGGTATCAAAGGTGATGTTGATCTAGGTCTAGACGGCACTAAAGGTCTATTCCACTGGGAAGCTCAAGCTAACAACGCTACTGGCGCTGACCAATCTACAGCTCTTAAAACTCGTCTACAGTACATTGGTGCTCAGGGCGACTGGGGTAAGCTACTTATCGGTAAGCAGTACCACCCACACTACCTATTGATCTCTGGCCCAACTAACATCTTCAACCCAGGTGACGGCGGCTACGGTGAGCGTTTTAACCTAGGTAACGGTGTTACTGGTAAATCTGGTCACTTCATGAAGCGTACTGAAGGTACTATCGCTTACTACTCTCCTAAGATGAATGGCTTCCAGATTATTGCTGGTGCTGTGCTTCTTACTGACGGCGATGACAACAACGATTCTATCGATGATTCTGTTGATGCATACAACGTTGCAGCGACTTACTCTGCTAATAACCTAACTGTATCTGCATCTATCGGTCACATCGAAGGTATTAACGATGTTGATGCTGCTACTCTAAATGCTAACGGTTCTACGACTGCTGAAAACGTTGTTGACACTAACATCGAAAAAGATGTTTGGGGTCTTGCAGCTAAATACAAGCTTGACGCTCTTGAGCTAATGGCTAAGTACGAAGATGCTGAAACTGACGCTGACTCTGGTGAGCTAGCTGATGAGCGCGTTTGGGAACTAGCTGCTCGTTACACTATGGGTGCAACTTCTGTTTACGCTCGTTACGCTGACTACGAAGACAAGACTGACAACACTGATCTTGAACAGTGGGGCCTAGGTGTTCAGCAGAAACTTGGTAAAGGTCGTGTATTCGCTGAATACGTAGACAATGATTCTGATGACACTAACGAAGATCGCGCAGTACTAGGTTACCGCGTAGACTTCTAAGTCGACATTTCCTTACGGAAATACAGAAAAAGGCTTCCTTTGGGAAGCCTTTTTTCGTTTTTGAATTTAATTAGACTAACCTTCTCATAATTAAGCCTTTTTCCTATTTTTATTCTGGATGTTTCTCAGCTAGAATACCCTCTTATTTATTGGGTAAAGTGAAAGGATCCTGAATGAAAACCAAATTTCGCAGTTTGTTAGCGGCAGGTGCTGTTTCTTTGGCATTGACGCAGCCTGTTATGGCGGAAGAGGTCAATGTAGACCCTTGGGAAGGTTTTAACCGAACCATGTTTAGTTTCAATGACGGTCTAGATACTTACGCCCTAAAGCCAGTAACAAAAGGTTATAAGGCGGTGATGCCTGATGTAGCTGAAACTGGTGTGAATAACTTTTTTGAAAACCTTGCTGATGTAGGTACATTCTTTAATAACCTGCTCCAAGGTAAGTTCGATAATGCAACCCAAGATTTTGCTCGAGTAGCATTTAATTCTACATTTGGTTTAGCAGGCCTTATCGATGTTGCTACACCAATGGGTATTGAAAAGCACGATGAAGACTTTGGTCAAACATTAGGTTACTGGGGTGTTAATAGCGGTCCTTACCTTGTTGTTCCTTTCTTCGGTCCAATGACTGTTCGTGATGGCGTAGGTAAATTCCCAGATACTCTAGTAGACCCTGTTTATCACCTAGATGATAATGGTGCGCGTAATGCTCTTTACGTGACTCGTGTTATTGATACGCGTGCACAGCTATTAGAAAGTGAAAAGTTGATCTCTGGTGATAAATATATCTTTATCCGTGATGCTTACTTGCAAAAACGTGCTTTCGATATTGCTGACGGTGATACTGAAAACTACGACGATAACAATTTCTAATATAGAAGTTTAGTGTGGATGAAAGCCTCAATTATTCAGATATAATTGGGGCTTTTTTGTAAGTCGTGATATCTGTGACTAAAAATCTATTGCAAGTTAAGTCAACTGGATTTAACGTGGTTTCTCATGGACTCTAGACTAATTTGCAAGGCCTGATATATGAGGCAAGCATACCAAACCATTCTATTGGTCGATCATGTTGCAGAAGCAATTGATTCGATCGTCGACGCCTGTAATCAGCTAGACCTTCCGCCTGTAAAAATTTCTACAGCTTTTAGTAGTGATTACGCATTAGAATTATTAGAAGAGCACAGTTTCTCTTTGGTGATTGTGGGTGTGAGTGAGCGTTTAAAGCTGGTTGATCTTCAGCATTTAGCTACGTCACAAGCCCCGAAACCAAACCTTGCGTTATTACCTGATAGTGAGGTGAATCAGGTGATGGCAGCGCTGAGGAAGGGAGCTAGCAATGTATTCTTACAGTCTGAAATCCTTGATCAAGGTCCAGCGTTCTCCCTAGCCATTAAATCCTTGCTTAACCAGGCGGAATTGATTGAGCAAAATCTTCATTATCGGGAAGAATTAGAGAAAAGTTTGGCTGAGCTTAAAGCAGATCAGCAGGCGGCTCATCAGATACAAAAAAACATGTTGCCTGCCACTGATGTTCAGTTAGGGGTGGTTCGAGCTCAATATCTATTAATCCCGTCGTTATATTTAAGTGGTGATTTCGTTGATGCTGTCAAGGTCGATGACAAATTGACCCTCTTTTACTTAGCCGATGTTTCAGGTCATGGGGCTTCTTCTGCACTTGTCACTGTTTTGCTCAAGAATATGACTAATCGGCTTCTGAGAAACTATAGGCGGCAATCGAGTTTTGACATTTTATCGCCAAAAGATGTGCTCCATCGAATCAACACAGAGTTGCTTGATACTGGGTTAGGCAAGCATTTGAGCATGTTTATCGGTTTATACAATGAAGCTGACGCTAGCTTAAGTTACGCTGTAGGCGGGCATCATCCTATGCCAATATTGCATGATCGGGATGGCTGTCGTTTCCTTGAGGGGAGAGGGATGCCTGTAGGTCTCTTTCATGAGCCTCTATATGATGAGAGAACATTGCAGCTGCATGCTGAGTTTGAAATTACATTGTTCTCTGACGGTATCTTTGAAGTATTGGAAGAGTCGAATATGGAAGCTAAAGAACAGCGCCTTATTGATGCGGTTTCTGGTACTAAAGGTGGGGGGCCGAACAGCATTCGAGATGCTTTACTTCCTAGTACTATTGATGCGGCTCCGGATGATATCGCAATTATGACGATTTGCAGGCAGTAATCATGCAAGAAGGTTTAATATATTCAGCCTTGGTTGAGGGGCGATTTGTCCTCAAATTCGTTGGAGATGTTCGTCTTACCTTGTGTACTACTCTGGATTGCCATTTAGAACAATCTTTAGCTGATCCTTCTGTGAGTGAGGTTTTGATCGATCTGACGCAAGCAGAAGGGATTGATAGTACTTCCCTAGGGTTGATTGCGAAATTAGCTATTAAGGCTGATCATGCAGGAATGGATAAGCCTGCTCTTGTCTCAACAAATTCAGATATAACTCGAATCCTGTATACCATGGGGTTTGATCATATTTTTGTTCTGCTAGAAGAACTCCCGCCTTGCGTAGAAGATCTTAAAGAATTGCCGCTTGTGCAGGAATCTGTTGCTGAAATGCAGGAGAGAATTATTGCTGCGCACCGTATTCTTATGGATCTTAATGAAGCAAATAGGGAGGCTTTCCAAGATCTCGTTAATACGCTCGAATCAGTTAAAGAGTAATCTATTTCGCTAAGTAAGTTATAAACAGCTTCTGTGGATAACTTTGTTAGTTTTTTATGGTTAAGTTGCTATAGGCCCCGTAAAACTTGGCTATTTAACAAATTGCGTGAAAATAATACAGGTTGAAAAGTCTTTATTTTTCAGTGGGTTGAATTTTGTTTTGGATGGTTTTTGTCAAGCTGTTTTGCAAAATAAATCGTGCTGAGAGACAAAAACCTTCCCGCAATTATTGGATAAAGTTTTTAAAGGCCTCTTGAGTTTCAGAAGAGGCTTGTTGATATAAGCTTTTCAACAAAATTAGCTTCATTTGTTCATCAGTCACTTTATCTCCTTTTAAAACAGTGGGTGTTTCAATGACTGAAACCTGCTGGGTAGCATTGCTGTTTGATCTATTGAAATCAGTTAGCTCTCTCTCAAAATCTATCCCTAAACGGAATCCCTTTAGTGGTAGAAGTTCTGCTTTAAATTGAATTGGATTTTTGTCGTTTTTAAGTTGCCAGTTAAGCTCGCGGTTGAAATGCTCTAGCTGTCTTGTGTTTTTGATCTCAGGTGTTTTAAGTGTGAGGGTTTGTTTCTCTGAGCTAAATAAAAGTACGCTTGGATGGCTTTGCTCTAGCTCATAATCGCTGCCATTCTTTATCTCTGCTGTGTAGGAAACAAGAAGTTGGTTATTGCCATCAGGTAGGTTTAAAGATCGATCGTTGGAAAAAAAAGAGGATACACTTTCGCTGCCGTTGATCGCGTGAACTTTAATGCCTTCACCCAATATTAACTGGTTATCTGCCATTACATGAGGTGCTGAAATCAGTGTCACCAACAAAGCTAGTTTTTTCATGAGGTTCTCCAGAAGGTAAGAATGGCTCAATAGGCTTGAAGGGGAGGACCTATTGAGCCACCGTTTAGCAATTAGAACTTGATTTGCATGCCTGCAAGAACGTCGATTTCAGAATCAACGCTAGCATCGTCAAAACTTGCTTTAGCAACTTCGGCGAAGACTGATACGTTCTTCTGTGACGGGAATTTATAAGTCACGTTGGTGTACCAAGAGCTTGCATCTTGGTTGTCTGCATCAGAATCTACATTTACGTAACCTAGCGCTACTCGTGTTGTTTCTAGAGGCTGGAAAATAGCGACTAAGTTACTGATATCAGCATCAGCTGTCGCTGGGTTGCCATAGTCAGTCGAACTGAAATCCGTTCCAAAAGTTGCAAAACCAGCATCGAATTTGGCACTAACACCCCAAGTATCATCTGAATAGGTCGAACCGCTAGCCTGATGAGTTTGGTAGGCTGCTGCTAGAGAGAGTTGAGAAAGTTTAGTGCTAACAAATAGATCTGTTGCTTCACCATCTTCGCTGGCATTGCCGTCTGATGCTATTTCATGTGATACAACTACAGTGGCATTATCAAAGCTTGCTTCTAGGCGGATAAGATCGTCGCCTGAGCTTTTAACTACATCAAACTGATCTTCATCAAGGATTGTTTCATAAGCCGCTTCCACACCAAATTCGTCACCGGCCGTATTTGTTTTACCCACTTTTAACTTCAAATTGCTGTATTGAAGGCCTAGGTAAGCTTCTTCCAGTTTGCTATCGCTTGCACTGGAATCATCAGCCGAACCGTTGAAGGAAAAATCCAGTTGACCGAAGGCTTTAAGATCGTTACCTAGATCGTAAATAATTGTATTCTTCAGCTCTAAATCATCAAACTCTACGTCAAAATCATTGGCTTTTTTGTAGTCGTCACGTAATTGAAGCTGCCAATCGCCTTTAAGCTTATAAGTTAAGCCGTCAGCGCTGTAAATTGTTGCTGCCATGGATGTGCTGGTAGCGAGTGTTGCGGTAATAGCTACAGATAAAGCTAGTTTTTTCATGTTTGCCTCTTTTGTATTTTTTAGAACCTCTCGCTCAGATTTGTATCGAGCACAGAGGGAAGCTTTGTAATTCAGTCAGTGACTATTTGACTCGGGACAACTGGGACATCAGTTGTGAAATCCTAAGTGCTCAATAGCCGACTTGGAGTTTTAAAATGTCAAAACCGTGCTGCAAAAATGGCATTCAGTTTGGGGATTGCAGGCACAGCTATCCGCTAGTCCTCCTTTGGATTAGTTGAAGTTGATTGAGATTGGATCGCAGGAATTTACAGCCTGACTTGTAAATTCCTGCTGATATTGAATTTTGGCTAGGGCTAGCCTTCACCCTCAGAGATCGCAGCTTCGCAACCCGGGTTCTTGCTGGAATTAGTTCTCTTTCTCCAAGCTTCGATGATTGGGGGAAGGACTAAAATAACGATTGCTACAATGACGATGCTCAGTGTCAGTGGTCGCTCCCAAAGGAATGCGAAGCTGCCGTCAGAGATGGTTAAAGCACGGCTTAAGTTGTTTTCCATCAAACCGCCTAAGATGAAACCAAGCAGCATAGGTGCCATCGGAAACTCAAGCAGTTTTAGGAAAATGGCTATGACCGTAATGATCGCCATCATATGAATATCAAAGCTATTAAAGCTCACGAGATAAACACCAGTGATCGAGAAGAAAAGGATCAATGGGATTAAGATTGGTCTTGGGATAACTAGTAGTCGGGAGATGTATGGAATCAACGGCAGATTAAGAATCAGCAGTACCAAGTTGCCAAAATACATCGAAATGATGACAGACCAGAATACATCCGGATTATCTAGAAATAAACGAGGGCCCGGCTGAATACCGTAAGCAATTAATGCACCCAGCATAATTGCTGTTGTACCTGAACCAGGAATACCTAGCGTCAGAAGCGGTACGAATGAGCCTGTAGATGCTGCATTGTTTGCAGATTCCGGTGCTGCCAAACCACGTAAAGCGCCCTTGCCAAATTTTAGTTTCTCTTTGGCTGAAGCAAGGTTGCGTTCCAGACCATAAGCAAGGAATGACGCGATGGTTGCACCTGCACCTGGAAGGATCCCAATTAGGAAACCAAAAAAGGAAGAGCGGCCAACGGTTGGGGCAACGTGCTTAACTTCTTCTTTGCTTAGCTTCATGCTGCCTAGTTGGCTCATATCCATAGGTGCTTCTTTCTTGTTATGCTGACCTTTAAGCACAGTCATAACTACCTCGGTTAAAGCAAAGGTTGCCATAGCTAAAAGTAAGAAGCTGATACCATCGATCAAGTCGACGCTGCCAAAGGTAAATCGGGTTGTGCCAGATGTAACATCTGTACCTACAGTCGCGATCATTAGGCCTAATACGGTCATGATTAGCGCTTTGATAACTTGGCCTTTACCAGAGAATGCTGCTACCGCCGTTAAACCAAGAATCATCAGGGCAAAGTAATCGCTCGATTGGAAACTCAACGAAACTGAGGCTAATGCAGGTGCTGCAAATAGCAGTACCAGTGCACCGATAGTGCCGCCTGTAAATGATGAGTATGCAGCTAGGGCTAGTGCTTTACCTGCTTGTTTTTGTTGAGCCAGTGGATAACCGTCAAAAGAGGTTACAACCGTACTCGCACAGCCAGGCGCATTGATCAGAATTGATGAGGTTGAACCACCAAAGACTGCACCGTAATAAACACCGGCCATCAAAATAATCCCAGAAGAGGGGTCTAGTCCGTAAGTGATTGGGATCATTAGGGCTACGGCTGAAATAGGGCCTAAGCCTGGTAACATCCCGATAAACGTGCCTGCAAAGCAGCCAACAACGACCATCAATAGGTTAAAAGGCATCACCGCAGTGGTAAGCCCAGTAATAATTCCGTCTAACATGGGATCAGCCTCCAAAAATTACAGTTAACGCTTTACCTGGAGCCAGATAAATATCGAGTAGTTGTGTCAGTGCGAACCATAGGAAAATGGCAAAAGGCACTGATGCAATAAATAGGGTCTTGGGTCTTCTTTCGCCTAATAGCCAGTAACCACCGACTAAAAAGAAAATGGTAGAAATTAAGAAACCTAGCCATTCAAGTGCTAACGCAAAAAGTACAACGAGCAGTAATAACTTGATTACTAATGGGAAGTCATACCCTTTAAGTACTAACTTTTGGTCATTGCTAGATTTGGTTGTAGCCAGCAGTAAGATGGACAGTACGCCACCTACTATTGCCAAAGCATTAGGAATTGTTTGTGCATGGAACGGTTCGAATTCATCACCAGGCAGTAAAGGGATCTGAGTTGCATAGTAGCCGTAAGCTACAGACAAACTGAGAAATACCAGACCACCAATATGATCTTTGCATAAGGTCATGAGGATCCTCCTGCTATGGCAGAGGCCATAACTGTCTATTTAAAAAAACCGAGGGCCAGTCGACAGAGGCCAAAAGGCAAAGCCCTCGGTAAAGAAGGCCTGACTTAATCAAAGTCAGGAATATTGCTGCGAAATGAGAGTGTGTTTACTTAAGGAATCCAAGTTCGCGCATTAGAGCACCAACTTCTTTTTCCTGAGTTTCTAGGAATGAGACAAATTCAGGACCTGGTTTGAAAATCTCTGTCCAGCCATTACGTGAACGTACGGTTTCCCACTCAGGTGTGTCGTACATTTTGTCTAGAGATTCAATAAACTCAGCTTGTTGCGCTTCGCTTGTGCCTGGTGCTGCGAAGAAACCACGCCAGTTTACAAATGTAGTGTCATAGCCAAGTTCTTTGAGGGTTGGGACGTCTGGCGCAGCTTCATTTCGTTCGCTACCTGTCATGACTAGAATGCGTACTTCGCCTGCTTCAGCTAGGGCTAACGCTTCACTGAAACCTGTTGATAGAAGTTGTGTTTCTCCAGAAAGAAGGCCAGCCATTGCTTTACCGCCTGCATCGTAAGCAACATAGCGAACTTGACGTGCATCACCGCCTGTTGCTTTAAATGCCATTGCTGCTACTAGATGATCCATACTGCCACGAGCAGAACCGCCTGCAATTTTGATAGAGCGCGGGTTAGCTTTGTAGTCAGCAACCACTTGTTTGAAATCGGTGTATTTTGAATCTTTCTTAACTACAAAGGCACCGTAATCGCCGATAGTTGCAGCGATTGGTGTTAGATCACGGAATGATTGTGGGAATACTTTAGATAATGAACGAATTACGATAGGAGTTGAGTTCACCATCAAGGTGTCTTGCTTCTGTTCAGCTGTCTCGATCAAGTGAGCAATGGCTTTACCACCGCCACCGCCAGACATGTTTTCGTAAGAAATAGTATCAACAATACCTGCTTTAGATAGCGCTTCGCCTGTGCCACGGGCTGTTGAATCCCAGCCGCCGCCAGCACCACCAGGGATTAGAAAGTGAATGCTTTCCATGGCTTGAGCTTGGTAGGAAACACCGGCTGTCATGCATGTTGTTAATACGGCCGCCATCAGAGTTTTTTTGCTTTTAACTTTACCGAACATCGAGATCACCTCGTATTTATTTTTGTGATGCCTACAAAGTAGTGAGGTTTATTCGGCAAATGAAGCTTATGAAATTAAAGGCTTTTTAATCCTTAAAAATCATTTTGTTCATAATGTTTACGGGGCTTTTTAATCGAGGTTAGCTAAGCTTTAAAGTATCTAATGATTAGGGTATTTAGCGAGTTCACTGAATGAGTGTGGATATTAAATTACTAAGCCGATTAAAGCTTAAGAGCCGTATGATCCTGATTTTGGGATTAATGGCGATTGTACAGACAGGTTTTATCGGTGTTTTTGCGGTCCATTACCTGCATAAATCGCTAGATGAACAGATTGGTCAAAGAGCTTTAGATGTGGCTAAAACAATTGCTGTCGCTCCACAGATCATCGACGCAGTACAAAGGGGCGATAGCCAATATTTACAGCCTTTAAGTTTGCGATTAGCAGAAGAAACTCAAGCTCGCTTTGTTGTGATTGGAGATAAGCAGGGGATCCGTTTAGCACATCCACGAACAGAAAAAATTGGTCGGCCGATGTCTGATGATGAAGGTGATGATAATGCTCCGGCGCTTGTTGCTGGTCAGGGGTACCTTTCTAAAGCTTTAGGCAGCATGGGGTGGTCGATGCGGGGAAAAGCGCCGATCTTTTCAAATGAGGGTGAGGTTATAGGTCTGGTATCAGTTGGTTATCATCTTGATCAGGTCGAAAACATTATTGAAGAGTATCGGATCACACTGATCGCTGTTATTGGGGCGTCATTTTTATTAAGCGCAATGATTGCGGTTTGGTTTGCTAATCACTTTAAGCGAGCCATTTTTGGCTTGGAACCTGAGCAGATCGCTCGTTTATTTGATGAGCAAAGAGCAACGTTAGAATCGGTGCGTGAAGGGATAATCGCTATCAATAATGATGGACGGATCACAACCTTTAATCGAACAGCTGTGGAAACATTAGGCTTAGCCGATTATGCAGAGCTGACGGGGAGACATATATCAGAGGTGTTACCCGACAGTACAATGCTAGAGGTGCTAAAAACAGGGCAGCCGCAATTTGACGAGGAGGTTTGGCTCTATGGACAAAACCTTATTGCTAACCGCTTACCGTTAAAACAAGGTGATCAGATTACTGGAGTTGTTTCGAGTTTTAGGCGCAAAGACGAATTAGCAATGGTGAGTAAAAAACTAACGCGAATTCAGCAATACGCAGACAGTTTACGCAGCCAGTCACATGAATATTCTAATAAACTGCATACCATCGCAGGTTTGATTCAGATCGGGGCAACTGATGAGGCTCAGGCGCTGATAGGGCAAGAGGCGCAAAGCCATCAAGAGCTGATCACATTGTTACGTGAAGCGGTTTCTGATCCTGTATTGGCAGGGTGTTTATTAGGTAAATATAACCGTGCTAAAGAGATGGGGCTTCACCTTATTATTGATCCTGATAGTAGAATGCTATCGCTACCCGAGAAGCTCCCTCGAGAACACTTAGTCAGCATTATCGGCAACTTAATCGATAATGCACTTGAGGCTACATGGGAGCATACGGGTATAGGTGGAGAGGTTGCGCTTAGTATGTTGGATCTGGGTACAGATCTAATTTTTGAGATTGAAGATCAAGGGCCAGGTGTAAAAGAAGGCGATCAAGAGAAGATCTTTGAAAAAGGATATACCAGCAAAACTAAAGATGGGCACGGCATTGGATTACATCTAGTGAAACAGCTTTTAGGTAATTTAAATGGCACAGTGACCTGTGAACTAGGAGAAAAAGGGGGAAGTCGATTTATCGTCTATATCCCCAAAGCTCAGGGGTGAGGTTTATTCGTAGGTATAAAGAAATGAGTATTGCTAAAGCTTGATACTCAGTGAAATAAAACTCAATTAACAAGTATAAAAAGATGAGTGATATTCGAGTTGTTATTGCAGAAGATGATCAGCAAATAGCTGAGATACAAAAGCGGTTTTTAGAGCGCATCTCTGGATTTGAGTTAGTTGGGATTGCTCACGGGCTAGAAGAGGCAGAGGATCTGGTTGAGGTCTTACAGCCAGAGCTTTTGTTGCTTGATATCCAGTTTCCGACAGGAACCGGTTTGGATTTATTAAGAAAGCTGCGTTCAGGTAATCACGGGACGGATGTTATTTTAATTACCGCCGCTAAAGAGGTGGAAACCCTGCGCGAGGCACTGCGTGGTGGCGTGTTTGATTATATTTTAAAGCCACTGGTTTTTGATCGGCTGCAGGAAACCCTCGAAAACTATCAACTACACCTTAAGAAACTCCAAGCTATGGAGTTATTGGCTCAAAGTGATGTGGATACAGTGCTGCCTAGATCGAGTGGGCAAAGCTCAAGCGTTTCCACTGTCACAGGAGAGGTTCGCCTACCAAAAGGCATTGATGGTATTACTTTAGATAAAGTCCGAAATGTTTTTTGTGCAGTAAATACCCCGCTCAATGCTGAAGAGGTTGGGGAGGAGATCGGCGCGAGTCGTACTACGGCAAGGCGCTATCTCGAGTTCTTAGTGAGTTCAAATGAGCTTATGGCTGAAGTTAGCTACGGCAGTGTTGGGCGTCCAGAGAGAAGATATACCCAAATTAAATAAGTGTTTAACGGTCTGATTATTGCGTATGTTGATCTGATTAGGTTACTGTCCCAGACTTAAGTTAGGCAGAATTATTTATTAGATTATACTGCCTTATTTCCCCTGATTAGAGGTTCTATGCTCACACGCAGACGCTTTTTACTGGGCTTACTTCCGCTAGGTTTAGCTGGTTGTACAACTCATGATGCATTTCGAATCGCAACCAGTGTAGCAAGAGGCCAAAGTGTTGAAGGTGCACTTACCTCTCACGCTAAAAGTAAAGCGACCGGTTGGGTGACCAACCCTAAAGGTTTGGTTAATGATATTAAAAAGTTCTCTCAACTGATCAGCAGCGTATGGGGAGAGGATGAAGCCCTTCAGCCCACGCCAACGACCTATGTTAAATATACCGATAAGTACCTGAGTCGAGGAATCGTAGACTTCGAAAAAGGACAAATTCGCGTCGAAACTTTAGATCAGAGCAAGCTGCAAAGTGCGATAGTAACCTTGCTGTTATCGCCAGAAGATCCAACCCAAGTCGATCTTTATTCGGATGCCCCAGTTACTTTGGGGGGAGAGCCTTTTCTGTATCAGCAGATCCTAGATCATGAAGGCCAACCAGTAAGATGGGGGTGGCGCGCTGAGCGATATGCAAAATACCTTCTAGCGAATTCGTTACAGAAACGTCAAGTAAAGACCGCTAATGGTGTTACAAAAACGGAGTATTTTGTTGAGCTTCCTTTGGTCGAAAAGCACCGCTTAAAAAGGCGCTACCGTTACGCCGCTTTGGTGGACAAGTATTCTCGACAATACAATATCAATCCCTCCTTAGTGTATGCGATCATCGAGACTGAAAGTCACTTTAACCCTTTTGCGGTCAGTCATGCTCCAGCTTATGGATTAATGCAGATTGTTCCAACAACAGCTGGACGAGATGCTCACCAAGAGATTTATGGTCGCGCCGGTACGCCTTCTAGGAATTATCTATTCAATGTCGAGAATAATATCCGTATGGGGTGTGCTTATCTGCATATTTTACAAACACGTTATTTAGTTGAAGTAAGGGATCCGCAGAGCAAGGAATTTTGCATAATTGCTGCGTACAACGGTGGTGTGGGTAATGTGCTTCGAAGTTTCTCTAGTGATCGTCGGCAAGCAATTAGTGCGATTAATCGATCATCTTCCTCTAGCGTGTGGCAGAGATTGCAGAGCCGCATGCCATTAGAAACACAGCGCTATTTGGTCAAAGTAACCGACGCTAAGCGCCGTTATGTATAAGAATCAAATGATTGGCATATACCTAAAGCGATTCGCTCTATAAAATAGCGCCTTTCAGCGTCGATGATCAGGAGATAGCGTGACACAGTTTCGTCCATGTATCGATCTGCACCAAGGGCAGGTTAAGCAAATTGTTGGAGGTAGCTTGCAAGATAGTGGTGCTGATACCAATTATGTAAGCCCTTATGATGCGGCTTATTATGCGGAACTTTATCAGCAGCATAATCTGACGGGCGGTCACGTCATCGCATTAGGGCCTGGTAACAAAGAGCAGGCTTTATTAGCGCTCTCAACTTGGCAAGGTGGTCTCCAGTTTGGTGGTGGTGTAAATAATGAAAACGCTACTGAGTTTCTAGAAGCCGGTGCATCCCACGTTATTGTTACTTCGTATCTATTCGATCAAGGTCAATTTAGCTGGGAACGTTTAGAGAAGATTAAAGCTGAAACTGGTGCTGATAAGCTTATTTTGGACCTTAGCTGCCGTCGTACGGAAACGGGTTGGAATATAGCGACCGACCGTTGGCAAACGGTGACGAGTCTGGCAGTTGATGAGAAAACTTTGTCTGAATTAGGTGAACATTGCGCTGAATTTTTAATCCATGCTGCGGACGTTGAGGGCTTACAGGGTGGTATAGATCAAGAGCTAGTTAAGCTCTTAGGAAAAGCGTGTTCGATTCCAGTTACTTATGCCGGTGGGGCGCGTTCTCTAGAAGATCTAAAGCTGGTGGATCAGCTATCTCAAGGCAATGTCGATCTTACAATCGGCAGCGCCCTAGATATCTTTGGCGGTAAGGGTGTCACTTTAGAAGAGTGTATCGCGTGGAATGCTCGATAAAGTAAATCAAGGATAAGAAAAAGGCAGCGAATTTCGCTGCCTTTTTTATGTGTGTAGATGGACAGTTTTATTTAAAAAGCTGCGCAAATTGCCCATAGCCTTGGGCTGTTAGCTCCTCTTTAGGTACAAAGCGAAGAGACGCTGAGTTTATGCAATAACGTAAGCCTGTAGGAGCTGGACCATCGTTAAAAACATGACCCAAATGAGAATCTGCTCGTGAACTTCTTACTTCAACTCGTTTCATAAAGAAGGAGTTGTCCTCTTTCTCTACGATTTCTACTCCTTTGATAGGCTGAGTAAAACTCGGCCAGCCGGTACCGGACTTGTATTTATCCGTCGATGAGAAGAGTGGTTCACCACTGACGATATCTACATAGATGCCTTCACGCTTTTCATCCCAGTACTCGTTATCAAATGGTCTTTCTGTGCCATCTTCTTGAGTTACTTTGTACTGAAGCGGACTAAGATTAGACTTTAAATAGTGCTCAGAAGGTTTTACAAACTGTTGGATGCGATAGTCAGCATCTGAACTTTGGCCTTTGTATTGGGATAGATCATGTTTAGCATTTTCACCCCAAACCTTTGATAAAAATTGATCACGACCAGAGCCATTACGGTAGTAACTATAGCGAAGTGGGTTTTTCGCATAATAATCTTGGTGATAATCCTCAGCAGGGAAGAAGTTCTTAAACGGTGCAATTTCAGTCTCTAAAGGTTTACCGTAAACGCCAGACTTAACAAGCGCATCAACAGACTGATCGATAGCATGTTTTTGTGCTGCATTATGATAGTAAACCGCTGGACGGTACTGCTTCCCTCTATCAACAAATTGACCATCTCCATCGGTTGGGTTCATAACTCGCCATAGATGTTCGAGTAGGCCAGCGTAAGAGATTATTTCAGGGTTGTAGTACACCTGAATCGCTTCAGTGTGTTTGGTTAAACCTGCAGAAACTTCTTTGTAATTTGGATTTGCTTTTTCGCCTCCGCTATAGCCTGAAATGACCTGAACAACACCATCGAGCTTTTCAAAGTCTGATTCTGTGCACCAGAAACATCCGCCGGCGAAAGTAGCTATAGCAAGCTGATTTGATTGTGTTATTGCTGGTGCAGTTGATAGGGAGGCTTGCTCATTTCCTGTGGACAGGGTCGCAATACCCACGCCAAGTATTGAAATGGCTGAGATGGCAATTATTTTTTTCATTTCGACAGAACCTGTAAATACTGGTAATGAAAATTTAGAGAGGTCGTTAAGCAATTGGTTCCATAAAATCTGAAAGCCTTTTACTAAGCCATTATAAAAAGCGGAATTGGTAAACTTTGCTATGCTCTTATTAGGGGAGAGCCCCCTATAATTGCTTAAGGAGCTCGATATCGGTACATCAAACTGTAATGATCCAACATTATTGTTATTGCCGGTTTGGCCAAAGGAATGAAGTTATGCTTTCTAAATCCAATCCAAATCAAATTGAATCCCCTTGCGTAAGAAATTGTTGCCTGAATGAGCATGATATTTGCGTTGGGTGTTATCGATCTTTAGACGAAATCCTTCGTTGGAGTAAAGTGTCGGAAGATGAGCGTTCAAGGATTTTAAAGAATACTGATCGTCGTAAGGCGCAGTTGTCTGCTATTAAGCTAAATGATTGAAAAGCTAGTCTACCTTTTTCAAAACTGACTGATATGTAATCACTAGTCGAGAGTTTTGAGCAATATGCTGAAATATCAGAGTTTTTTGATAAATATCCTTTGACATATTGTGCCAGTTAGGCGAATTTTATAGATGATTTTTATACCCCTTGTAATTTAAAGTGTATTGAAGCGGTATATTGATGTAATTCTTATAGAAATAAGGAACATCCATGATGGACGCTAACAGTGTATTGGCAATGCCTGAAGAGCTATCTATTGCAAATGTGACTGAATGGCAGCAAAAGTTAGGTAATTACCTAAACTCGGTTGATTCTGTTGTCTTAGATGGTGCTCAGCTCAGTCGAGTAGATACTGCCGCACTGCAGCTGTTAACGGCTTTTTGCTTGAAAGCGCAAAACTTGCAAAAGTCTGTAGAGTGGAAAAACCCTTCTGATTCTCTAGTGAAGACTGCATGTCAGTTAGGTCTAGAAAAAACTCTATCCCTTAAAAATGATTAACCTGCTCAGGATTTATGTGGAGATTAGTATAAATGGCTAGCATCTTAGTTGTTGATGATTCGGCTTCCCTAAGAAATATGGTGACCTTTACCCTTAAACAGGAAGGTTACCAAGTAGTAGAAGCGGCTAATGGGCAGGAAGCTTTAGGTAAGGCTCAAACAGGACGTTTCGATTTGGTTCTTACAGATGTAAATATGCCGATTATGGACGGCATTACATTGTGTGCCGAGTTGCGTAAATTACCCGCGTTTAAGTTTACGCCAATTTTAGTTTTAACTACCGAAAGTTCCCCTGAAATGAAACAGAGGGGTAAAGGGGCTGGTGCAACGGGGTGGCTCGTTAAACCATTTAATCCTGAGAAACTTCTTAGCACAATTAAGCGTGTAGTACGGTAGATAGCATTATGAGTATTGATCTATCACAGTTTATAGCTACTTTCCTTGAAGAGAGCTATGAAGGTTTAGAGGTTATGGAGTCCAGCCTTCTAAATCTTGATTCAGCCGATGAAGAAACGATCAATACTATTTTTCGTGCTGCGCACTCAATAAAAGGCGGTGCGGGCACGTTCGGTTTCAACGAAGTAGCAGATTTTACCCATGTAGTTGAAACATTATTAGATGAGTTACGTAGTGGCAAACAGTCCATAACCCCCGAGCTTGTTAATCTCTTACTTGAGTCTGTCGATTGTATCAAAATGCTTCTTGAAGCGGCTCAAGATGGTCCTGAAGTTGATGCTGCGAAGATCCAGCAAGTAAAACAGCGTTTAGAGCAAGCTTTGGGGCAAGAGCCTTCTCAAGATCAAGCGCTGTCCGAGGCTCCAGTAAGTGATTCTGGTGAGGCTGATGCTGAGATGTCTTGCTGGAATATAAAGTTTACCCCTCATCGTGATCTACTCCAGGCAGGCCACGAGCCTGCTTTTATGTTTGAAGCCTTGGCTGAGTTAGGTGAGTTAACGGCAACTCCAAGTTTTGCAAATTTGCCTGATTTTTCATCTATAAATTCAGAAGAACTTTTTCTCTCTTGGGATTTACAGCTCGTTTCTGATGATTGTTCAGAAGATGAGGTTCGGGAAATCTTCGAATGGGTAGAAGACGAATGTGATCTCGAAGTAAATCAGGGGAAAGCTTGCTCTAATCCTCTCACTGTTAAAGAGGATGCTGTAAGCAGTGAAGCAGGATGGTCAATCTTGTTTAGCCCTAAGCCTTCAATGCTTGAAACAGGCAATGAACCTAGTTTCATGTTTGAAGCGTTAGAAGAATTAGGTCAACTTGATATTCAAGTTAATCTAGAGCGACTAGTCGATTTTGATAAGCTTAATCCAGAACAGCTGTTACTTTCTTGGCAATTAGATCTGATATCTGATTGCAGTAAAGAAGAAATAGAAGAGGTGTTTGAGTGGGTTGAGGATGAATGTACTCTAGATTTAGAACCTAAAGTACAACAGTCTTCTAATGAAGTTGAGGAAAGTTCTGCACAAAGTGGAACGCCATCAAACGTAGAACCCCCTTCAATTCAATCTTCTGCTCCTACAGCAGAGTCTGCACCCAAACTTGAGACACAAAAATCAAGTGCTTCTGTACCTGCAAATCAAGCTAGCACAGCTCGGAAACCTAAGGCAGCTGAGAGCAGCTCTATTAGGGTAGATACAGATAAAATCGACGCACTAATTAACCGTGTTGGTGAATTGGTAATCACTCAAGCCATGCTTGGACAGGTGGGAGAAGAGCTCGCTGAAATAACCGGCGGTTCTGAAGTCGAGCGCCTGCAGTCTGGTCTTGAGCAATTAGAGAGAAACACGCGCGATCTCCAAGAAGATGTAATGCGTGTTCGTATGTTGCCTATTAGTTTTGTTTTCAACCGCTTCCCTCGTTTGGTTCATGATGTCAGTGGCAAGTTAGGTAAGAAAGTAGAGCTCGTTATTACAGGTGAGCAAACGGAAATCGATAAGACAGTAATGGAGAAGATCGGTGATCCAATGGTTCACTTGATTCGAAATTCTCTTGATCATGGTTTAGAAGCGCCTGATGAGCGTGCGGCTGCCGGTAAGTCTGAAGTCGGCAGGGTGGAGCTTAATGCATATCATCAGGGTGGTTTTATTATTATCGATATTACCGATGATGGTCGTGGGTTAAACACCGAAAAAATCTACCAGAAAGCATTAGATAACGGACTTATAACAGCTGATCAGCAGCTTAGTGATAGTGAAATTAATGAGCTTATCTTTAAGCCTGGTTTTTCGACAGCTGATGCGGTGAGCGATCTATCGGGCCGTGGCGTTGGCATGGATGTAGTAAGACGTAACATTGAATCGTTAGGCGGGCATGTCAGCGTAACTTCTGAACCCGGTCACGGTTCAACCTTTAGTGTCAGCCTGCCTCTGACTTTAGCCATACTAGACGGTCAGCTTGTTCGTGTTCATAACGAAACTTATATTGTTCCGCTGATTTCTATTGTAGAAACAATCCTTGCTGATAAATCTGCAATGAGCCCGATTGCGGGTGAAAACAAACTGCTTCATTTCCGCGAAGAATATATCCCGCTTATCAACTTACGTACTCTATTTAAGCTTCCTGTCGACGAAGATCAAACTGATACATGTTTAATCGCCATTGTTGAAAATGGTGGGCAAAAAATCGGTTTAGTTGTAGATGAACTATTTGGACAGCAGCAGGTTGTAATTAAAAGCTTGGAAGTTAACTTCAAGCGTATTGAAGGGTTTGCAGGAGCAACGATCTTGGGCGATGGCAGTGTGGCGCTAATCCTTGATATTGCCGGTCTGATGAAACGCGGTTTGGATTTTGAATCGGCAAAAGCTGCTCAAAAACGAAATGAAATATCACGTAGTGAACATGCTGATCAGGGAGCTGTGGCATGACAGATACTGAATGGCAGGAGCAATCTGAGCTTTTAGATCAAACAGCCGATGGGCACCAATATCTAAGTTTTCTTCTTGATGATGAAGAGTACGGGGTGGATATTCTTAGGGTGCAGGAACTTAGAGGCTGGACGCCGGTTACTCATGTGCCAGATATGCCTGACTACCTAAAAGGTGTGCTGAACTTACGTGGGGCGATTATTCCTGTGATTGATCTGCGTTTGCGATTTGGTCTTAATCCTGTCGAATATGGGCCTACAACGGTTGTTATTGTGATCAATGTAGATAGTGGCACTAGTCAACGTGTGATGGGGATCATTGTTGATGCGGTTGCTGAAACATATACGCTGTCAACAAATCAGATACAACCAGCACCACAGATAGGTGGAGTGATAAATGCTGAATTTATTACTGGCCTTGTGGCGCAGGATGACAAAATGATTGTCCTGATGGACATAGATGAATTAATGAATTCCGATGAGTTAGCTGCAGACTCATCAACAAGAGCTGAAGTGTAAGGGGCGGAGGATAAGAAATGAAAATCAATGAGCCGGTTACGGATCGCGAAGTTAAGCTCAGAGATGGTCAGGAACTTGTTACAAAAACAAACCTGAAAGGGATAATTACTTATACCAATCCGGACTTTGTAGAGATCAGTGGGTTTAGTCGGGATGAGTTAGTGGGTAAAAACCACAATGTGGTTCGTCACCCTGATATGCCTCCTGCAGCTTTTAAAGATCTATGGGATACCCTTAAGTTGGGTCGTCCATGGTCTAAATTAGTAAAAAACCGTTGTAAAAATGGTGATTACTATTGGGTTAAGGCTAATGTTACCCCTATTTTCCGCAATGGAGAGATTGTTGAGTACATGTCTGTACGAACTCGCCCAAGCCAGGATGAGATTGAACAGGCAACAGTTCTATATGCGAAGCTAAAGCGCAATGAGGCAACAATTCCTTCGCCAAATGCTGTTCCTAAGCAGAATCTAGCAGGTCAAATAAATCATCATGCCGTGATGGCTGTTGTAGCAGCAGTGCTGATTAATGCCGCGATTTACTTCATGGGCTTGCCTGCTGAAGCACTGATGGTTGGTCCGATTGTTGCTTTCCTAATCATTCTTTTCGGTGCTAATAATTGCTTGAAAACCGGTGTTATTAAACCGTTAGAGCAAGCTAGACGACACATGCTTGATATCACTGAAGGAGACTATCTAGCACCAATTCCTTTGGATGAACCTGGCGAAACGGGTGAGCTAAAACGAAATGTCAAAATTCTAGCAACAAAGCTCGGTTACGAAGTGAATGATGCCAAAGAAGCAGCGAATCGTGCTTCTCGCATTAAAGTAGCCCTAGATAACGTGTCTTCTAATGTTATGTTGGCGGATAACGACGGCAATATTATTTATTGTAATGATGCAGTCTTGGGAATGATGCGTAATGCTGAAGCAGATATCCGTGAACAATTACCCGATTTTGATGCTGAAACAATTTTGGGATCTAATTTCGATATTTTCCATAAAAACCCAGAACATCAGCGACGCATGCTGGAAGGCCTTAAAACCACTTATAACGGTAAAATCAAAGTTGGCACACGTAGCTTTAGTTTGATTGCCAACCCAGTAATTGATGAGAACAGCCAACGACTGGGTACAGTTGTTGAGTGGATGGATATTACCGATCAGCTTGTTGCGGAAGACCAAGTTGCTAATCTGATTCAAAAAGCTTCACAAGGCGAATTGAACGAGCGACTAGATGTAGAACTTTATAGTGGTTTTATGGCGAATATTGCTTCTGGTGTTAACCAAATGCTGGATGCTGTAGTAGAGCCTCTTCGCGAAGTTAAACGTGTGTTAAATGCTATGTCTGATGGTGATTTGACCCAGCAGATGTCCGGTAACTTCCAAGGTGAGTTTGCAGAGCTGAACAATGCGCTTAATAGTTCCTTGCACAACCTGAATACAATGGTCGGTGAGATCAGAACAGCGGGTGCAAGTATTACAACGGGTGCTTCTGAAATCTCAAGTGGTAACACAACACTAAGTTCCCGTACTGAATCTCAAGCTGCAAGTTTACAAGAAACTGCAGCAAGCATGGAGCAGATGACCAGTACTGTTAAGCAAAATGCTGACAACGCTGATGAAGCACGAAACCAAGCAAGTGATGCTCAGAAATTGGCTGAGAAGGGTGGCGAGATCTCCAATAAGGTTGTGACCTCAATGGGTGATATTCGTGCTAGCTCGACCAAAATTGCAGAAATTATCGGCGTGATTGATGAAATTGCTTTCCAGACTAACTTGCTTGCTTTGAACGCAGCTGTAGAAGCCGCGCGAGCTGGCGAACAAGGTCGTGGTTTCGCAGTAGTTGCATCCGAAGTTCGTAGTCTTGCTCAACGAAGCGCAAGTGCGGCGAAAGAGATCAAAGAGCTGATCAGCGATAGCGTTGAAAAAGTTGAAGAGGGTGGATTGTTCGTTGATGAGTCCGGCAAAGCGTTAGCTGAAATCATGGACGCTATCAAAAACGTATCGACAATCATCAGTGAAATTGCTGCAGCTAGCCGTGAACAGGCGATTGGTATTGAGCAAGTGAACATTGCTGTAACGCAAATGGATGAAGGTACTCAGCAAAATGCGGCACTGGTAGAGGAGGTTGCGGCTGCTTCTGCGTCCATGGAAGAGCAAGCTGGTCAACTTCAAACTCTAGTAAACCAATTTGAAGTAGTAGAAGCAGAGGGTATGTCTAGCTCAGTGCAAGCACCGACAAAAACTGAAGGTGTGAGCCGTCTAAGAGAGTTAGCAAGCCAGAACGTTCAAACTGAGCGCAAGCCTGAAGTTAAACGCACTGTACCAAAGCAGCCAATTATAAGTGCCGGTGCTAGTGGTGATGAGTGGGAAGAGTTTTAAGTAGTAAAAAACAGCCTATCTGAATTGATAGGCTGTTTAACACTCTTTTAAATTTCAGGGAGCGTTAATGGCATCAGATTCTACCAGATCCCGAGAGTTTACCTTTACAAGACAACATTTTGTGAAGGTAAGGGATGAGCTTTACGATTATGCTGGAATTGTACTAGCTGATCACAAGCAAGATATGGCCTATAACCGTTTGGTACGACGCCTGAGAGAGTTAAAACTTGCTAACTTTGATGATTATTTCTCTTTTTTAGACAATAACCCTGTCGAATTTAGTCAATTTATTAATGCTCTTACCACAAATCTAACTGCTTTTTTCCGTGAAAAGCACCATTTTGAATTTATAACAAATACGATTATTCCAGAAATAAAAGCGAGTAATGCTTCTCGGGTTAGAGGTTGGTCCGCTGGTTGTTCTCTAGGGGAAGAGCCCTACAGCTTGGCAATCACTTTGTTAGAGGCGGGGATAGACCCTTCGTGTTGGGATATCCGCTTATTGGCGACTGATATAGATTCCAAAGTGTTGAGTAGTGCAAAATCGGGTATCTACACGGAAGACCGAATAAAAAATCTGCCTGATTCACAACTGAAACGTTGGTTCTTGAAAGGAAAGGGCTCACAAAAAGGTTTTGTTAAAGTTAAACCTGAACTGCAAAATTTGCTCAGGTTTAATTATCTGAATTTGATGCAGGATTGGCCAATCGAAGGGCCTTTAGATTTTATTTTTTGTCGAAATGTAATGATCTATTTCGATCAAAATACGCAAGCACGCTTATTGGATCGAATGCATTCTTTACTCAAACCTAATGGTTATCTATTTGTAGGGCATTCTGAAGCATTGGCACGTCATGCTAGTAATTTTGAGTTAGTGGGTAAAACTATCTACAGAAAGGTAGGGTGAACTGGATGCCTGTAGAACAGAAACGGCCTAAATATGTATCCGGTTTTCATCATTTCAAATCTTTCTGGGAGCCGCGCTGGGAGCTTTATGCCGTAAAGGTAAAGCCTGGTGAGTTTTATATTGCAAATGATGAGTTAGTAATTACGACTTTGTTGGGCTCCTGTATTTCGGCTTGTATCTTTGACCCTGAGACAGGGTATGGCGGTTTAAATCATTTTATGTTGCCTACCGGTGGCCCCAATGATGATATGCAGCGATCCTCTCGATATGGTTTGTTTGCTATGGAACAGTTGGTTAATGAGCTAATGAAGCATGGCTGCCTGAGAGAAAACTTACAAGTCAAGTTAACTGGCGGTGGGAATATGATGTCTGGCATCGCCAATATCGGTCAGCAAAATATAGATTTTATTCTTAAGTATATAGATGACGAAGGTTTAAAACTGATAGCCTCAGATTTAGGTGGAGATCAAGCTCGTCGAGTGGCATTTTTCCCAACCACTGGACGTATGTTAGTTAACAAACTAGATCACCGTGATGACCAGCTTGTAATTGCTGAAGAGCGTTCTTACCAAATTGATGTTGATCAGCATTTGGATGATTCGGATGTTGAACTCTTTTAAAGGAAATTACCCTGATATGGAAAAAACTCGGGTATTAATAGTTGATGATTCTGCCTTGGTCCGCGGAGTGATTAGCGAATTGTTATCTTTAGACCCTGGTATTGAGGTCGTAGGCACCGCGGTTGACCCTTATGATGCTAGAGACAAGATCAAGCAATTGAAGCCAGATGTGCTAACGCTAGATATTGAAATGCCAAAGATGGATGGCATTACTTTCTTAAAGAATTTAATGAAATTAAACCCGATGCCTGTAGTTATGCTATCGACTCTGACGCATGAAGGCGCTGATGCCACTCTACAGTCATTAGAAATTGGTGCGATAGATTATATAGCTAAGCCTTCCAACACTCAGTCAGACGATCATTTAGAATTATTTCAGTCTGACTTAGTCGCGAAAGTGAAAGCTGCAGCTTCAACTTCCGCCAAACTAAAGTTTAATCGTAATAATCGAGAGCAAATATCAAAAGTTGTGACTAAAGCACCTATGGCGCGAGCAAGAAATCAGCTTGTTGCTATAGGCTCGTCGACAGGTGGAACAGAGGCTTTGCATCATATTTTGGCTTCATTGCCGAACAATATGCCTCCGATCATTGTTACGCAACATATACCTGCGAGTTTTAGTGATAGGTTTGCAAATCGTCTAAATAAGAACTGTGATTTAAATGTAGCTGAAGCGAAAGCAGGCGATGTTCTTCAACCGGGGCATGTCTATATCGCACCGGGGGATTTTCATCTCAGAATAAAGCAGAATGGTCACGAATTTGTCTGTGCTTTAGATGATAGCGCTCCAGTAAATCGCCATAAACCTTCGGTAGAAGTTATGTTTGACTCTATTGCATCTTTAGATCAGCGTAATGTGACGACTGTCATGCTAACGGGTATGGGTGAAGATGGTGCAATGGCTATGAAAAGCCTAGTGGATAAAGGTGCTCACTCTATTGTGCAAGACGAGGCAACAAGTCTTGTATGGGGAATGCCAGGGGCTGCTGTAAGGCTTGGAGCCGCAAAAGAAGTTGTACCTTTAAATGATATTGCGCAACGATTGGTCCAGCACCTTTCGTAATTTTGAGTGATTGAGGTTAGCTAAATGACGTTAAAGAAAATAATGTTGGTTGCCGCTTTGGTGGCAAGTTTAGTGTTAGCGACTGCAGAGGTTCTAGGGCTTGAAAGTATCGTGAACCTTATCTGTCTTGTGGTGCTAATACCTGCCCTTCTTGCTCAATTTGTAATTAATGATACGGCTGCAAATTCACGAAATAACTCGGAAACGAGAACGAGTAGAGTGGTTAGTTCCTCGGTTGGTGTTGACCCAGTACTGCAAGAGGCTGTGAACGAAGTTTCTCAGACGCTTGTTCACGACGCGATGATTGTAAATCAAGAGGTGTCGCGTGTAGATGGCTTGATTAAAGAATCGGTTCATTTAATGAGCGATAGTTTTCATACAATGCATGATTTGGCAAGTCGTCAGGCAGCATTAACAGCTGAAATTATTAATCAAACGCATGAAGGCGATTCTCAAGGTGGCGAGCAAAATCTAAACCAAGAAACATTCAGTATTCAAAGTTTCATCTCTGAAACAGGTCACACTTTGGATCAGTTTGTGAATGTAATGGTTGATGTAAGTAAGAACAGTTTAGAAACCGTCCATCATATAGATGATATGGTCGAAAAATTGGATGGCATTTTTGGTTTGATCGAAAATGTTGAGGGGCTCGCTAGTCAGACAAACTTATTGGCTCTTAATGCAAGTATTGAAGCTGCTCGAGCTGGCGAAGCCGGCCGAGGTTTTGCTGTAGTTGCGGATGAAGTTCGAACTCTGTCGATTAATTCTGCTAGTTTGAATAATGAAATTCGTGAAGAGATCGGTTCTGCTAAAGAGACTATCGAAGTCCTACGTAGCACCGTAGGTGGAATGGCCTCTACTGATATGAGTGACACCATTGGCACGAAAGATAAGATGGGTCAAATGCTTGAGCATATGGCTAATATGAATCATTTCTTAAATGAGAAGGTTACTGAAATTTCACATATTGGTACTCAACTCAGTAGCAGTGTTGATCAGGCTGTACGTTCGTTACAGTTTGAAGATATCTCTTCTCAAGCGCTTTCATCAGTGGAGCATAATGTCGATTCCTTGAATGAGGTATCAGCATTAATTTCAAATGTAATTACGCCAGATCATCAAGTTAATAGTGCCGCTGCAGAAAAATGTATGGCACGTTGTAAAGAGTTAAGAGAGGAATCTTTACATCGCAATCAGTCGCGAACTGTTGCGCAGAATGATATGGATGAAGGGGAAGTGGAGCTGTTCTAGTGGCGTTCTGCAATCCAAAAAGTCTTAGGAAGATGGGATAACTTATGGCAATTTCTGTACAAAATGCTGGTGATAATAAAACGATTAATATTATTGTGTCTCAGCAGTTTGATTACTCCTTACATCAATCTTTTCGAGACGCTTATCGAAATGTTGATGTCCCTGGTACTATTTTTAAAGTGGATCTATCCAAGGCTACCTATATGGATAGTTCGGCTTTAGGCATGATTCTTTTGCTAAAAGAGCATGCGGAGAAGAAAGGTGGGAAAGTAATTATCTCGAAGCCTAATGAATCGGTACATAAAATTTTAACAATTGCGAATTTCGATCAGTTTGTAACTATCGAGAGTTAAGGGTTTATGGTTGAAGCTGAAGTAAGTCAGGCTGGAAGTGGCGATAATCAAGTATTAATTGTTGATGATATGCGCCTGAATCGTCAGATATTAGGTCAGATGATTCTAGAGATGGGATTGGAGGCGGTCTTTGCTGAAACGGGCGAAGAGGCGGTTGAAAAATACCAGGCATTAAATCCAAGCCTGATTCTCATGGATATCAATATGCCTGGTATGGATGGTATTCAGGCTACCAGAAAAATTAAACAGGCTGCTGAAGACAGTTTCATTCCAATAATTTTTGTGACCGGGGCAGAAGGGCAGGATGTTATACGTCAGGCTATCGATGCCGGTGGTGATGATTATATCCAGCGACCTTTTCCTTTTGAGTTACTTGAAGGAAAAATTGTCGCGCTAAGGCGCATCGCGCAACTTTACCGTCAGGTTAATCGTTTAAATCACCTGCGAGCTCGAGAAGAGGAGGTGGCAGAGCAGTTATTAAGTGGTGCTGTTGAGTCTGCCAATGTTGCTCTCGATCAAATACGAATTCATAAACAACCTGCGGAAACATTCAGCGGCGATGTCCAACTCAGTGCTTTCCGCCCTAACGGCGAATTAAATGTTCTTTTGGGGGATTTCACTGGTCATGGTTTGACTTCTACGATTGGTGCTTTACCTCTATCAGAAACCTTTAGGGCAATGACAGCTAAGGGTTATGATGCAGAAGAGATCATCGCTCAGATTAATCGTAAGTTACAAAAGCTTTTGCCTACAGGAATGTTTCTCGCGACAGCTATAGTCACTTTGAGCCCAGATGGTACGGCTAAAATATGGAACGGAGGTTTGCCTGATATTTTGGTGATCTCTAAAGGTGTAGTGGTGCAACGTATTGTATCCAGTCATCCTCCTCTAGGCATTATCCCTTCAGTCAAAGAGCTTAATTTTGAACATACCAAGGTTGAGCCGGACGATCATATTCTGTTACTCAGTGATGGTGTAATTGAAGCTGAAAATCATAAAGCTGAGCAGTTTGGTGAAGATCGGTTATATCAATCTATAGCCGCTCAGAAAGCTAATCCTGAGACTCATTTAGTCGATATCATCTTGTCAGACCTCAGTGAATTTGTTGATGGCAATATTCAGAAAGATGATATTTCTCTGATAGATATTCCAGGCAGCGTTACAGCCGATGATATCAAACCGATCACGCCGTGCGGTGTTGAATTGGATGTGAGTGAGTCCTCTATTCTCGATATCTGGAACTGGAATTTAGAGCTACAAGGAGCTAGTTTAGCCCGTATTAACCCTGTGGCGCAGGCACTAAGTCGTCTTCAGGAATCAGAAGGTGGTGGTGATCAGTGGCACAGTGTATTCAGCATATTGACGGAGCTCTATGTTAATGCCCTTGATCATGGGGTGTTGAAGCTTGAATCCAGCTTAAAATCTTCTCCTGAAGGGTTTGCCGAATACTTTAGCGAACGAGAAAAAAGACTTGAAGCCCTTTCAAGTGGTGCAGTTGCGCTATACCTGCAACATACTCGTTTTGCCCATGGGGGACGTCTTTTAGTGAGGGTAGAAGACAGCGGAGAAGGTTTTGACTATGACCATTGGCTACATAGTAAAAAAAGCTCCTGTGCTGGTCAGTTTAGCGGGAGAGGTATAGCGTTGGTTTCTGATCTATGTGACAGCATACGTTACGAAAACGCTGGAACTGCTGTAGAAGTGGTATATAGCTACTCCACTAAAGACTAGATTTTTTGCGCAATAATCAAAAATTCTCGGTTACCATCTCCGCCTTTAATTGGGCTTTCAAAGTAATCGAGTATTTGCATACCTTGATCAGAACAGCACTCTACTACTTGAGCCTTAACTTGTGGGTAGAGTGAGCTATCTCGCACAATACCTCCTCGACCGATGCCTTCTTTTCCTACCTCAAACTGTGGTTTTACAAGGCTAATCAAATATCCGCTTTCAGCGATAAGCGGAATTAAAGAAGGTAGAATTTTACGTTGAGATATAAAGGAAACGTCCATAACCGCAAGGTCAAATCCTTTGTCATCGGTATGCTTAAGAAGCATATCTTGAGGTAAATCCCGACCATTGACACCTTCATAACAAGTAACTCGAGGATCTACGCGAAGCTTATCCGCTAGTTGATCATGACCTACTTCGATACCTACCACAGCATCAATACCTGCTTGTAGCAAGCAATCAGTAAAACCGCCTGTAGATTGGCCAACATCGATAGCTATTTTGCCACTAAGTTCTAGTTGTAGCGTATCTAGAGCCTTTAAAAGTTTTAAAGCACCGCGAGAGACGTAACGGTCACCTTCATCTTCTTCAACCTCAAATGGTGTATCAGGGTCTAACTTTAGACCAGGTTTTGTAAGAGGCTGCCATTTGCCTTTGATCTCAGCTTGAACTCTGCTTGATTTGATTAATTGTTGCGCGTGGGTGCGCGAACGGGCAAATCCCAGTTCAACAAGTAGAAGGTCAGCACGTTGCATAGTTCAAATCGGATCCGTTAAAAAGAGGGGATTATACGCAATCTAACCCTAGCTGGTTAGATTTTTAATAGGAGTGTAAACTCCCCAGTAAGCATATTTGTAATGGCTCAATTACGTCTATTTAATGCAAATTATCTTCTATACAGGGAAAACTATGAATAAAAGTATCATCAGTACTGAAAGTGCACCTTCTGCAATTGGTACGTACTCTCAAGCGGTTCGCGTTGGCAACACGGTCTATATGTCTGGTCAGATCCCTTTGATTCCGGCAACTATGGAGATGGTTACTGAGTCGTTTGAAGCACAAGCGGAGCAGGTTTTCAAAAACTTGCAGGCTGTCGCTGAAGCAGCGGGTGGTTCTCTTTCTGATGTGGTTAAGGTAACTATTTTGTTATCTGACATGAGCCACTTTGCGATGGTTAATGAGGTGATGGCGCGTTATTTCTCTGAGCCATACCCAGCACGCGCAGCGTTTGCGGTGAAGCAATTACCGAAAGATGCAGATATCGAAGTAGAAGCAATTATGGTGACTGCTGAGTAATTGATCTGCAGTGATCTAGAAGGTAAAAAGGCAAGCTCGCGCTTGCCTTTTTTAATCCCATCCTTGAGAAAACACTAAACAGTTCAAGAAGGGGGAAGAATGTTTAGTGGTAAAAACTAGAGCTTAGCTCTCTTTTTTCTTGCTATCTTTTCTGTTTCTACGCGGCGGACGGTTACGGCTGTTGCTGTTACCTTTGCCACCTCGATCAGAACCGCGGCCTTTGCCACCACCGCCACGACGTTCGCCGCCACTTGTGGCTTCTTTAAGATTAAGGCGCTGACCACATACAACTGCTTTTCGTAATTGTTGTACGACAGATTTTGGCATACCTATTGGTAGATCAACTGTTGAGCAATCGTCGTAGATCTCGATAGCACCAATAAAGTTGGCATCTAAATCTGCTTCATTAGCTATTGCGCCCACAATGTTCTTTGGAGCAACACCATGGTCATGACCAACGCTGATCAAATAGCGCTGCATCTCAACATCAGGGTGATCCTTCAGTTGTTTTGCTTTAGTGGACATGCCACGTGGTGGGCGCTTGCCACGGTCATCTCTATCACGATCGCCACGTTCACGACGAGGTGGACGCTCTTGCTCTTTCATCAGCAGCGGAGTTTCGCCTTGTAGAAGATGAGCCAGCGCGGATGCGATAATAAGCGGATCTGCATCGTGTTCCTGCTGATATTCGGTCAGTAGGTTTTTGAAGAAATCTAAATCTTGGCTATCGATCGTCTGTGTGATGCCATCAACAAAGCGCTGTACACGCTTTTCATTGATGTCATCAGTAGACGGCAGTTGCATAGTCTCGATCTGCTGACGAGTCGCGCGCTCAATAGACTTAAGCATGCGTTGTTCTCGAGGCGATACGAACAAAATCGCTTCGCCTTCTCGACCTGCACGGCCAGTACGACCAATACGGTGAATATAAGATTCAGTATCGTAAGGGATATCGTAGTTAAGAACGTGGCTGATACGCTCTACGTCCAAACCGCGTGCTACAACGTCAGTTGCGATTAGGATGTCGATTTGACCGCGTTTAAGCTTGTCGATTGTACGTTCACGCAGGTTTTGTGAAATGTCACCATTCAGTGCTTCACAAGCGTAACCACGAGCAGATAGTTTTTCTGCTAACTCAACCGTTGCAGATTTTGTGCGTACGAAAATCAGCATGGCATCAAACGTTTGCATCTCTAGGATACGTGTTAATGCATCTAACTTTTGATTGCCAGATACGCGAAGGTATTTTTGCGTGATCGTGGTAGCCGTTGCTGTTTTCGCTTTGATGCGAACTTCAGCAGGGGAGTTCAGATGATTCTCAGCGACTTTCTTAATCTGCGAAGGCATAGTCGCAGAAAAAAGCGCAATCTGACGATCATCTGGTGTGTGTTCTAGTACCCACTCAACATCGTCGATAAAGCCCATACGAAGCATTTCATCGGCTTCATCTAGTACTAGAGCCTGAAGGTTATCTAGTTTAAGAGAGCCACGACGCATGTGATCCATTACACGTCCAGGCGTACCAACAACAACTTGCGCACCACGTTTTAGTTGGCGAAGTTGGCTGTCGTAAGCTTGACCGCCGTAAATTGGTAAAACGTGGAAGTCAGGAAGGTTACGAGCATAAGTTTGGCACGCTTCAGCAACCTGAATAGCTAATTCACGAGTAGGTGCAAGAATAAGCAATTGCGTATGACGGCTTTTTAGATCAAGCCTAGATAGCAATGGCAGGGAAAATGCGGCAGTTTTACCGGTACCCGTTTGTGCAATACCCAGAAGGTCTTTACCCTCTAGTAGATGAGGAATACTTTGTGCCTGAATTGGAGATGGCGTTTCGTATCCGATCTCGTCCAGGACCTTCAATACGGGAGCCGCAAGGCCAAGCTCAGCAAAGGACAGCTGATCTTCTGAATTCATTCTTTGACTTACCTATTCGGAATTAGGGCAGGGCTGCATACTATTTTAAGATACAGTATAGGCTGCTCTGGTGGGAAAGCGGGCATTATACACCTCAGCCAGCCCATAACAAGTTCTCAGGCCTTTAATATCTAGTTTATACCGTTATCTTTGGTGAAATTTTAGCCATTGTAATTGTGCGTATTTTAAACAGCGATATTTTTGTTCTACAGCACCATCTAAATAGAACTAATCATCTAAAATTTGGGAAAGTAATTTTTTTAGAGTTGCGGGTTCAAAAGGCTTATCCGCCATAGCATTTACGCCTGATTTGGCGACATTACTCAGATGGGCATGGCTTGCTTCACTGGTTACCATCAAAATAGGAATATGAGAGTAATCCCCAGAGCCTCTTACATATTCGGCAAGTTGCAAACCATTAATTTCTGGCATGTTGTAATCGGTAACAATGAGATCAAAACCATTGGGAAGTAAGGGGATTGCTTCAGAGCCATCAGTGGCTTGAGTGATATTTTCAATACCTAAATTTTTTAAAACGTTGGTAATAACTTTACGAGCCATACGGCTATCATCTACTACTAATACCCTCAATGAGGCAGCGTCATAATACTCAAGATCCAGCTCATGGTGGGACAATATATCCAGAGTTGAATTTATTGCGGTTGCTAAATGATCGTGATTAAAAGGCTTTGGCAGAATAGCTACGATGCCCGCTTGTTTAAACTTGTCTAACTCACTATGTCTATTTTCACTTGATACCAGCATAAATGGCAGGTCAGTAAGAGAAGGGTCGTTACGAATAAATTGAAGCAGTTCCTCTGCTGAGCCGTCGGAGAAATAAAGGGCGCTAATAATTAAATCTGGGCGAACCGATTTTATTTGTTTAATAGCAGTCGCTACGCTGTCAGCTTCATCTATACGCTCAACTAATTCTTTGTTTAGCTCTTTACGTATAATCTTTCTTTGAGTGGCTGAGGGCTCTACAAGTAAAATCGTTAGATCTGAAGAAGTTAGCTCCGACATATATTGTCCCTTTTATTGTCCCTTTTATTGTCATTTATTATTTATTATTCAAGCTTTCGTATAGATCATATCCTTTTAAAGCTGAGTAAACTTTGATTTGAAGCTAAAGTGTATGTAATTAGCAGTGAGTTAATTCCTAAGTAGAATAGTGGGGAGTATAAAATGAAAAGATTTATTTTAGGTTTCTTAGTGTTTCTATTTAGTTTTTCTGTTTTAGCCCAAACCTCCCTTTGGAAAGTGACAAAAACAGGGGAAGAGATCTACCTTGCAGGGACCATTCATGTCTTAGCACCTTCCGACCTACCGTTTCCAAAAGCGTTTGATTGGGCCTATAACGCTTCAGATATAGTCGTTTTAGAGACCGAAATGTCAGAGATTCTCGATCCTAATTTTCAGGCGAGACTGATGGCCCATTTTTCCTATAGAGATGGGCGTCTATTAACGCAGATGATCTCCCCAGAGCTTTATCAGGAGCTCCAGCAGTATCTGCGTGATCGTGGTCTTATTCCACACATATTTATCGGTATGAAGCCAGCAGGCGTTATGTTAACGATGCTCGGCATAGAGTTTCAGCGCTTAGGTATTTCTGAAGATGGTGCTGATACTGTTTACTACCAGCAAGCTATTAAGGATGGTAAGGAGACCCTTGGTCTTGAATCGATCGAAGACCATATTGGTTTTATAGCAGAGCTGGGTGAGGGTAACGAGGAGCGTTATCTGAAGCAGACACTTGAGGATATGAAAGAGACCGAGAGTATGATGCGAGAGATGGTTCTCTACTGGAAATCTGGAGATACGGAAGGCCTGGAAAAGATTGTCGTAGAGCAGATGAAGAGCGATTATCCGAAGGTGTATCAATCCCTATTGGTTGATAGAAATGAGCGTTGGTTGCCTCAGATTAAATCGATGCTTACAACGCCTGAGATTGAATTTGTATTGGTAGGTGCTGCTCACCTGATTGGCCCAGATGGCATTCTAAAAGAGCTAAAACAGCAAGGTTATTCTGTAGAACAGATGTAAGGATAAAATTATGCTAGGAACACGCATTATTCTACTTTCAATGAGTGGTGCCCCAGGAGCAGGGGAGAGCGCTCCCGAAGCAGAGGTGATTTGCGCTGCAAACCATGATATTCCTCTCTTTTGGCTGTTGCCTTTTGCTTGTGAGGATCTGCAGTATTTTGAAGTCGCTGCGGAAAGTGATGGCATCCTCAGTCACAATGGAAATGTAAAATATCCGGTTTTAGTCGCTGAGCGTGCAAAGCTACTAGATCGTCTTGAGCAACGTTGTAAATTACTCAAACCATTTATCTCTGATTCTGATGAAGAATTGTTACAGCGTTGGACTAAGTTTATTTCAAAACTGTCGGCACCTGTCATTGCGATGGATACCTATGAGTTATGGTGTAACTCAAGCCAGCAAGAACAGTTAGCGGATAATATCCTCGCCAAACTAGCTGTGTTTGATGGCCTTAGCAGTGAAAATGCTTCAAATTCTCTAGAAGAGTTAAAGCACAAAGGCATTTGGCAAGAAGGGAATCAAATTGCCTTAGCTGGATTTGGTTGGTAATTCAGATAAAAAAAACCGCCACATCTAAATGTTTGCAAGCAAACGCCATGGTGTGACGGTGTTCAGGAAGGTTGTTTTCAGTATAACTTAGTTTATAAACTTTGCAGTTTTACTGAATTTTAATATTCCGATGGAGTTACTTTAAGCTGTTACCCAAACCACTTCAGCGTCTTCTTCACTGGTGGAGACTAATGCATGGCCCATCTCGCAATCGTAATAGGCTGAATCTCCAGGGAAGAGCTCCAGAGGCTCATAAAACTCTGTGTAGAGCAGAAGCGAGCCTCTCAAAACAAACAGGAACTCTTCGCCATCATGTCTAACCCAATCAGTATATTCGTCAAAATCGCGAGCCCTAACCGTTGTGCGATATGGGATCATCTTTTTGGTACTTAGCTGAGTTGCTAGTAACTCGTGTTCATAGGTTGGAGTCGGGTGGGGTACACCTTCGCCTCCACGGGTAATATCTCGACGACCACCCGCGCCGGCACCGCGCTTAGGTTGGGAGAACAGTTGAGGAATATCGATACCTAAGCCTTTAACTAATTTGTTGACGGCACTAAAGGTTGGGGATATCTGCTCGTTTTCGATTTTAGAAAGTGTTGAGCGGGCAAGACCTGTGAGTTTGCTTGCTTCTTCCAGAGTCAGATTTTGGCTTAAACGAATCTCTTTGACACGCTTACCCAACTGCAGAGGTTCTAGTGTAGCTTCTGTTTGACCGTTGCTCCGTTGTAGGCCTAGTTTTTCTTTCTCTTCCTTTAGGAAAAATGGCTCGTCAGACATGCATACAACCCCGAATCTCACTCTGTTTTTAATTATCTTTGAGCACAAATATAGTGCTATTTAGACAGTATACATGGTTGATAAGGGGTTCTCTAATAGGCGAAAGGGTGATCCATATATTTCAGCCGCGTTAGGCGCGGCTGATATGAATGAAAGGTGTAGGTTAGTGATTTTGATTGTAGCGATCACCTCTTTTATCCAATTTGGCATCAATACGGCTACCTTTTTTATCTAACCTTGCATCGATGCGGTCACCTTTGAGATCCAGCTTAGCAGCTAATTTGTCTTTCCCTTGTGAGGATGCACGCTCAGAACGGCGGTCTAACTTATCGTTAATCCGATCACCTTTTCTATCGAGTCGATCTTCAATGCGATCGCCTTTAGCATCTAAACGAGCTTCTACACGATCGCCTTTATCTTCTGCATGCGCTAGGCCGGTAAAAGCTAAAGTCGTGATCATTAAAGTTTGAGCGATAATGTTTTTCATAAGTGTCCCCTAACGTTTTTGTGTTTGTTACTAACTACAACGGGGTAGAGGGAAAACGGTTGACAAAAAAACGGCAGAATTTCTGCCGATTTAAGTTTTATTTGTCTGTGTTTGCCTTTAACTTCTCTCTAAAGGCTTTGCGCTGTTTGGGTGTGAGTTCTTGCCAGCGTTGCCTTAATGCTTGTCGTTTTTCTTTGGGCATCTGCCTAAATTCTACGTATTTACCTTTTAGCTTCTTCTTCTGTTCAGGGCTTAGTTTATTCCAACGTTTGTACTGTTTCTTTAGTCGTTCTTTTTGTTCTGGCGACATGGATTGCCAACGCTTAAAGCGTTTTTGAGCACGCTCTCGCTGTTGCGGCGTCATGTTCTTGAACCGTTCTGCGCCTCTAAGTAATTTTTGCTGTCGCTCTTCTGGCAATTGGTTCCATTTTTCAGAGAGGGGTGCTAAAAATTTCTGTTGTTCATCCGTTAAACTATCCCATTGGGTTACTGCTGCGCTGAGGTAAGTGGATGATAGGCACCATGTGATTAGGAAAAGTGATTTAATTAGTTTCATTAGAATCCTCCTCCGCAGCTCTATCTTCAAGTTGCTCTGATTCATTGGTTGAGTCGTCGTTCAATTCAAGAGCTTGTTCAATCCAAGATTCATTTTCTTCTTGGCCTAAAAATTCTAAAAAACTCATACTAGGTTCTGTATCTTCTGCGCTTAGTAAGCTGCTATAGATCAACATTATCACACTAGCCTTGCTCAGCTTGGAGCGAAAGCCAATTGATAAATTCAAGCTCTTCATAGAGATCTAAATCCTCTTCTGCACTCAGCAGATCTAGTGTTTCTAACGAAAGTAAATTGTCTTGTACTAGCTCTTGGGTATCGTCATTAATAGGTAGCCATAAGATTAAAAGTACAAGCGCAGCCATCGCTATGCCTGTTGGAAACATACTGCGTTGGAGCGAATTAACCCATAATTGCGTAGGTTCAGATGAGCTTTGTTGTTGCTCTAGCGCTTGCTTTCGGGCTTGGGCTAAACGATGTGTAATCTCAGGTGATTGATCGTTCACCTGTTTATCTAGTGCTTTTTTGCAAGCATCTACAAATGCTTTGTCGTTAGGGTCACTCATTGTCGGGACCTATAAAACTGTGTGCTTCTAACTGCTGTTTTAGACGTGCAGTTGCTCTAGAAAGATGTGTTTTTATACTGCCTTCACTACATGCCATTGCTTCGGCTGTCTCTTTTACACTCATGCCTTCCCCAATCCGCAGCAGAAAGGTCTGTTGCTGCCTTTGTGGTAACGCTTCTAATTCATGAATTAACGCGTCACCAAATCGCTCGTGCTGTAAAAGTTCTTCAGGCAACAGGGCAGAAGGATCAACGAACTTTTCTTCACTAACCTCACTATCTTCTTCATCTGTCCGGAAGCCAATCCAAGAGAAAATCCTATTCGTTAGTGTTTTTCGACGATGAAAGTCAGTAATTCTGTTCTGTAGCATGCAGTGAAAAAGTGGTTTCCAGTCCGGTTCTGGTTTTTCGCTATAGGCATGAACAAATTTGAGCATTACATCTTGGACTATATCCAATGCATCCTGATCGCAGCCCGTAGCAATCCTAGCCATCTGGAACGCGCGACATTCTACCTGAATTAGAAATTGTTCGATTGATTGCACAGTTAAGCGTCTCGTCTCACCTAAATCCCTGTTCCTAATTACTTTAACGTTGCAGATGAAGTTTGGTTGACAGAACTCGTGAGATTTTTCAATCGAGTTATCTCTTTACGGATCAGAATAGAGCGTTCGACTGTGGTTGGGTGAGAGATCTCTTTTCCCTTAGTGATCGTCGAAGGGTGAACCGCTGCCATTTTTTGCCAGAATAGATCCAGTCCTTCAATTTCTAATCCTGCTTTGTGCATCAGTTGTAAGCCAATGAGATCAGCTTCGATCTCATACTGCTGCGTATATAAATTTGCGCCTAGTCCCGTTGCGATTAGGGGAGAGGGTATACCGCTCGTGAGTAAAGCTGTATCTAACAATAAGCCAAGTGAGCTATTTTTGATCCGTTGCGGGATATGGTGCTGAGTATTGTGTGCCATCTCATGAGCGATAATTAGGGCAAGCTCATTATCATCCTTCGCAAAGCGCATCAGCCCCTGAGTAATGACAATAGTGCTGCCATCAGCGTAGCCATTAATGGAATCGCTAGGGCTTAATATGACTGGGTAATTACAAAGTAACTCCGGCTTTATAGAGAGAGTAATCAGATCTTCATCGCGTTCAACGGTCAGTTCTACAGTGGTCTGATCTTTTAGGTTGCTGCTTAGATGCTTAATCGATTTAGCTGTACCTTTTGGAAAAGCTTGTTGGTTAATAGAGACCAGTTTATCGCCGATTTGCAGTTTTTGGTGAGCGGGCCCGTTATTTAATACCTTTAAAATACTGGGCTGATCAGTAAGTGAATAGACGGATGTAACAACGGCTTTCTTCGGTTTTTTATAGTCGTCTAGGCTATGGATCAATATACCTAAGCTCGGTTTTGTTCTTTTACCGCAGGCTTCTATATTCTTGGTCAACAAAGGGCGAGAAACTTCAGCGAGTCGGGTTTGTTGTTTAAGCTGATAGCGGAACGCTTTCTCTAATTGGACAGATTGTTCTTGCTTTAATTCTTCTTTGGACGGTGTTTCGGTAGTCAGGGACGGTGCGGAACATCCCGAAATTATGAGCGTAGGTAGAATTAAGCTTAGATATCGCTTCCAGTGTCGCATCTTAATATATCCATCTTTTTCATCCTTATAGCAGTGATTTTAGGCGCAAAGCAAGTGAGTGTTTTGCCAGATCTATGATCTATTGCAGGTTGTAGGTCGTATCTCTAGAAAGGCTATAGGTAATAGAGATGAGCGAACGGTTCTGGGTTAATGCGATCGGCTTTCAACTTGTTTGGTGGCTGAGTATTTTGTATGGAAATGATGCGGTCATCATTGTCAGCTTTATATTATGCCTTCACCTGATTTTTCATTCTGATCCTGCTTTAGAATCCTGTATCGTCTTTTCGTTAGCTGCCCTCGGCTTTGTTGTTGATTCAGTTTTAACCCTATATGGGGTGTTTGAATTCGACAATTCTTCTTTTCCTCCTCTTTGGTTGCTTCTTCTTTGGATGGGGTTTGTTGCCACTCTCCGGCACAGCTTAGCGTTCTTTAATAATCGCTTGTCGTTATCAGCGCTGGTGGGGGCAATAGGAGGTAGCAGTACCTACATTGCAGCAGCGAAACTTGGCGCAGTATCCCTTGGCTTCTCAATGGTCTCTTCTTTTCTGATTTTGGCAGCGATCTGGTTGCTACTTTTCCCATTCCTTATGTATTTCAGTCATCGTTTAGGGGCTCGATATGTTCGTTCAGACGCGTAATTTTATTCGTTATATATCGATTTGTTTGTTATTGCTCATGCAGAGTGCATTTGCCCAAGTGCAAGCCCAAGCCCAAGCCCAAGCCCAAGCCCAAGCCCAAGCCCAAGCAGAGCCCAATATAGAAAATTGGAAAGAGGTGGGAAGAGCTGAGTTATCAGTCCTTTGGTTTGATGTTTATGACGCGGTTTTTTATACGCCAAATGGTGTTTTTCAGGGTTTTAGTTCGCCTCTCCAACTGAGTTTGGATTACAAACGTGATATCAGTCGGGATGATCTCTTGTCAGAAACAGATAAACAATTTGCACGTTTTCAGGTGGCAAAAGATACGAGATCAATATGGCTAACTCGGTTGGAGAATATATGGCCTGATATTAAGGAGGGCGACCAACTTATCTTCCAAATAAGTACTACCGGAAAGGCTGACTTTTTCCATAACAAACTTTGGATTGGTGGTATCGAGGATATGCAATTTTCTGAAGCCTTTATCCAAATATGGCTTTCAGATCAGGGCGAATACCCTGAACTCGCTAGAAAGCTGAAAGGTCAGTGAGAATGGTAAACCTGTTTATTTCATAGGGTTGTGGATATGTTGAATAAAGAACTTCCGTGGAGATCCGCTTGGTTAACGGGAGCTGGCAGTGGTATAGGTGAGTCATTAGCGCTTTTGTTGTCAGAGAATGGCGTGGATGTATTTATTTCGGGCAGAACGCTGTCTCCGCTTGAGAAAGTAAAGAGCACCGCTGAACAGTCTGGTTATCCCGGTAAGATTATTCCATTAGCTATGGACACTACCCAACCCGATCAAATTGAACGAACGCTTAAACAGTTTGGTAATGCTTTTCCTGAGTTAGTTGTATTAAACGCCGGCACGCATGATCCGTTTCCCGTCGAGGAGTTTAGCGCAAGCAGAGCTAAAGCTTTACTCGATGTTAATTTACAAGGCACTCTCAATTGCTTGGAGCCTGTCATAGAGAGGGCGTTGAACTCCAACTCTGGGCAAATTGCCGTGATGGCATCAGTGGCGGGCTATAGAGGTTTGCCTACAGCTGCTGTCTATGGTGCAAGTAAGGCTGCATTAATTCATTTATGCGAAGCATTACAATTGGATTTGAAAGGTACTGAAGTAAAATTACAGGTGATTAACCCTGGGTTTGTTAGAACTCCGCTTACAGATAAGAATGACTTTGAAATGCCGTTCTTATTAGAACCTGAGGATGCTGCACAACGTATCTTAGATGGCTTAATCAAAGACCAATTTGAAATTACATTTCCTAAACGTTTCAGTTACATTCTAAAATTTCTAAGCATCATTCCGTATCGTTGGTATTTTGCTTTGGTTAGCAAAGCGCTGCTTAAAAATAGATAAATATAATCAGTCAGGATCAGGAATCATGGATCGTTGGATAACGGAATATGTATCAACTTTAGAAGGGTTAAACAGAGATAACCTTGCATCACTGTTAGAGATAACACGTGACGATTTTGACTTTAAAGACCCTTTTAATCACACCTATACCCGAGATGACTTCATCGCCATCTTAGATGATATGTACTCCAAGTTAGATCAGGTTGTTTTCAAAGTCGATCAAGCGATGGTTGATGAAAATCAAGCGATGATCTATTGGCGTTATAGTGCGACAAGTAAATTTACAGGAGATATAAATTTCGCCGGCACTAGCCTCATAAAAGCAGATCAGCATGGGAAAGTTTATTTTCATCATGACTATTGGGATGGATCAGAGTTACTGATCAAAGTACCGGTGATAGGCAAAGTGGTTAAATTCTTGAGAGGAAAATTTAGCCATCAATAAAAAAACCTATGTATTCATTTTATTGAATGACATAGGGTTTTGGTGAATAACTTAAGTTCTTGGGTTATTTCTCTTCATCATGGCAGATGACATATAGACCAACATCAATAGATCCGTGTTCAAAACCGCCTTCACAGTACGCTAGGTAATAGCGCCATAAACGATAAAAGGTTTCATCAAAGCCTTGATGTTTAATCTCTCCCCAAGACTTTTCAAAATCACGATACCATTCGCGTAGTGTTCGAGCATAATCTTTACCAAATAATTGTTTAGTTTTTAAGGTAAAGCCATGCTCAGCAAACTTCTCTTGAAGTCGTTTATCACTCGGCAGCATACCACCAGGGAAAACATAACGTTGAATAAAGTCTGCTTGTTTCCGATAGCTATTAAAACGTTCGTCATCGATCGTGATGATTTGTAGGACAGCATTACCACCCGGTTTGAGTACACGCTTTAGGGTTTCAAAATAAGTGTCCCAATGTTTCTCGCCAACCGCCTCAAACATCTCAATAGAAACCACCGCGTCATATTGCTGCTGAAGGTCACGGTAATCCGTTAAACTGAGATGAACGTTATCTTCTTGTTTAGCTTCTGCAATCTGGTTCTTCGCCCACTTAAGCTGCTCTTTCGAGAGCGTTATGCCATGTACTCTTAGGTTATGTTCTTGGCTGGCTTTTCTTGCAAATCCACCCCAGCCACAACCAATCTCGACGACGTGTTCGCCTTCTTGAGCGTTTAAAAGCTCGATGATTCTGCCGTATTTATTTTGTTGAGCATCGAACAAAGATTCATCTTGGGAGTTATATAAAGCAGCTGAGTATGTCATGCTTTCATCCAGCCAAGGCTGGTAGAAGTCATTACCAAGATCATAATGAGCTGCGATATTTTTCTTACTACCTGAACGGCTATTACCTCGACGCCAGTGGTAAAGGTTGTGCAAAGAGCAGATTAGAAATCCAGCCTGAGAAAGATCACTTAGTGAGTCTTCATGGGCTAGGCCCCACTGCATCAATGCAGTCAGATCCTTGCTATCCCAATCACCAGCCAAATAGCTTTCTGACCAGCCATTAATGCCACCGAAGAATAACCGGACTAAGGGGCGGAAGTTATTTAGCTGCACCTCCGCTATAGGGGAGGAATGGCCGATTTTTTCGGTGTAACCACTAGGTAAAGTAAGATTCAAGCTTCCAATAGATTGATTTAGTTTGGCTGTAAGATATTTGAGGAGTTTCTTCTCAAACCAAGTCGGCTGAGGCGAGCTAGATGTTAACTCGTTGGATGATTCATAAACTTTCATAATGCGTTACTCCATGCTTATCTTGCCAGCTAATGCTGTGACTGACCTTTTTATCACGAGGTTGAATGGTCAGTTTTTTTCGCCAAAGCTTAAGTGCTTCCCAGTGAATCGCGCCAACCACTTTTAAAGTCATCAACGGATATTGGAAGAACATTTTCAATAGTTTACGGTCATTTAAGGGAATCCGATCACCTTTAAATGAAGCATAAAATACGGTGGAGTGTTCTTCTTGAGTTGGTGTTTGTTCTACCTGTTTTATACCGATTGAAACATGTCGATCAGGTGGCGTAATACTGAATTGATAAGCGGTTTCCATTGGCATAAAAGGGCTTACGTACATTAACTTATCGCAGCCATGTCGAATCACTTTGTCTCTGCCTTGTGATTTGATGAGATAGGTATGCCTAGAGCCAAAGGTGTTGCTGACTTCATAAAGAATGACTTCAACCTCATCTTCTTTGTTGTAACAAAAATAAACACTGAGGGGATTGAAGGTGAAGCCTAAAATTCTGGGATAACAAAGTAGTTCAATGCGTTTAATTGCAGAACTGTGCCCTCTGTCGATTAGATGCTGTCTAATCTCAGCTGCAAGGTTTCCTTTGCTGGTACCGTGATCCCGCTCTTGGAATGAGAATAGATTGAATCGGTTAATCGAAAAAAATCGAAATTTGTCTAGCTTATCCAATTCATCTAAGTCGACTTTTAAGGAAAAGACACTGTACACAAATCGATGATCTGTAGGCTTCACGCGATGATGCATCACTTTTCCTTGGTAGAGTGACGATCGCAAATTAGCCATGACTTTCAGCTCGTTCAATGGTGTTGTCTTCCTTGCGTATTTTACTCTCATGAACATGTATTCGGCCGTTTTTATCTTTCACCACCCAAGGGCGAGGAATGCCACCGAGCTCTTCGGCAACCGCTAGTCCTGCTTGCAAACCATCTTCGTGGAAACCGTAACCAAAATAGGCTCCACAGAACCAAGTTCTTTGTTTGCCTTGTAATGACCATAGTTCTTTTTGAGATTGAAGAGACTCTTTGCCAAAGGCTGGGTGGTCATAAAAGAAGCTGCGGATAATAGACCCTTGTTCCGGTTCCTTTAGCGGGTTTAAGGATACGAAAATAGGTGTATCCGTATTTAGCGGCTGTAATTGATTCATCCAGTAGGTAACAGATACTTCCTGGGATTTATCCCTGATGCCTTCAGACAGATAGTTCCAACTCGACCAAACCTTTTCTCGTTTTGGCATTAGGGACGAGTCTAAGTGAAGGTAAGCTTTGTTTCTCTGATAAGGGAAGTTTTGCAATAACCTTTTTTCTTCATCTGTTGGGGATTCAAGCAATGCTAGTGCTTGATCAGAATGGCAGGCTAAAACAACATCATCGTACTGTTCTCGTTTGCCGTGGTGGTCTTCTATAAAGACGCAGTTATCAGAACGAATAATTTTGTGGATACGGCTGTTAATTCTGATATTGCCATTTAAGGTGTCAGCAATTTTATCGACATAGTTTTTACTACCGCCAACAACTGTTCGCCATTGTGGGCGATCACTTAGCTGAACCAGACCATGGTTGCGACAAAAACGCATAAAGCAACTCGCTGGGTAGTTAAGCATCTGTTCTACCGGAGTAGACCAAATCGCAGCACCCATAGGTAATAGATGATCGTATATGAAGTGTTTGCTATAGCCCTCTTGAGAAAGTAGGTCACCTAACGTCATTTCATCTAAATTATGTTGCTGTGATAAAGCTTCCGAATTGCGGTAGAAGTGCATCACTTCTCTGATCATCTTCCAAAAGGAAGGTTTGAAAACATTGCTCTTCTGAGCAAGCAAACCAGATAAACCTGTACCAGAATATTCTAATTGGCCTTGATTGATTGAAACGGCAAATGACATGTCAGTTTCGCAGGTCTTAACATCTAGCGTTTTGAAAAACTCAACTAGGTTAGGGTAGTTCACGGGGTTGAATACAATAAAGCCCGTATCAACATCGATAGATTGGTTCTTATGTTCAAATGAGACGGTATTTGAGTGGCCGCCCAAACGGTCATCTTTTTCGTAGAGGGTGACGTCGTGGACTTTGTTGAGAAGCCATGCACAACTTAATCCGGAGATGCCGGAACCAACAATCGCAATCTTTTTGGGGCGCATGGCTGAAATTTTCATCTATCTAGTCCGTTGTTACTGAATATGTGTTTTATAGTTAGGTTTGTACAGGTTTAATTGTTATCTGCAGTAACTAATACGCACACATAATGTATTGAGATCACTAGGTTTAGTTATTAAATGCAAAAAAATTGTATTTAAGAATACATAAAGGTGATCCGGTTCATGCGAGTACACGTAAGGAGTCATATGGAAAACAAACCGCCAGGTGAAGACGTGGAAAAAGTTGTTGCTATGCCGCAGCCGGAAACTACTCAAGATTGGAGTAGTTTATTAATGTCGCTCGGTGAAACCAAAGACAAAGCTCTGTTTGTGCAACTGTTCAAACATTTCGCTCCTAAGATTAAGGCCTACATTATTCGATTAGGTCTGGTAGAGAGTACCGCTGAAGAGTTGATGCAGGAGACTATGGCCTCAGTATGGCGCAAAGCGCACATGTATCAAAAATCGAAAGCGGCAGCCAGTACTTGGATTTTTACCTTAGCTCGAAATCAAAGTATCGACTGGATGCGTAAGCAGAAATATCCGGAATATTCTCTAGATGAGTGGCATGAAGAAGCCGATGATTCACAAGATACTTGTGCTGATATGGTTTTGTCTTCTCGCATGCAAGCTTCCATAGATAAACTTCCAGAGCTTCAGGCTCAGGCAATTTATATGTCTTTTTATGAAGGTCGTTCTCACTCTGAAATTGCAGATCGTTTGGGGATACCTCTTGGCAGTGTTAAATCCAGAATTCGATTAGCTTCAGAAAAATTAAGAGTAATGTGGAGGGATGATGTATGAACATTAAACATCACCTAGATGAAGCCACCCTAGTTAGTTATGCGGCTGGCTCAATGTCTCAATCAATGGCTTTGGTTGCAGCTTGCCATCTCTCTATGTGCTCTGAGTGCCGTGAACGTGCTCAAAAGTCCGAAGCGATAGGCGGCATGCTTCTAGAAAGCCTTGAGCCAGCAACTATTGATGATTCATCCCTTAACCAAGTATTGGCTATGCTGGATGACGAGGATATCGGCGTAGAATTCACCCGTAGTAAGCCTGTTAAATCGGTTGATTCTGATGTGCCAGCACCTCTTGCTGATTACATTGGCGACAAGCTTGAGAACATCGAGTGGAAACGCATTGTTCCTGGTGTCTACTATCATGATTTACCTTGTAAAAGCGAACGAGGTGGTGTCTCACGATTACTACGTATAGCGCCGGGTAAATCGATGTTGGCACATACGCATGATGGCAATGAGCTGACCTTAGTATTAAAAGGTTCTTTCAGCGATGAAATGGGACGTTTCACCGCGGGGGATATTGCTGATCTCGATAGTGAAATCGAACACCAGCCTTTAGTTGATAGTGATGAAGACTGCATCTGCCTGATTGCGACTGATGCACCACTTAAATTCAGCACATTGTTGGGTAAGTTGGTTCAGCCTATTACAGGCTTCTAAAGAGATTATTTCGGCTTAGCTTTGAGGGATAAACAATGAATACAGCAACCTTGAATGAATTGATCCCAGTTGGTGTAAGTGCTTGTTTATTAGGGCACAAGGTTAGATATGATGGAGGTCATAAGCGCTCTAAATATTGCCTCAATGTACTAAGTGAATGTTTTGAGTTTAAACCCTTTTGCCCCGAAGTTTCGATTGGATTGAGTACTCCTCGAGAGCCTATAAGGCTGGTGGGCGACGCTGAATCTCCACGCGTATTAGGCACGAAAGACCCCTCTTTAGATGTGACTGAGCCACTTAAGGCTTATGCTGCTGAGGTAAGTGATAACAATCAAAACCTCTGCGGCTACATCCTTATGCAAGGTTCACCCAGCTGTGGGATGGAGCGTGTAAAGGTGTACCACGAAAATGGTATGCCAAATGTGGCCGGAAGTGGTGCTTATGCTGATGAATTTATGAAGCGCAACCCCGCACTGCCTGTGGAAGAAGAGGGTCGTTTAAATGATCCTGTACTGCGAGAAAATTTCATTACTCGAGTATTCGTCTATTTCAGTTGGCAAAAAGAGGTCATGTCGGCCCCATCGCTACATGAAGTGATTCAGTTCCATAGCCGACATAAATATCAGTTAATGGCTCACAGCTACGAAGGTTATAAGCTTTTAGGTAAATATCTTGCTACAGAAGCTTCTCAGGTGCCTTTGGAAGAGGTACTTGATACCTATATTCTTGAGCTAATGACCCATCTAAAAAAACGCGCGAGTCGAAAAACTCATACCAACGCGTTGATGCATATTATGGGTTACCTCAAAAGAGATATTGATACCGAAACCAAACAAGATCTTCTTGAAGCGATAGAGCAGTATCGTAAGGAAGAGGTTAACTTGGTTGTGCCTCTTGCTCTGTTAAAACATTACCTGAAGCGCTTTGGCAGTGAATACATCCAAACCCAAGCTTACTTAGACCCATACCCTCATGAACTGGGCTTAAGAAATTATATTTGAGCAATGGTTCAAAAACTGATCTATAGTGTAAAGGCGAAAACTATATGAAGTTGGTTTGGTTTCGTAACGATTTAAGGACAGGAGACCATCACGCCCTTTATCATGCTTGTAAACAAAGTAATGGTGAGGGCGTTCTGGCTGTTGCAGCTATCACAACGAAACAGTGGCAATTACAGGACGAATCCAAAGCAAAGATTCAGTTCTACCTAGCCAACCTTTCTAAGCTGAGTGATCAGCTCAAAGCTCTGAATATCCCTCTTGTTATTGTTAGAGCTCCCACCAATAAAGAGCTTCCTGCTGTCTTACTGAATTTAGCTAAACAGCACGGTGTATCAGAACTATTTTTCAATCGTGAGTATCCCGACTTCGAACAAAAGCGCGATGCTGAGGTTATGGATAGTTTTGTGACGGAGGGTATTCCAGCACAGGCCTTCGACAGCGATCTTATATTTACCCCGGGTTCTATCCTTACCCAGCAAGGGATGCCTTTTAAGGTGTTTACCCCTTATAGTCGAGCCTGGCGCAGAAAGTTTTCGGCAGAGTGGGTAGAGGCTCTGCCAGAACCAAAACCACAGAATCAACTTGATATAAAGCCTTCTGAGGTAACTACAGATGTAGGTTACTGTTCGGAGTTAGGCGCTGATTGGCAAGAATCTAGCTGGCCTGCGGGTAGTAAGGCTGCGCACAAATGTTTGTATCAATTTATCCATTCAAAATTAGCTCCTTATCCTGACCATCGAGATATTCCTGGTATCACGGGTACATCCTCTTTATCACCGTACTTGGCTCAAGGTGTTATCTCCACACGGCAATGCCTAACCGCCATACAGACCTATTCTGAAGACCCAGATTGGTTAGATAATCAATGGGTGACAGAACTGATTTGGAGAGAGTTTTACCGCCATTTAATTGTGCAGTTTCCCGAGATGAATCGTTGGTTACCCTTCAAACCTGAAATAGAAAGCAAATTGGAGTGGTCATTCGATCAACATTTGTTTGAAGCTTGGTGTCGGGGTGAAACAGGCTACGCCATTGTTGATGCCGGTATGAAGCAATTGAATCAAACGGGTTGGATGCACAATCGAGTACGCATGATAACGGCTTCTTTTCTAACCAAAATATTGCGTCAAGATTGGCGTCTAGGTGCGCGTTACTTTATGCAGCATCTGATTGATGGGGACTTTGCTTCGAACTTAGGTGGTTGGCAATGGAGCGCTTCAGTCGGTGCTGATGCAGCGCCTTATTTTAGAATCTTTAATCCTATGAGACAGGCGGAAAGGTTTGATAAAGAGGGTAAGTATATTGCTCAGTGGTTACCTGATTTGGAAGGATACAACGCTATTCAACAGCATGATCCGCTTATCAGCATGGGATGTAATAGACCTCAGCCTATAGTGGATTATGCGCAAGAGCGACGTTTTAGCTTAGATGCTTATAACGCTAAGTAGAGGTCATTCTGAATGGCTTTTTCACCTAAAAGAAATCAAATAAATCCCAATAAATTGCTGTTGTCTAAATGGACAGCTACTGAACCTATCAATAAACGAAAGCACTTTATCGTAATTGAATTGCTGCGTGATCCAGATACTGAAGAAGTTACAGGTTGTATGATTGAAGCAGTGATTGATAAATATCAAATGCAGATCGATTGGAAAGATCTTAAAAATGCTGAGGTTTGGAGATTGGGTTGGAGATAAGGGAATCCAAAGTGGGTGAAAGTAATGTTTGGGGTATTTGCAAAAAAAGACGGCATTAGCCAATGGTATAGCTAACGCCGAATGTGTTTTAATTTAAAAACTCTGCGCGTGTACGTGCATTAGATTTGAAGATTCCACCTAATGCAGTCGTTTCTGTCTGAGAGTTAACATCCATTACACCGCGAGACTTAACGCAGTAGTGCGTGGCGTTGATCGATACAGCAACGTTGTCCGTTTCTAATAGGGTTTGAAGTGCAATAAGGATCTGTTTAGTTAGACGTTCTTGCACTTGCGGGCGCTGACTAAAGAAGCGTACTAGACGGTTAATTTTAGACAAACCTATGATTTTATCCTTAGGGATATAAGCCACTTTAGCTGTGCCATCGATGGTAACAAAATGGTGTTCACAAGAGCTAAGAACACTGATGTCCTTAACTTTCACCATCTCTTCTAGATCCATCTTATTTTCAATCATCGACATATCAGGGAAGTTTTCATAATCTAGCCCAGAAAACACCTCGTAGACATACATTTTAGCCACACGATGAGGCGTTTCTGTGAGGCTGTCATCTTCTAGGTTTAACCCTAGCGTCCCAACAACTTCAGTCATTAAGCTCTTTATGCGCTCATACTTTTGCTCCTGTGAAAGGCCGTTATCAATTGTTGGTGTTTCTAGGCCTTTTTCGATCAATTGATCGCGTACAGCAGCTGCTTCAGCAGAGATCATGTTTTATTCCTTACTGATATTAGAGGGGTGCATTATACATGGTTGATCGCTTTTTAGATCAGTTATGATCTGAGCTATCGGTTTTTACGTAATGCTTCAGTAAATAGAGAAACAAAATTTTACTGTAATGAATAAAACTGATTGGCCTGATGAACTTAATCTCTTTGAATATTTCCACGGCGAAACAATGGCCTATGGGTTATTTGAGGATCGCTTTGGCAATATTCGTCGATTATTTACCGTAGCGATAAAAGGTACAGTGTCGGGTGATCAGCTCACATTAGAAGAAGACTTTTTTTACGAAAATGGAGAGCTTGAAAACCGTACTTGGGTTATAGAGCGTGGTCAAAATGCGGTTTATAGTGGAACGGCAGGGGATGTTTTAGGTCGAGCTGAAGGTCAGCAAAGTAAAGCACGTTTTACCTGGCGTTATGACATGCTGTTAAATATCAGTGGTCGGCAGCATCAAATAAAATTTGATGACTGGATGTTTTTAATGCCAAACAATGTCCTACTTAACAGGGCGATAGTTAAAAAGTTTGGCATTAAGTTAGGTACCGTTTTTATCAGCTTTTCGAAGGATACGAAGATCTAGTGATGCGAAGTTAGTTACCTAGATTTGAAGCATGATGTAAGCTCTGCTGACAGTTTGTTTGCACTCTCCCAGGCCCCCTCTAAATCCCCTCCGAGTAGCCAATCACCACAGGCGCCTACATGCGTTGCTTCATCCCAAAGCATGCCGTGCTCTGTTTTTGGGTGACGGGAATACAACCACCGATGACAGCGTCTTACCGATAAAACTTTGGCCTCTGGTTTTACAGAAACAAATGCTTGAGTGAGAAGAATTTCTATTTCCTCTTTGGGAAGGTTGATATGTTCTTGGCTCCATTCGGTTTTTGCCTCGATCGACCATATTGCAGTGCCGCTTACATTATTACGTCCAGGCTTAGCGCTTTCTTTGATACAACGATACAAAATAGGGTGATGTCCTGTTATCAATTGTTCAGATTGATCTGGTGAGTCTGTTGTTTCAAGAAGTACCACCCAACTGGCTGAAGGGGTAATGGCTTTAGCGGTATTTGAAAAGCGCGGTACTGCTTCTAATAAAGTTGCTGCTTGTTGTGCCGGAGCTGTCACTATGGCGGCATCGAATACACCCAGAGATTCACCTTTTTCATCGCGAAGGCGTACCTTTTTTTGGGAGCCGTCAAGCTCTGGCCAGATATAGCCCACGCGAGTCGCAGGATGAAAATTAGCGTGAGCCAGTAAGTGTCTGGTTAGGCTACTAAGGCGTGAGCTACCTGTGATTAGATTTGGTGATTTTTGTTCTTCACAGTCGAAACTTTTTGAAATAGGTGACCAAGTTTCTAACACGCCACTTTCAGCTAACCAAGTAGAAAAGTCACTATTATTTGTTGAGATAAAGGGTGCGCCTAGATCGGCACTCATTTCATCTAATTTACAGCTGGAAAGACGACCACCCGTACCTCTGCTTTTCTCATAAACGCTTACATCAATGCCATTTGAAGTCAAAATGTCGGCAAGAGTTGTACCTGCTAGACCTGCACCAATAATGGCAACATGTGGTTTTGTTTCTGTCATAGTTGTTCGCCGGAATCATAAATAATGAATACCAGAAAACGCTTTAAAGGATTATCTCGAGGAGTAGGGTAGAGCTGAGATTAATATAGATGCTTATGAAAGCACTTGGAAAGCCAAACTTACTTCTCTCCGGTAACAAAGCGTTTACAGGTTGTAATTTAGCTTTGTTACGGCGAAATGAGAGGATTGGATCAGTAGATCAGAAATAGTGATCAGATTAGATCAGGGAAAGGGAAATCATCGCACATCACACGAGGGTGCTGTGTTACTGCAATCGCATGCTGAATGTTTGAGCCTTCTCGCATTGCATTAATAAGCAAGGTTAGAACGAAGGTGATTGAGTAGTATTCAACGTGTGCAGTTAGGAACGGCAGATTGATGTCATCGTGAGCTTGTTTGCTTAGGCGAGCTGCTAACTGGGCTGCTTCGCTATCATCGAAACCTTCATCAAGGTTATGAATCAGTTCATAAATTTCGTTTGGAAGCTGTTCATATAGGTAGTTATCAATCTTAAGAATGGTCTTTACAAGCACCGCGTGCTCTTTTGCTTCGCTTAGAAAAGGTAAACTAACCTTCTCATTTAAGCGTTCTGCTATTGCGATGTTTTCCTGCTGGGTAAGAAGTTTTCGAGCCGATTTTTTGGCAAAAAAATCTTTGACCAATACTTGGAATTGGTCTTCTGTCAGTGAAATATTTGCCATTGTTTTTCCTTACCTTGTTACTCGCTAAAAACCTTATTTGGATTTTAGGTTAGTTTTGGATGAGAGGATAGGGGGAAGTACTTAAAACTCGATCCTAATCAGTAAAATCTCGTTTATACCAATCGGATTGGTTGGGTTGCCTTCATTGATTATATCGTGGCTAGTCATATCAACATCAAAAGCTTGTTTCGGAGTCGAAAAGTTCTAGAGTCATTTGAACACGTATTGAAAGCTCAACGACCACATTTTATGCAATAGATGTTTTATGTTCTTTCGAGCCATTTTACAACTCGATGAAATTGCGTAAGCTAAAGTGATAGTTCAGTTAAATGGTTTTAGAACTCGACAGAGTGATCGAAGCATTGAGGAAAATGAAATGGGCATAAATCGTCGATCAATGGTCAAAGTACTTTCACTAGGTGGTGCGATGATCGGTGCGGGTGTTTTGATGCCTCGTATCGCATTAGCTACATGGAAAGCGGCAGCGTTTGAGGCACTAGACCAAGATACAGCTATACAAGAGCTTTTAGGTGACGTACCTAAAGAAAGTGCTGATGTGATCCTGAAAACGCCTGATACGGCAGAAAACGGTGCGATTGTTCCGGTCACAATACGTACAAGTATCGCCAATGTTGAATCGATCAGCATCTATGTCAAAGATAATCCAGCCCCTCTAGCAGTTGAGTTTAAAATCCCAGAAGGTACAGACGCTGATGTGTCTACTCGGGTTCGAATGGCTCAAAGTTCACGGATTACAGCCGTAGTAAAAGCTGAAGGTAAACTTTATAGCGCAGCGAAAGATGTAACCGTCACAGTCGGTGGTTGTGGTTAAGTATATCTGAGGAATCGTTGGGAGAGTTATTATGGCAACAGGTATTATTCGAGTTAAAACTAAGGTTTCTTCTGGTAAAACCAAAGTTAAAATGATGGCGAAACATGCCATGGAAAGTGGTTTTCGAAAAGACAGCAAAACGGGTGAATTTTTTCCTGCACTCTACCTCCAAGAACTTCAAGTCGTTCATGCTAGCAAAGAGGTGTTTGCCGTAAACTTAGGACCGACGGTTTCTAGAAACCCATATTTTGTGTTTACGTTTGCAGGCGGAGCAAAAGGAGAAGAGCTTTCTTTTACTTGGGTCGAAAGCAGCGGGAAAACGGCAACAGAAGTAGTCAAAATAAAATAAAGCTCTTAATTAGTAGAAATACAGTTATATTTTTCTATCTAAATAGCGATTCCTTTCCAAAGCTTCCAACTGCCGAACAATGGGTTAAAATAGCGTCTTTCGATCTGCAAGGTCAGGAGAGACGCAGTGTCCTTTTCTAAAGTTTTTGTTCTTTGCTCGGTACTTATTCTTACCGCGTGTAACTCGGCGGGTGTTAAATCCGAATCCGACGTTGCCAATGCAAACAGTACAGGCCAACCGAGCGTTTCAACACCAGAGAAACCTGCACCCAAGCCAGCAACAAAACCTTCGCAGTCTTCAGAGCTTCAACCTGCAAGTCAGTTGGATATCATTGCTAACCGAATGACAGCGGTGCAAGACCATCTATTGCAGCTTAAATCTCAAACGGGTCAACTTCAGCAACAAAATAAAGAGTTGGCGCTTCAGCTTCAGGGCTTAGCGAGTGAAGTTCAAGCTATGGCTGTTGAGCCTGATACGACAGGTCAATCTGAGCCCGTATCGCCCGACGCATTTAATGGTGTGTTGGATCAAATCACTATGATGGCGAATGAGCTCAGTAGCCAAGTGCAGGATGGGGCATTCCGTATCGCATCAGCCTACACCTCAAAAGGGCAGTGGGTGTTAATTCGTTTCCACCGTTTCACGGGTGAAGCTTGGTTAGCCGATAAAGGCCAATGGCACTTACTTGAAGAGAGCGGAAGTACCGGCACAGCAGAATATGAAGTTGTGCTATTACGTGCTGATAATGACGTAAAAGGTTATGTCGCAGCAAGAATTAACCGTATTAGCGGTGATACTTGGTGGTTGAAACAAAATACTTGGCAGCCTTATATTAGTAATTAATAGGTTATAAGTGAAAGAACCGAATGTTGATGAGTTGATTACTCTTTTTAATCAGCTCTTTAAAACCTCCCTAAATACGATTCTTGTAAAAGGGGATGATGAACCAATCTACCTGCCTGCTGATCGCGATAACCAGCATCATCGGGTTATTTTTGCTCATGGTTTCTACGCGAGTGCGTTGCATGAAATCGCCCATTGGTGTGTTGCTGGTCCTGAGCGTCGAAAATTAGAAGATTTTGGTTATTGGTATAAACCTGATGGTCGCACTGCTGACGAACAGGCTGAATTTGAAAAAGTAGAAATTCGACCGCAAGCGTTTGAGTGGTTAATGTCTAAAGCTGCAGGGCACAAGTTTAACTTTAGTGCGGATAATCTATCTTCTGATATCGGGGCGAGTGAAAGTTTTAAAACCAATGTGCTTTCCACTGTTCATGAACTACTTGATCAGGGTTTACCTGAACGTGTGGGTATGTTGGTGGAAGCGTTAAGGCAACAAAGTGGCCGGCTACCTTTGGAGAAAGAAGAGTTCTCTATCTGATCTTTCCTTTTCTCTCTTATTCTCTTATAAAAAGTATGCTGGTTTATTAGTATGACCAGCTACCTTGCTCTTCTATCAGTATTTCTTCCGGTTCACGAATCACTTGCAGTAAACCAGATTCATAAACGCTGTAGGTGATATTACCGTTCTGAAAACGGTAACCAAGAAACCGACATGGGGTAATGCCATCAGCGCAAGTTTGATGCAGAGATTTACCTTTTAAGTGGATACTGTTTCCAGATCTCTTCGATGTGCCTGTATAAGAGATCTCTTCACAACTAACTTCGCCTTCATCGCAATGCTTAGTTATAACAATTTTGTAGTTCTCTGTTTCAAGCATCTCGCCAAATGCAGTACTGGTTAGGAAGAATAGGGCGATCGCAACAATTCTCATAACAACACTCATTAATTTATCAGTTTCTAAACTATAGAAGCGACTCTTGGGTACAACACATTATAAAGATATTTAAGAAGATGGGCTTTGTTGGTTTTATGAACTAACGCGATGTGAGGGGGTCTATGAAGCTCACATAGAAGATGAGATTAATATGTCGTATCTAATCGAAAAGTTGATACCTAGCCCGAGTAAACAGCAGTTAACGCGGCGACAATGGCTTAAATCAACCGCTTTAGCGACTGCAGGGGTAGGGGCCTTTGGGCTTTTGTCTGGTCCATCCATAGCTAAAGAAAATACTCGTGGCATCAAGGGGCGTATAGCGCCTGAGTTGAATGTGAATCATTGGATCGATGGCCAAGGGAATAAGACTGAACCGTTTTCGATTTCCGAACATAGAGGCAAATGGATCTATTTGAAGTGCTTTCAGGAATGGTGCCCTTCTTGTCACTCTGTTGGCTTTCCAAATTTGCAGAAGCTTAAAGCTGCCTTCCCTGATGACGACAAAATTGTAGCGGCGGTTATCCAAACAACATTTGAAGGTCACTCTATCAATAGTGCTGATGCTTTACGTAAGAATCAGCTGAAATATGGTCTGGAACTGCCTTTTGGTCATGATCCGGGTAACCCTAATCTACCTCGAACCGATCCAGGCCATTTCCCAAATACAATGGTTAATTATCGCACAGGTGGAACCCCCTGGGTTACGTTGATCGATCCGAACGGCGTGGTAGCCTTTGATGGTTTCCATATCGATATCGATCAACTGATAAGTTATTTAAAAGAACATGCTTAATATTTAGGCACCATTGTCAGATTTTAGGAATACTGACGTTGTTAGTATTCCTAAGTTATTTAGCGAAATGCTAAGCGGTTAACGTTTCGCAGGTTAAGTATTTTTCTAAATCTTCTTCATTTAGAGGTTTGCTGAAATAGTACCCTTGATAATGTTTACAGCCTTGTTTCAACAATAATTGTTGTTGTTCTAATGTCTCTACACCCTCTGCTATTACGGAATAGCCTAGCTCGTGGGTCATAGAGATTATATTACCGACAATAACCGCATCGTTAGGATCTGTAGTGATATCGTTGATAAAGCTTTTATCAATCTTTAATTCGTCTAGAGGCAGTAATCTCAAATAGGTAAGGGAGGAGTAGCCTGTACCAAAATCATCCATAGATATTTTGACACCCAGCTCTTTTAACGAGTGCATCTTAGTAATGGCTGATTCAGTATCATCGATGATCACACCCTCTGTTATTTCTAGCATCAGTTCTTCAGGCTTGATCTGGAATCGATTAATACTGGCTTTCACATCGTTAACGAAGTTAGCTTGATTAAACTGTAGCGGGCTGACGTTGACAGCGATATAGCGAATAGGCTTCCCTTGGGTATACCACTTTCTCATTTGGCTACAAGCTTGTTCAATTACCCAATGACCTAGAGGGATGATTAAACCGCTTTCTTCTGCAATAGGTATAAATTCGTCAGGAGAGATAAAGCCTCGTTTAGGGTGGCTCCAGCGGAGCAGTGTTTCAACACTTTCGCATTCTCCCTCAGAATTTACTTGTGGCTGATATACCAAATTTAATTCGTTATGGGTAATTGCGTAGCGTAACTCTGCTTCTATTCGCAGACGCTCATCAGCTTTGGTTTGCATGTCCTTTTCGAAGAAGCAGTAATGGTGTCTACCGTTTGATTTAGCTTGGTACATTGCTGTATCTGCCTGCTTCAGTAGTTCTTCAGCGCCAAATTGAGCTTGGTTGAAGAAGGTGATACCTATGCTGGTGGTGATATGAAAGTGGTTTGAATTCAGCTCGAAAGGAACATCTAAAGCTTCAATGATTTTGTTGGCGACTATACGGGCTCGTTCATAAATCTGTTCTTGATTTAGACGGGGCAGAGCGACAATGACTACAAATTCATCACCACCCAAGCGGGCAATAGTGTCCTCTTTTCGCAAGCATTCAATGAGTCTGTTTCCAACCTGAATGAGAAGCTCATCTCCGATACTGTGACCTAAAGAGTCATTCAAATGTTTGAAGTGATCCAAGTCCAAGAACATTACAGCGCCACTGCAACGCTGCCTTTCGGCACTGGCCAGGCGTTGGTTGAGGCGATCATAAAGTAACCGCCTATTGGGAAGGCCCGTCAACGGATCAAAAAAGGCCAATTTCTTAATTTGAAATTGGCTTTCTAAAAGCTGTTCTGTCTTGCGGTTAAACCAATGGGTTAGAGCACCTAGCTCGCCTTTATCTGTAGTTTTTATTAATTGTTGCGAACGATGATCGTCTGATAAGCCTTCTTGTAGCTGCTGGGTAAGTTGAAATAGAGGTGATGTCAGATGGTAACGGAGCAGGGCCCACACCAATACCATGGCTATTAGCACAATAAAAATGGTTGCCATAAGAAGTTGATTAAACAGTGTTTTGGCATCTTTCCTGGCTGAACTATTAGGCATCACAGTAACAATTTGCCAAGCGGTTTTAGGCATAGTGGTTACCGTGACAAATACAGCCTCGTTTAAAAAATAATCTTGTTCTATGAGCTCATGAGCCCGTTGTGCTGTTAGAGTTTCTGGTCTGTTTAGTAAAGAGGCAATGATCGTCGCTTCGGGTAGATCTACTTGGTAGCTATCATTTGCCAAAACTGTAGCCAGAGTATCGATTTGGATATCATCGTGAGAACCAAATGACTTATTTTGCATACGAAGCAGCCTAGCCAAAGGCTCAAACGTTCTAAGCTCTTTAGCAAGCTCTTCCATTGTGATGTAAGGCAGAAGGCTCCCATTCTCGGAAGGGATTGATAAGCGTGCTATTTTGTCATCGGGAAAAGAGAGAAATCTACCATTTCGATCCAGTGCGAAAGCATATCCCCCAAACTCTTCAGTAGCATCATGCAATAGTTGCTGAAGGCCTTCTAGCTTGAGATCAACAGTGGTTGCGCCTAAGAACTTGTTATTGTCATAGAGAGGCGCTGTGACAGTAACCATGGGTTGTAGTGAGTAGGGGTCTGTATAAGATTTTGACCAGTAACGTTGATTTTGACCTAAATGCTGAGCTGGTACGTACCATTCTTCATGATGATAGCCGTTACCTTGAGGCTGATTGTAATCGTTATAAAAGCTCAATTTGCCGTTTTGATCTCGCCCCCAAAAGTGGCTATTTCGTTCAAGGTTTTTATTAAAGGTGTAAGGCTCTGGCCATGTTCCTCCGCCCGCGATTAGATGTTTGGAGCCTGCCCTATCGAGAAGGGAAAGCATTAAAGAGGCAAAACGTTCATCTTCGGCAGGGATCACTTTGGCGATATCAGCCATGGATATCACGATTGATTCTGCAATCGTGGTTCTCTGGTTGAGTTCAGAGACCACTTTATCTCCCGCCTTACTCAGTTTTAAGTAGGCTTGGTTTTCAATTAGGTGGTCACCAATAGCGCTTACTACAGCGATGATGGTCACCATAATTAGAAAAAAGATGGTCAGGAAAATTGCAGAAACGCGAAATTGCAGGCTGTGGTACCAATGGATATTGAAATCAGGTGTACTACGCATAGCTCAGCCTCCTGCTGATCTAACTCTTATCCTTAGAATGGCGGTGATCTCAAATATTAGGCCGTTCCAAGTTGCCTTGTGGACATACAGTCTGATTACAAAGTAGTACAGATATAACGCAGTTGCGAGAGAACGAGAAATTAATTTTGTATGGCTAGTAAGGAGGGGATTTGGGGAGAGGTTGCAGTTTGAAGATTAGCTTTTGAACACTTCTATAAAAAGACCCTGTAAAAACAGGGCTTTTTAAACTATTGCGCTCTTAGTGGTGATGGTGGGAGTGCATACCGTCCATTATCTTTTTAACGGGAGCTTCAATTTTTAATTGAGTTCCATCTGAAAAGCTCAGTTCAAATTCTACATTTTCACCAACCGTGATGTCTTGTCTTAGGTTGATCAGCATAATGTGATAACTACCTGGCTTTAAGCTTACAGACTGCTGAGCAGCAATTTTGATGTTGTCTACTTGACGCATCATCATCGTACCGTCTTTCATCACATGATTATGCAACTCTACAGCATCAGCTACGTTACTAGACGCGCTTTTAAGATCTACATCTTCAGAATTATTATTGGTAATCGTAACAAAGGCAGCAGTAGTTTTAGTTCCCGGGGGAATAGCTCTTACATAAGCGTCGTTTGTGGTGATCTCGGCCATTGTAGTAAAAGAGCTTAGGCTGAGAATCGCTGCCATAAAAGTAGTTAGCAGAGTCTTTTTGCTCATTATGTTTCCTCGCTTAGTAGCGCTTGAATTTCTTTAGTCAGTTCAATAGGGGTTAATGCATGACTTAAGGCTTTGGATAATTTGCCATTCTGATCAATTAGATAAAGGCGAGAAGAATGGTCTACAGCATAGCCTAGCGCCGAATCTTTTAATTCGACCATACGATAAAAAGCACCGTACTGTTTTACAACGCTATCAATTGTTTCTCGATCTGCTGTGGCGCCATGAAAATTAGGGTGAAAGTAGCTTGCGTATTTAGAGAGCTTCTCCGGAGAATCTCTATCTGGATCTACACTCATAAAAATTCCCACTACGTTTTCTTGTTGAGCAGGCGTTAGGTCTTTAAGCCCTTGGGCCGCTACAGCTAGGGCTGTAGGGCAAACATCTGGACAAGAAGCATAGCCAATAAAAAACAGTACAACTTTACCACGGTAATCTTCTAATTTTAGCTCTCCTTGCTGAGACTGAAGGGTAAAGTCTCCGCCCAATTTTTCACCCAATGCGATGCGTTGCTCTACAGGCTGTGGGCGAAGATAAAAAGCTAAAGCCACACCAGCAAGCATAACGATTGTTAGTAGAAGAAGATTTCTTAAAGTCTTCATTTAATCATCTGTCCTTTAGGTTAAAGGTTATCGGGCATCAAACTCGAAATTAGCTTTTGTAATTTGTCCCTGTTCTTCAATCTTAATGGAAGATACCCAGGTCATCTTTCCGGTTGTACAAATTGGGAGGGTGATACTCCCTTGCCATCTGTTGTCCGTACCTGGGATCTTTGTCAGTAAAGTTTGGTTGACTCCCATGTACATCGATTTACCTTGAAGGTCGACTAGGACCTGTTCGGCAGCAATATTTTCGATAGTCACATCAAACAATAATGGTTTACTTGAACTGATCTCTTCTGCAACGATCGATAGCTCTACTTGCTGATTATCATCAGCCGCAATGCATTTTCCTTGATGCAGATCGCACTCAGGAGCTGTTAGCAATTGACGAGTGTGAGGGGGCGTTTCTTGTAACAGCTGCGGCAAATATATTACAGACCCCAACCCGATGATTATCACAAAGATAATCAAAATCTGTAGGGGGAGGGTATTACGACCCTGAGTTGGTTCGTTCATATATTTGTTCCTGAGTACCGCTATAGTCTACGTTCTTGTAGTGTGACAACAAAAGTGACAAATTGTCGCACCAAGAATACATCTTTTTATTAGTTAGTGATGCAACTTACTAATTGTTGCTCAAAGCTTTTCCAATCATGTGCTTGGTGGGAAATAACTTCGATCCGGTTATCCCTTCGATAAGCGATGGTTTCTATACTAAGTTCATTGCCTACTTGATTAAAGAATTTCCAGCCTTGATCGGTATGAAATACACCTTTGACTCGGTCTACATTTTCAATATCTTTTAGAACCGTTTTGAGCTTGGCTGTGGAGAATTTATCATCAGGATTAAATATCCACCCCATTGTATGTAAACCGTCATTCACATTCCCTTTATGAAACGGAATTTTAGGGCGAGGCTGAAATAGCATGCCGATCATTGGAGTTGCACTATTATGCTCGTTAGATAAGTGTCGGTGTTGCTGTTGTTGAGATTCAATTTCTTTGGCTGTGTGAGTGATATTTAGAAGTGAAAGCTCAATTTGCCCTTGGGTAGTTACTATTTGCTTTTGTTTTGAGGGATAAAGCCCTGCCATTTTTTGTTCCATAGCAGAAACTTGTTCTGATGAAGCAAGATCTGTTTTGTTTAATACAATAACGTCGGCTAAATTAACTTGGTCTTTAAACGTAGGGTGTTCAGTTATCTCGCTGTTTTCGATCGAGCGAGGGTCAACGAGGCAGATAATTGAGCCTAGTTCTAGAACATCTTTGAAATGATCATTTTTCAGCGTGTCTACGATACCAGCAGGGTGGCCTATACCAGTAGGTTCAATGATTAGTCGGTCAGGTTTTGTCTGCCTTAGCAGTATCGCCAGCGTTGAGGTTAGGCTAGGGCCTAACGTACAGCAGATACAACCACCAACGAGCTCTTTTACTTTCACCCCTTCGTCACTTTGTGTTAGCACAGCTTGATCTATGCCTATCTGTCCAAATTCATTCACTAAAACGGCCCAAGTTTCGTCTTCGGGCTTTTGAGCTAACAGATGATTTAGAGCTGTTGTTTTACCTGTCCCTAAAAAACCAGTGATGATGTTGGTTGGAACATTTTTTAATTGGGGCATCTCATGTTCTCTTTTTATAGATGGAAGGCAGTTGTGAAAGCAGCATACCAAATAACATTAAGCCACAGCCGAGTATGCCTAGCGTGCTGAACTGTTCTTCTAGAATCAACCATCCACCAAATGCAGCAGCTACGGCTTCAAGGCTCATAATGATGGCGGCATGAGCTGGAGGGGCATGTCTTTGGGCAAAAATTTGTAATGTGTAAGCAATGCCTACAGAAATAAAGCCTGCATAAGCAATAGGTCCCCAAGAGTTGAATGCATTATTCAGCGTAAAACTATCGGATTCGATAGTCATCGCTACGAGTCCACTGCAAACAGCGCAAACTAAAAACTGAATGATGGCTAGTCGGAGGTTATCAAGTTTTGGGGCTAGTTTTGCAATAAGTAGCACGTGTATAGCCCAGCATGCGGCTCCCAATAACTCTAATATATCGCCGAAGTTTATAGCACTGAGATCCCGGAAGCTAAGAACATACAAGCCGAGAACGGCAAATAGCCCACCTAGCCAAGTGTTGATATTGGTTGTTTGACCAAGCGCTAAACCAATGATGGGTACGAGGATGATATATAGACCTGTGATAAACCCAGCATTACCAGCAGTCGTATAAACTAAGCCCGCTTGCTGAAATGAAGCACCAGCAAAAAGTACTAGTCCAGCTAATGTGCCACTTATTATTAGAGTACGATTATCAGTGCAGTGATCTGACCTTTTGAATAAAAACAAAAGAGGGAGTAGGGAGCAGGCACCAAGCAGAAATCTTAATGCGTTAAAGCCGAATGGCCCTAAAGATTCCATTCCAAGTCGTTGCGCGACAAAAGCAAATCCCCAGATGCAAGCAACTAAAAGCAACATGAGATCAGCTTGTATTTTTTGCGAATTCATAGGCTAAATTTGAGCGTTATAGATAAGGCGCTAAAGGTACTCTAAAAGTGAACGAAAGATAAATTTTAATTTTCAAAAAACGGTGTTGCAAATCATTCTCAATAGCATTAATATCGTAGTCGCTCATAAGTGATAGGCAATGAACGACCTCACCTCACTGACATTGCCGACCTTAGCGTCAACTTTCACTGCTCACTGAAAGTTGACGCTGACATTGATACTCCCCTCGATTATCAGTGTCGCAAGCTGAACTCTCACCGGTTTAGTTTATTTCAAAAAGCCGGATCATTTGATCCGGCTTTTTCTTCCTGCTTATTCATCTTTCTTTTCTGATCACAGAGCTGTGAGCTCTTATATTAGGTAATTGTCTATATGAGCGAAACCTGATCAATATGCTACACTCAAAGGTGCAGTAATTTATAATTTACTATAGGGCATGGAAGCTCACCTTAATGCGTGGCAATAAGCTACGAGGAGCTATAGGTGAGGTTAGTTAAAGATATTGATAAAAAGGGCATCTTTTTCTATTGGTCTAACCCTTATTCTTCTGATGTTCGAATAAGCCCCCGATTACCCTGCATTGAACTTGCAAAAGAGTGGCGAGATAAACATCTTTTCTCGTTATATAAAGGTGATGAGAGACGCCGCTCGCATATTGACAGAAGACTCGATAAAACTAAACGCAAGCAAGTAGATAAAGCTTTATTTTATTATAGGCAACGTCCAGAGGGTAGGCGGTCGACAGATAAGCCCCTTACAGTAGATATTGATTTAGTAGCGGACAAAGTCCAGTTGTACTCTTAGCAGGAGTACAACATATGCAGTGAAAATATTTTAATTTTTTATTGTTAATATTGTTGCAAATCATTCTCATTCATATATTATGAATATCAACACGGCAGGCGGCAGGCTCCCCTCACTAGCTAGGCCGCCATGCACTAGCGATATTGCATGTTCGTGTATGTGTTAGCACATCTGCCTCCGCAGAAGCTACAAGCACATGGCTCTTGTCATTGAAGCAAATTGCTTAACCGGACCCCCAAGGGGATCCGGTTTTTTTTTGCTTAAATTCTCTGTGTTATAATTTCGTACTTCAAAAAAGAGGGGGTGGGTATGCAAGAGATAATAACCTTTTCAATCGTTGCTCTACTGCTAGTGATTTCACCAGGTCCTAATGGTGTATTAATTGTAAAAACAGCCTCTGTTCAGGGTCGTGCAGCTTCTTTTGCTAATGTCCTGGGTTTGTTTACCGCTACATTTTTTCATGGCGCTTTTTCAATTTTGGGATTGTCCGCAATCCTGCTCCAGTCTGCTGAATTATTCTTTGTAATCAAATTACTGGGTGCACTCTATCTGTTCTATATAGGCGCTAAAGCGATCTACCAATCTTTTTTGACTCCGGTAATTGATCAAGCAGATGCTCAACATACAGCGAATAACAAAAGGGCTAAATCTTTACTTGGAAGCTTTATCGAAGGCTTCTTGACTCAGTTACTAAACCCGAAAGTTTCGATGTTTTATCTAGCGGCATTCCCGCAATTCGTTCAATTTGGCTCGTCCAGTTATCTAGGCGCTTTTGTTCTAGTGGCTATCCATGCAGTCATTATTGCTTTTTGGTTTATCGGTATGACGTTGATGATTGATAAACTAAAAGCTCGCAGTAAGCACTCTTCCGCAGGTCGGTGGGTTCAGCGGATATCAGGGTCAGTGATGATCTACTTCAGCTCTTTATTGATAGGCCATAAAGCATAGAGGTTCAGTTGTGTACGCAGTTATCTTTCGAGCAAATACAGGAAAACAGGACGAACAATATTTAGAAACTGTCGCGCGAATGCGTCAGTTGGCTTTTGAAAAGTATGGCTGTCTGGATTTTGTTGCAGTAACAGAAGGGGAGCAAGAAATTGCTATCTCTTACTGGGAAAACGAAGCCGATATATTAGCTTGGAAAAAAGATCCCGAACATCACTTAGCGCAACAACAGGGGCAGAAACATTGGTATAGCGCTTATACAGTGCAAGTGGTTAAGATCGAGCGGGAATATAGCTTCTCAGCCGATTAAGTATCCTTTCTTTGTTACCCCGGTTCTTAGAAATAACATTAAGAAAACTTTGGCGATTCTTTTTCGGTTCAGCGTCACCAATTTTTCATCTTTTCGTTAGAAAGTTGTCACGATAGTTTTTCAGACTGGTCATAACTCATAAAGAGAGAATTTATGACCGTGTCTGTACTTATCAATGCTCGTACTATTTTTATCTCCGATGTTCATCTCGGTTTCAAAGACTGTAAGGCTGATTATCTGTATCAATTCTTATCTTCAATCAAATGTGAAACCTTGTATTTGGTTGGGGATATTGTCGATCTATGGTCATTGAAGCGCCGACTGTTCTGGCCTGAAGAACATTATCGAATACTTTTAAAACTTTATGAGCTCGCTGACCAGGGTACGCGTGTTATTTACGTGCCTGGTAATCATGATGACCCTTTGCGTCACTTTGACGGTCAATGTTTCGGGCCTATAGAGATCATTCATGAACATGAATTTAAGACCGTTAAGGATAAGCGATTTTTAATCATGCATGGCGATGCCATGGATGCGTATATGAAGCACACTTGGCTGACAAAGTGGGCAGGTGATTTAGCGTATGACTTCCTACTGTTCCTAAATCGCTGGTCCAATCGATTACGGAAAATCAGTGGCCGTCCGTTTTACTCTTTAGCAGGGCAGGTCAAAGATAATATTCGCGGAGCTAAGCATGCTATCCACCGTTATAAAACCGAGTGTAAGGCTGAAGCTAAAAGACGTGGTTTTGATGGAGTGATTTGCGGTCATATTCATTACCCAGAATATGACGACGCAACCGATGTGGTTTACGCAAATACCGGTGATTGGATTGAGAACTGCTCGGCGCTTATAGAAGATTATTCTGGTGAGTTAAAACTGCTGCATTTTAGTGATCGTTTAGAATGGAAAAATTTAGTTAAGGAAAAACAACTTCAAGTTGCATGAGGGCTTGTAAGTGGGGCGGGTGCAACAGAAATCTGTTGCACCATCGAACATATGGTTACAGCCCCAGTTTGTCTGCGACGTAATCGGCGTCCTTATCGCCACGGCCTGATAGGTTTACAAGGATGGTTTGGTCTTTTGAAAGTTCAGGTGCTTTACGCATTGCCCATGCAACAGCATGAGAGCTTTCCAGTGCAGGTATAATGCCTTCAACCTGAGATAGGGTCATAAAGGCATCTAGGCACTCTTGATCAGAAGCGGTTTCGTATTCAACGCGTCCGAGCTCTTTAAGGTAGCTGTGCTGAGGGCCTACACCAGGGTAATCAAGGCCTGAGGCAATTGAGTGAACAGGTAAAGGTTCGCCATTGTCATCTTCAAGGACATAACATTTCATGCCGTGAAGAGAGCTTGGTTTACCAAGAGTCAATGTTGCTGAATGCTCTGAGGTGTCTAAGCCTTTCCCTGCAGGTTCAACCCCAACAATATTGACCGCTTCATCATTCAAAAATGCGGTAAATAACCCCATTGCGTTTGAACCACCACCTACACAAGCGGTGATGTAATTTGGTAGCTGGCCCTTTTTCGCTTGGAACTGTTCGCGTGCTTCGTTACCAATAACACTTTGGAAATCGCGGACCATTTTCGGGAAAGGGTGAGGACCGACCACTGAGCCGATTGCATAGATATAGTTAACGGGATCTTTTAGGTACTCTTCAAATGCGCTATCCACCGCATCCTTCAATGTCGCGGTACCCTGAGTGACGGGTACTAACTTACAACCAAGAATTTTCATTTTGGTGACGTTAGGGTGCTCTTTCTCAATATCTACTTGGCCCATGTGAATTTCACAAGGGATGCCTACGAGTGCGCAGGCCGTTGCTAAAGCAACGCCGTGTTGGCCAGCACCTGTTTCGGCGATCACTTTAGTTTTGCCCATATATTTTGCAAGAAGGGCTTCACCTAGGCAGTGGTTGATCTTATGTGCACCTGTGTGGTTCAGGTCTTCACGTTTTAGGTAGATCTGTGCGCCACCTAATTTGTCACTTAGACGTTTTGCATGATAGATCGGACTTGGACGGCCAACATAGTCAGCAAATAGCGTGTCTAGCTCTTGTTGGAATTCCGGTTGTTGGCGGATCTCTTCGTAGGCGTCGTTGATCTCATCCATGATTTTTTTAAGTTCTGGTGGGATCTCTTGCCCACCAAATTGACCGAAGAAACCCTCTTTATTTGGCATCTCGGAAAATTCAAATTTCTTCATCTTCTTCCCGCAATCTATATTATTGGTTTTAAAGGGATATCAGCACGGACAAACGCCATGCGCGTTATATGATTAGATTATATGCACTTAATCTTAAGTAATAAATTGTTTCAGGTGTAAAAAAAGCCGCTATGAAAGCGGCTTTTTTAGAAAGTTTAACTAGTGATTTTCTGGCCAATAACCTATGCGTAAACCACCCCAGTGGCGACCATTGATAAAGATAGGTACCGATAGGTCGTGCATTATTTCACCGGTATCACGCTTATAAGTTTGTAGAAGCATGGTTTCGGTATGGCAACCACAACGTGCGCCCGTGCGGTCATTAAACAGGCGTTTACTTCGGCTTTTTACAAGATCGGTTTCAAAGTTACCTGTCGGTGGGTTAGCAAACTGATTATTGTGAGTTGGGACATAGCCGTTCGGGTCGGTCACAATGGCGTAGACCATTTTGTTATGACGAGAAAGCGCTGGCTCTTGAATACCTGGTAAAATTTGATCGCAATATTTATCAAACTGCGTTGTATATTTTTGCGGATTAGTACCATTTACGGGTACGTAGTTGCGATCAAATAAACTACCTTCATGCATTTGCCCTGAAGATAGTGCTTGTTGGAATGATTCGGCTACTTGATCAGCAGTATCACGTGCAATCTGATAGAACTGTTGATGGAAGTTTTGGTCTGAGGATGCGGCTAAGATCGCATTGGATCTTTCAGCAGCCTCCATCAACGCTGATGCTTGAGTCGCAAGTTGGCTAACCTCTACATCACTTTCTTCCAGTTCATGGCGAACCGTTTGCAGAGAGTTAAAGATGACTTCTAAGTTCTGGCGATTGGCACGAGCGCCTTCGGCGATAACTGAGATTTGTTCTTCTACAGCGGAAGATTGTTCTGAAATCCCCCCTAGTTGATTGCTGATAAGTTCCATCGCTTCAGTGCCACTTTCAACATCACTAGACAGCGTTTTAATCCGAGCAACAACTTGCTGAGTTTCAGCGCGGATCTCATCAACAATAGTTTCTACTTCACCAGTAGCGCTGGCTGTTCTGGAAGCGAGTTGTCTTACCTCGTCGGCAACTACGGCAAAGCCTCGTCCATGATCACCAGCGCGAGCAGCTTCGATTGCTGCGTTAAGTGCAAGCAAGTTGGTTTGCTCAGCAATCTCTTCAATAACCTTGGTCACATCTTGGATTTTCAGAGATTTCTCATTCAGCTGCTCGATGAGTGTTAATGTCTCAGCGGCTTGAGAGTTAAGCTCGCGAATGTTACCCATCGCTTCTGTTAGCGCTTGTTGGCCTTCGGCCCCTGTGGTTTTGGCTTGGATTGCCATATCTGCGGCAATTTCAGCTTGTTGTGCAGACTGTTGGACAGTCACAGTCATCTCTTCAGAGTTCTGTGCAATTTGAGAGACTTCTTGAACTTGATTGTCGAGTTTAGTTTTTAGGGTATCAGCAGAGTAGGAAACCTCTGCTGCTGCAACAGCGTTGGCGTTGGCACTGGAGGACAGTTTTGCGCTGACATCTTCATTGCCTTGGCGATTACTGAAGAGGTCGCCAAATAAAGTCGGGAGTAATTCTAATTCGTCAGTTTTATTAGCATTAACTAGAGAGGCTTCTTTGCTCAGTTTTCCTAAAACTGAGTTGTGTAACACTAGTATTGAAAGGCTTGATGCTAAAAGAGCGGTGACGATCAGAATGATCAGTGCAGTGCTGTCGACTCCTAAATAGAATGATGCTGCGCCAGCAATGACAATAATAAAAACTGCCACAAAAAAACTTTTAAAGTAAAAGCTAGAAATGGACCCATTCATGCAATGTCCCTATTTTGTTGTTATTTAGGGGAGGAGATAGTTACGGCTACAAGAGTTTATAGAAATCTCTTGATACAACCCTAACTGCCTGTATTACAAGCTTATATACACGAATATATCATCACAAAAATAGGGTAAATGCTGTACTTTAGTAGAGATTTTTATCGGTGGTAGGGGAATATAGAAGGGAATGCGCTCAGAATAATTTTTCTGAAAACAGTAGGGCATGTTTTTTGGGTGTATCTATATGGATAGGGTCAAATTCAAATCCCAGTTGGGTCTCCTTGCGAGCAATAAGCCTAAAACCCTCAGATTTTAATTGCTTACGAATTTCTCTCACAATAAAACGAGCATCTTGATATGATTTGGCAACTGTTTGATTACACTCGTTTTTATCGTCAGTCGAATTGCCCCAACTTTGGGTTACAATCCAATCACCGACCAGGTCTTGGTACATCCGAACGATGTAGTATTCCTGTTGTTTTTGCCAGCGTATGATCAAACTGATGTAATCCGTAGAATGACAGCAGGTTTTGCCCGCTGATAGCCAATGAAAACCGCGCATTGAGCCTGATATCGCGCGGTTTGTAAAGACTGGAGATAGATAAATTGTTGAACCGGAAACTAAAAATCTTGGCTGATGAGAATATGCCTATGGCTGAGGCTATTTTTTCTCGTTTTGGGGAAGTAAAACTCTGTGCTGGTCGAGGCTTATCCGCAGAGCAACTTTCAGATGCTGACGTACTTTTAGTTCGTTCTATCACTCAAGTGAATAAAGCGCTGTTAAAGGGTAGCCGGGTTCAGTTTGTCGGTACAGCGACTATAGGTACAGACCACATCGATAAGACTTATCTGGAAGACAATGATATCGCGTTTGCCAATGCGCCCGGCTGTAATGCCGATGCTGTTGTGGAATATGTATTAAGTGTTATCTATCAACTGGCGGCTAAATATCAGTTTGCTCCTAAGGAAAGAACCTATGGCATTATTGGTGTAGGTAATGTTGGCGGCCGTTTGCAGAAGCGTTTTGAAAAGTTAGGTTTCAAGGTTTTGCTAAATGACCCCCCGCGTGCTGAATCTGAATCTGGCTTTTCTGATCTAGATGCCCTACTCGAGCAAGCTGATGTCCTTTGTTTGCATACTCCGCTTACCTTAGATGGTGATCACCCGACCAAGCACCTGCTGTCGACTGAGCAACTCCAGAAACTAGGTGAAAATGCGATTGTTATTAATGCAGGACGTGGCCCTGTGATTGATAACACTGCTTTGCTTAAAGTTGGCCAGCAGCGTTCTGATCTGCTTATTGCCTTAGATGTTTGGGAGCACGAACCTGCAGTCAATGCAGAGTTAGCAGCTCGTTGCGAATTTGTATCACCCCATATTGCCGGTTATAGCCTCGATGGAAAAATTCGGGGCACTTACATGCTATATCAAGCGCTATGTAAGTATTTGCAGGTGGAGTGTGAAGAGCCTTTGACCGATTTTCTTCCAGAGGCTGAATTGTCATTTAAGGAGCAGGGGAGTTTAACCGCGTTAGAATTAATGACGCTGATTTATGATCCACAGGTGGATGATCAGCTCTTGAGAGCTACGTTGGAATTGCCAGAAACCGAACAAAAACTAGCGTTTGATCAACTTCGTAAGCAGTATCGAGTACGTCGTGAGTTTTCATCTCTAACGGTTGCTAATTCAACGAATCCAAAAGAACTATCGGCACTGGGTTTTCAGCTCGCAGACTAACCCTAAATCCCTTAAGCTATAGCCTTTATTAATGCAGTTATAAGAACCCTGAATGACCGAAGCGTTAGCACAGTTAAAATCCGTTAAAACTCTTGCTGAACTGAACCCCAAAGTGGGGGAAAAGGTCCAGATAGAAACACGTACTCCGCGTGGGCGTTATTCGGTCCAGCTATTAGGCTATCGTGAAAATGGCAGCATGATGGTTTCAGCACCACGTACCTCGAATTCCATTAACGTGGGTTCGCGAGTGACCGTCCGTTTGATGAGTGGTAACTTTATCTGTGCCTTCAGTGCTAAGTTACTCAAAATACAGACCAGCCCGTTTGCTTATTGGCACCTTGAATATCCAACCGATACTGAGGTTAGGCGTATTCGAAGTCATACGCGCGTGCCTGTTAATTTGATGGTGTCGATTGATGAATTCGAGTTGGGAAAAGGGCTAAGATTAGATTGGCCAATCAATGCTTACTGTACTGATATTAGTATCAAAGGTGCCTGTATAGATGCGCCTGTTACCCTAGGTAAACAAGGTGACAAGTTATTTGTCACGACGCGCTTTCAAGTAGCAGGTGCCGATCAGGTGGTATTAACCCCTGTTGTAATAAGAAGTGTGCAAGCGGCAGAAGATGGTTTAGCCAAAGTGGTGAGCCACGGTGTTGAATTTGAAGAGATGGATGATGACACCCATCTGATTCTGGCTGCTTTTGTATACCAGCAATTTTTAATTGAAACCGGTAATTTGGAGATCATAGGTGTTTAAACTCGGTCTTATTATTAACCCTTTAGCAGGAGTTGGCGGCAGTGTCGCGCTTAAGGGAAGTGACGGTGAGGAGACCGCGAAGAAAGCTCTGGAACTAGGTGCTGAGCCTAAAGCAGGCTTACGTACCCTTCAGGCTTTGGAAGTACTTCAAGGTTTAGATATCCAAGTTATTACCTACCCTGCTGAAATGGGCGAAGAGATTGCCGTTAAAGCAGGGTTTGAACCGCTAGTCGTTGGTGAGATCGAATCAGGTAATACTCACACAGAAGACACCTTAAGAGCTGCCAAAGATCTGGTTGCTGCAGGGGTTGATATCATCCTGTTTGCCGGTGGTGATGGCACCGCTCGTAATATCTGCGAATCGATTGCCGGTGAAGTACCGGTTCTAGGTGTTCCTGCAGGTGTAAAAATACACTCGGGTGTTTATGCCGTTACGCCTAAAGCTGCGGGTGAAATTGTTGCCATGCTGGTAAAAGGCGAGTTAGTTACCTTAGGTGATCAGGAAGTCCGTGATATTGATGAAGAGGCGTTCCGGGAAGGGCGTGTGCGGGCAAAATATTATGGCGAACTAGTTGTCCCTCAAGAGCATCGTTTTTTGCAGCACGTAAAAAATGGCGGCAAAGAATCCGAAGAGTTGGTGTTGGATGATATTGCCGCAGATGTGATCGAAAAGATGGATCCCGATTCATACTATGTCATGGGGTCGGGTTCTACAGTGGCAGCTGTTATGGAACAGTTGGGTTTACCAAATACCTTGTTAGGGGTTGACCTGATTAAAGATAATGAGATCGTTGCTTCAGACTGTACAGCACAGCAACTGCTGGATTTAACAGAAGGTGAACCTTGCCAACTTGTTATTACATTGATCGGTGGTCAAGGGCACATTGTCGGACGTGGTAATCAACAGCTGAGCCCTGCATTGCTTAAGCGAATCGGCAAAGAAAATATCAATGTGATTGCGACCAAAACAAAACTTCGCGAATTAGAAGGCCGCCCGTTAATAGTAGACAGTGGCGATCCTGAATTAAACGCTAAGCTATCAGGGGTAATACCGGTAACAACTGGCTACCATGATTCTGTACTCTATCGTGTGGCAGATTATTAGTAGCTTAGCTATGCTTTAAAGGCCTGTGTTACAGGCCTTTTTTGTATTCGGTGGGTGAATGCTTTGTTTCATCATTTGTTAAAATTCTTTCTTATGCTTATGGCGCCGGTATGGATGAGAGATAAGACGCCGGATAAAGACCATTTCTATCGGCGCTTGTTTACCGCTAAACATCGAGCAAAGAAAAATAAAATTAAGTTTCTTTGGATTCTCGTCCTCAGCTTATGCCTAGTTCTACCATCCCCTCATATTATCTTTGCGTTAGTACTCTTAACGACCTTTATATCATTCAGTTGGTTAGATGAATCAAACTGACATCTTCCTGTAATAGAGTCTCGGTAAAGTTTCGCCTGATATTTTTTATAAGAACTTATTGAGGCTCACCCCATGAAAAAACTGATCGCAGGCGCTGTTGTTGCAAGCGCAATGATTGCTCTAACTGGTTGCCACACAAATCAGGCGAAACAGGAAGAAACTAAAGAAGTTGCTCAACTAAATAATGATGACCTATACGAAGTCTCTCACGAAGGTCGTCACTACGTTTTTGACGATTTCGCAACTTATCAGTCTTTCCTAACAGTTGGCGAAACTTCTTACCGTAAAGTGTTTATTGGTGGTGGTCCTAAGGGCGAAACATTGGTATTCGGTCTAACTGGCGCAGACAAAAAGAAAATGTCTGGTATCGCGAGTATCGATATGTTTAATGGCGAAATGGCTGGTGCAGAAAGCTTCTACGGCGAAATGCGTGGCGAAGATGGCCGTCTATATGTTTTCAGTACTCTTGAAGATATGGAAGACGTACGTACTGTAGGTGAAGCACCATACCGTTTCACTCAGATCGCAGCGGGTCCTCAAGGCCAGACAGTTGTATTTGTTCTAAACAAAAACAACAAGAAAAAGCAGCCTGTTGCTTTGATGGCTAAATTCAAAGAAATGAACAATATGAAGTAACCCTTCTAAGGGCCTGTTTATTTATTGGTCGGTAAACGGGTCCTTTGTTTGGCGATACTATTTTCCCATATTGCATTTGTATTCGAAGTCTGTAGAAAAAATCTATTTAACTAATGGAACTTTTCTAGACGCAGCACAGTCAATAGATACATCCTGCAAGATGGGAAGGCCTTTCGATATGTCATAGGAAAGTTTGGGTTCTGTTATTTACGAAAGGTCTGATTTTGGGCGCTGTTTACGTGAGTAAACGGCGCTTTTTTTATCGGGTTAAGCTAATTCAGGCAATAAAAAAGCCTGCTGAATAAGCAGGCTTTTTAGAATTAGCGAGAGATTAGATCTCAGCGTTGTGATAAATGTTCTGAACGTCGTCCAGATCATTTAGCATATCGATAAACTTCTCGAACATTGGTAGGTCGTCAGCAGAGACAGGTGAGCCGTTATGAGGTACAAATTGGATCTCATCAACGTCTAGGTCAAGACCTTCAATGTTTTCTTGAAGTGCTTTCTTCGCTTTAAAGTAATCAGTGTGAGGCGCGAATACAGTAATCTTGCCGTCTTCAGCTTCGATATCTGTTACGTCTACATCTTCCATCATTAGTGCTTCTAGCACAGCATCTTCGTCATCACCGTTGAATACGAAGATCGCACTGTGGTCGAACATGTGGCTTACGCTGCCCTGAGAACCAATTTTACATTTGGTTTTGTTAAAGCAGTTACGTACATCACCGAAGGTACGGTTAGGGTTGTCTGTTAGACATTCCACGATAACCATACAGCCGCCAGGACCAAAACCTTCGTAACGAGCTTCAGAGAAATCTTCACCGCCGCCACCTTTAGCTTTATCTAGTGCTTTGTCGATTACGTGAGCAGGCACTTGGGCCTTTTTAGCACGTTCGATTAAGCCTGCTAATGCAAGGTTTCCTTCGACTTCGATGCCGCCTGCTTTCGCACAAACATAGATTTCACGGCTAAATTTACTGTAAACCTTAGCCTTAGCATCGGATGTTTTTGCCATCGACTCTTTACGGTTTTGATAGGCTCGACCCATTGCGATATTCCATACACTGATAAAAAAGAAGAAAATTCTACCGTTTCAGAGCCAAACTGGAAACCCGCATTTAGGATGTGCGGCCAACTAATCCACAAAAATATGGTTCTTAATCAAGATCTGAGCAAGCGAAGTACATTTGTCAGTAGACTAGAGCGGACAAAGGCTAATTAAATGACATCATGCCCTCTAATTTCTGCCTTTCTTGAAAATATCTGATTGATAGCCCCAGAAACGATCTCTTTGATAATAGGGTGTTCACCCTCAAGTCCTGCTAATTGAGCGCAGAATAAAGGCTTATCTTTGGCGGATGCCCAAGCAGTGAAGTTATCATCGATAACAAGAGATCTAATGACCGAAGAGTACTTATTAATTTCCATAATCAGCTCCATTGCACATTCATTGTGCTTGTGCAGCATTTTTGCACTTAAATATGTCTAAATAATTAAAGTTTCCTTTAGTTTTTATTGTCTGTTTATTGTACAGCACTAAACGTGCCATAAAGCACTAGAGTCTTGATGAGCAAGTGTTTTCATTTTGCTTGATAGCTATTGCCTCACGTATAGTTCCAAATAACTTCACAAGCATCGCTAAATGGATTTAGCGCTAAGGAATTTTCTATGGATCTGCAACAATCGCTACAACAACATTTTTCGTTTGATCAATTTCGGGATGGGCAAGAGCAAACCATTCGTCAGTTACTTGATGGTCAATCGACACTCTCAGTATTTCCAACGGGTGCAGGCAAATCGCTTTGCTATCAATTTACGGCGATTCATCTACCTAATTTGACCTTGGTTGTATCGCCGTTATTAGCGCTGATGAAAGATCAGTTAGCTTTTTTAAAAGAGAAAGGGATTGCTGCGGCAAGTATAGATTCGACGTTGACACCTGATGAAAACCGTCAGGTTATGCAGGATATTCGTCAAGGCAGAATTAAGATTTTAATGGTCTCTGTTGAGCGGTTTAAAAATGAACGCTTTCGAGAGTTTATAAGCTCTGTGCCAATCTCAATGTTGGTAGTGGATGAGGCGCATTGTATCTCTGAGTGGGGACATAACTTCCGCCCTGACTATCTGAAATTGCCGCAGTATTGTCAGCAGCTCAATATCCCAACAGTGTTGTTACTGACAGCTACTGCAACGCGTAAAGTTAAAAGGGATATGGCGCAGCGCTTTAATATTGTTGCGGAGCATATAGTTCAGACTGGCTTTTATCGCTCGAATTTGGATTTAACGGTATTGCCTGTTAATGAGGCAGATAAAAAGGATCAGCTCGCTCAAGTTGTTGCTGCGCAAAGCTGCGCAGGTATTGTGTACGTCACTTTGCAACAAACAGCAGAGGAGGTTGCCAGTTACTTACAGCAGCAAGGAATAGCTGCAGTGGCATATCATGCAGGTTTAGAAAATGAGTTAAGGCATCAAATCCAAACCGATTTTATGGCTGGCAGGATAGGTGTTGTAGTCGCAACAATTGCCTTCGGTATGGGTGTTGATAAGTCCGATGTACGTTTCGTGATCCATTATGACCTACCTAAATCGATTGAAAACTACAGTCAGGAGATAGGTCGGGCCGGTAGAGATGGGCAGCTGTCTCACTGTATTACTTTGGCTAATCTAGATGGCATTAATACGGTAGAAAGTTTCGTATACGGTGATACGCCAGAGCTATCGGGCATCGAATATGTGATCAACAATATTCGGGATGAGGAGAGCGGTCAGCAATGGGAGATGCAAATATCTCCATTATCTAACGCTGCGAATATCCGTCAACTTCCGCTAAAAACCTTGTTGGTTCAGTTAGAGCTTCGAGGTGTTATTCAACCTAAATACTCCTATTTTGCTGATTTTAAGTACAAGTTCTTGGTTGAACAGCCTGTGATATTAGAGCGTTTTAAAGATGAACGACGTCAGTTTATCGAAGCTATTTTCCAACATACCCAGTTTAAAAAAGTGTGGGGAAATTTAGATTTTGAAAGCCTTTATCAGCATTATGGTTGTGATCGGCAGCGGGTTGTTTCGGCGATGGAGTATCTGCAAGAGCAGCAATTGATTGTGCTTGAAACCAAGAAAATTACTGAAGTCTTTTCCGTCGATAGCAATAAACTTGCTGAACCTAATTTGGCTCAATCCCTTGCTGATTACTTTAACGAGAAAGAGGAGAAGGAAGTTCAGCGGATTGCACAGTTAATTCGCTTTTTTGAATTGGATCGGTGCTTAACTTCAAATTTAGCGCGTTATTTTGATGACCAACAAGCGCCTGAGCAGTGTGGCCATTGCTCGGCCTGTCGTGGTGAACCTGCAACCTTAAGTTATTCTTCTGTTCCAGAGCTACCAAGTGAAGCAAAGCTAATGGGCTTTTTGGACGAATTAAATCAGCTGTTTAATAGTAAAAGTATTCGCCTGACTGTAGGCGTAGCTTGTCGTTTTCTAATGGGGATCAGTGTTCCTTTACTCACACGTGTAAAAGCAAGGCAGCTATCAGGCTTTGGTTCTTGCGAACGTGTCCGCTTTTCTGAAGTGAAGCAAAAGGTTACGGAGTTATTAGTCTAGAGCAAAGCTTTGCTGCTGCAGAGTTTCTGGCGTTAAAGGTTTAGAAAGAAGGAAACCTTGGTAGTTCTGGCAGCCTTTGTTCTGAAGGTATGCCAGTTGATTTTGGGTTTCGATACCTTCGGCAACGATCTGGAGATCTAGATTGTGAGCCAGTTGAATAATGGAATCGAGTACGCACATATCAGAGTCTGTCCCGATATCGTTGATAAAGCTTCGATCAATTTTCAGAATGCTGGCAGGGAATTGGTTCAAGTAAGCGAGAGAAGAGTAACCGGTTCCAAAATCGTCAATTGCGATACTGAAGCCCGCTTTTGATAGCTCTTCAAGAATCGATTTTCCGGTTTCCATCTGTTCCATCAATACAGATTCAGTGACTTCGAGAATCAGTTGATCGTGCTGCAAGTTATATTGCTTACAAGCATGCTTAATTCTATCGGCTAAGTTGTAATCGCTGAGTTGGTAACCGGAAAGGTTAATGGCTACAGGGAAGGTTTTAATCCCCATCTCTTGCCAGACACCGAGCTGTCTGCAGGCTTCGTTGATAACCCATTCGCCAATCTCTCGGATTAAACCCGTTTCCTCTGCGAGGGGGATAAAGCGTGCAGGTGAAATGGGTCCTAGTTCTGAATGAGTCCAACGTAAAAGGGCTTCTACTTTCTCGAGTTGCATTTGCTGGTTGAAGATTGGCTGGTAAACAAGAGATAGGCCATCACTGCTGATGGCATTCCGCAATTGGGCTTCTATTTTTAAGTTTTCGACTGATGCTTTTTTGAGTGCAGGGGTATAAACCGCTATCGCCCCTTGTTTTATATCTTTCTTCGAATTTAACGCCATGGTGGCCGCGTTAGTAACTTCAGCTAAATTTTTACCGTGTTCTGGTGCAGAAGCTAAACCAATATGAGCAGAGATGGATACCTCAGTACCGTCGATACAGAAAGGGGTGCTGATAACTTGTTTAATCTCATGCAATAGCATATTTACGTACAGAGAACTGCTACTGCAAAGAATGGCGATTTCATCGCTACCAATTTGAGCAAGATAGTCTTTATCAGAGCAAGTCTGCGATATTCTTTTAATAACGTCTTCGACTAACTTTTCGGCGATATCTGTTCCATAAGTGTTACGAATCGTATTGAAGCGTTGTATGTCGAGAACAATAACTTTTGCGCTTCCTTCATTATTCAACAGCAATTCAAACTCTACTTCGAGTTGCTTAATTCGCGGGATTAACTTTACTGATGAGCTATTACCTAGGCTATCAATGCTATAAATTTGCGATAGGTCTGAGAGAGTCCCCAGGTAATGAGTGACAATGCCGTCGTTGTTTGTGATCTCACTGATCGTAAGATGTTGTAGATATTCTTCCCCCTCTTTTTTGACGTTCCATAAAGCGCCAGACCATACACCTGTTCGGGATATCTCCTTCCACATAGATTCATAGATATCCTTGTTATTGTCTGAGCTTAGATTGGAAATATGATGGCCAACAATATCTGCATTTGAATAACCGGTGATCTTCTCGAATTGAGTATTTACTTCAATGACTTTGAGGTTAACGTCAGTAATAACAGCGCCGGTTGAAAGTTGGTTTATATTCTCTTTAATTTTGCGATAACGATCATGCTTTTTAATCGCTTCTGTTTTAAGTAAACGGATTAAATAGCGGTTTTCATTATTAGGTGTGCAATGGACAGTAATATCCGACAGGGGACCACTGTTACCATGGGTCAAACTAAATACACGGCTGTGTTGGAAACCCTGTTTTAAACCCGAATGGAGCTCTTCTGGAAGATGATGAAAGATGCTTTTTACGCGATGAGGCTTTGTCAGAGGGGAAAGATTGAACAACTCTTTTGCCGAACCATTCATACCCAAAATAGCATCTTGAGTGCAGAGCAGGGTAGGGACTGGCTCGTTGTTTAGCAGTTCCTCTAGTTCTGACGATATTTTTGAAATTAACCCTCGCGAGCGGCTTAGCCTTATCTCATACCATAGCGGAACGAGTAATAAGGCTAGAATTAAAGCCGCAACCAGCAAGGCTACGTGGTTGATCGCTGGCGGAGAAAGTCTGGTGGCTAATTCAACATGCATGACTGCACCTAGGCGGTGAAGGTCTTCATCAGAGAATTAAGGTCTTTAACCAGCACTTTCAGATTGTCACAAGCGTGGTTTGTCTTATCCGCCGCATCCATATTGGAGCTAGCCACATTTCTAATGCTCAAAATGCTATTACTGATCTCATCTGAAACGGCACTTTGTTGTTCGGATGCGCTGGCAACCTGTAGGCATCGATCTGAAACCTGAGTCATGGCATGAGAAACTTGATCAAATGAATGACTAGCTTCTTTCGCAAGTTCAATGCCTTTGTGTGCTTGACCTGAACAACGCTCCATCGCGTTAGCTGTTTCTTCAACCTGCTTCTGTATCGAATCGATAGTATTTCGAATTTCGCTGGTGGATGATTGTGTACGTTGTGCCAAAGTTCTTACTTCATCCGCGACTACCGCAAATCCACGTCCTTGTTCACCAGCTCGAGCCGCTTCAATCGCGGCATTTAGCGCGAGCAGATTAGTCTGCTCAGCGATCTCATTGATGATATTGATAATTTGTTCAATCGAATGAGCCTGATGTTTAAGTTCATCAGAAGATGCGGACGCCGCTTGTACATCGCTTACCAGCTCTGAAATACCTTCTAACATGACACTGATATTATTTTTGCCTTGCTCGGCCAGATCAGATGCATGTTGAGTAGCTGAAGAAGTTTGCGCCGTGTTATCGGCAATATCATGTGCTGTGGCTGACATTTGAGTGGCTGCACTGGCCAACATGTCGCTTTCAGCATTTTGCTGATGAATACCCGAAGTTGTTTGAGCGACGGCGTCATCGGTTTCATGCATAACCTCATTGAGGGTTTTGATGCTGTCCTCAACGCGGCCAACTACCGTTCTTAAGCGGGCCTGCATCATTCGTGTTGCTAGCTCTACTGAGCCTTGCTCATGCATGTTTTCAGCCATTACTAATTGCGCCAGTGGATTAGCATAGATGCCATCCGCAGTTGATGCAATTTCAGAGAGGTGGTGCGTATGGCGATACATCGTAAACATAGCGATCGTAAACACGATGAACATCGCTATGTATTGGAGAAAAGATTCAAAAGGTAAAAGTGTGCAAGCAGCCATGGAAAGGCTAGTAATCGCCGTTGTTGCTAAAATGCGGGAAGCTAGGCTTTTTCCTTTAACGGTTTTGTTAGGGGAGCTATTAAGTTTTGCGTAAACTTTTTCAGCTCGTTCGATCTGGTAACTTGTTGGTCGCGTACGCACCGATTGGTAGCCGCTTTTCTCGCCTTTATCGTTGTAGATAGGCATGACATAAGCTTGAACCCAGTAATGATCACCGTTTTTACAGCGGTTCTTAACCATGCCCATCCAAGGCTGATCATTCTTCATATGGTGCCAAAGGTCGCCAAAAGCTGCTTTGGGCATATCAGGGTGTCGGACGATGTTGTGATGTTGACCAATCAGCTCTTCTTGGGAGTAACCAGCAACTTCACAAAATTCAGGATTCGCGTAGGTGATAATTCCCTGAGTATCTGTGGTCGAAATCAAGCGAACATTTTCTGGATAGGTATGTTCTATTCCCGTTGTATTAGTGCTCATGTTCTGGTCTCCAGTGTCTTTCGTTCGGTTTCTGGAGCGACATGTAATTATTTTTATTGGCCGCGATCAGTGGGCTCGTAAGTCATTGACCGTCTGTTCGGTCGCCACTGTTGGTACGATTATCTCGTACTTCGATTAAACATATATGACACAAACAATTGTGCAGCGCAACAAATTGATGGGTAAAAAATGTTCAGATGTTTATTATTAATACTAGTCTTTAAGGTCTAATTGATTGATAGATATATATAAAAAAGCCCTCCTAAAAGGAGGGCAAAGAGGCCTTTAAGCCTAAAGGAGCCCAACAGCTCCGGAGTGGTAACACCACCATCGTGAAGAGCGTAAAAGTAGAGGTCTAAAGCTGTTCAATATCCAAAGCAAAAGTATGATTTAAGCCAGTCTGCAGGGTTGCAGCATGTTGGCTTACTCTTGGTAGGTAATGGTCAGCAAAGAACAATGCGGTAGAAACTTTAGCGTTAAGGAAATCATCGCCGTAGTCGTTATCCGCGCCTTTTAGCTCTTCAGCTTTGATGGCGCCTTGCGCTAGTAGCCAGCCACCGGTTAGGTAGCCCATCATCATGAGGTTATCGACACTGATATTGCCCATAAGTTGTTTATCGCTGCCTGCATTTTCTAGGATAAATTGACCGGCAGAGGTCGCATCTCGAAGAGCAGTGGTTAGTTTTTTACCAAGCTCTTGCAGGGCTTCTGAACCTGAGTGAAGTAGAAGTTCAGTTGTGGCTTGAACATCGGCTTGCAGTTGCGTTAGCGCAGCGCCTTTATCAAACAGTGTTTTACGACCAATAAGGTCAAGGGCTTGGATTCCTGTAGTACCTTCGTAAATCGGTAAAATACGTGCATCACGGTAATGTTGCGCCGCACCAGTTTCTTCGATGAAACCCATGCCGCCGTGAACCTGGATATTCAGTGATGTTAGCTCTTGTGCCAGTTCAGTCATCCAGCCTTTAACAATAGGCGTGTAAAACTCTACTCGCGATTTGCTGGTTTGATCGCCATGATGTGCGCGGTCGATATCCGCAGCTGCGGTATAGGCAAGAGCGCGCATGGCTTCATTGCCTGATTTCATCGCCATCAACATACGACGTACATCTGGGTGATTGATGATAGCTATTTTGCTGCCATCAGGATTGCTACCTTGGAAGCGTTCTTGGCTGTATTGCAGTGCTTGTTGGTAAGCACGCTCGGAAATAGACAAACCTTGTAAGCCTACCGATTGGCGAGCATGGTTCATCATTGTGAACATGTAGCTCAGGCCTTTGTTTGCTTCACCTACGAGGTAACCGATTGCGCCTTCGTTATCACCAAAGCTCATTACACAGGTTGGGCTGCCATGGATACCCAGTTTGTGCTCTAGGGATACACAGCTTAGGTCATTTAATTCGCCTGGTTGGCCTTGATCATCTAAAAGATATTTAGGCACGATAAACAGGGAGATGCCTTTAACACCGGCAGGTGCATCTGGCAGACGAGCAAGCACTAGATGCACGATATTCGATGTCATCTGGTGATCACCCCAAGTGATAAAGATCTTCTGGCCCGTAATTTTGTAGTGATCGCCTTCAGGGATGGCTTTGGAGGCTACCGCTGCCAGATCTGATCCTGCATTGGGTTCAGTTAGGTTCATGGTACCGGTCCACTCACCACTAATCAGTTGTGGTAGGTATTGTGCTTTTAATTCGTCGCTACCATGCGCAATCAGAGCTTCTACAGCGCCTTGGCTTAGCATAGGGCAGAGTGCAAAGCCCATATTGGCCGAATGCCACAGTTCATTTACGGCTGTACCTATGACATTGGGTAGCGCCTGGCCACCAAACTCTTCAGGACCCGTTAGCGTAGCCCAACCATTTTCGACAAACTGCTGATAGGCATCGGAGAAGCCTGCGGTTTCTTGTACTGCACCATCTGCAACTGTAGCGCCGTTCTGGTCGCCTACCCAGTTTAAAGGGGCTAAAACATCAGAGGCTAATTTACCTGCTTCCTCAACGATTACATTGGCTAGCTCAGAGTTAACTTCGTCTAGGTTTTGTTCACTGCATAGTTGATCTAGGTTGATCAGATGGTTTAGTAGAAAGCTGGCATCTTGTAGTGGTGGAGTATAAGTGCTCATAAATCTCTCATCTCTTGATTAGAGCGGCTATATAAAAACATCCAAGCGGCTCTTTAAGTTGTATCGTGTTTGTTACTTTAAAAAGGCGGGCTGGGTAAAAAGGCGACAAGTACCCAGCCCGCATCAAAGGAGCTACAGTTTATTTTGTAGCTCTGGCATCACGTCAAACAGGTCAGCAACTAAGCCATAATCTGCGACGGAAAAAATAGGTGCTTCTTCATCTTTGTTGATAGCAACAATGGTTTTGGAATCTTTCATTCCTGCAAGATGTTGAATAGCACCTGAAATACCAACAGCGATATAAAGCTCTGGCGCGACGATCTTACCGGTCTGGCCTACTTGCATATCGTTTGGAACAAAGCCGGCGTCAACCGCTGCGCGGGATGCACCTACGGCAGCGCCTAGCTTGTCTGCTACTTGTTCTAGCAGACCGAAATTCTCACCGTTACCCATGCCGCGACCACCGGAAATAATGATGTTGGCAGCAGTCAGTTCAGGGCGATCAGACTCAGCAACCTCTTCACTAACAAAGCTTGATAGCTGGGCATCATGAGCAATCGATATCTCACAGATCTCTGCCGAATTGCCTGTTTCAGCAGCGTCGAAAGCGGTTGTTCGTACGGTGATAACTTTAATCGGATCTAATGATTCTACGGTTGCGACCGCGTTACCGGCGTAGATAGGACGCTGGAACGTAGTAGCTGATTCAACTGCGGTGATATCGGAGATCTGAACCACATCCAATAACGCTGCAACGCGTGGAAGGTAGTTTTTCCCTGAGGTAGTGGCTGGCGCGAGGATATGATCATAGTCCTTGCCTAACTCGGTAATTAGCTTAGCCATGTTTTCTGCAAGCTGGTATTCATAAGCTAGCTCATCAGCAAGTAAGACTTTACTAACACCAGCGATCTCTGAGGCTGAAACGGCTACAGCTTTACAGTTGCTGCCCGCAACCAATAGATGAATATCACCACTGATTTGTGTCGCTGCTGTAATCGTGTTGAGAGTGACTGGTTTTAGTGTACGGTTGTCATGTTCTGCAATAACGAGAATAGTCATATATCACCCCCTTAAATTACTTTTGCTTCGTTCTGAAGTTTCTCGATCAATTCATCAACGCTGTTTACTCGGATGCCCGCTGCACGCTCTGCTGGTGGCGTGACTTTCAACAACTTGGTGTGGTTTTTTAGCTCTACACCTAAGTCCGCAGGGGATTTGACCGCTAAAGGCTTGCGCTTAGCTTTCATAATGTTTGGCAAAGAAGCGTAGCGAGGTTCGTTGAGTCGAAGATCAGTGGTCACGATTGCTGGTAGTTTGAGCTCGACTGTTTGTAGACCGCCGTCCACTTCGCGTGTAACAACAGCTTTGCCATCTTCGACCTTAACTTCTGAAGCAAATGTGCCTTGTGGCATATCGGTTAGCGCCGCTAACATCTGACCTGTCTGGTTGTTATCGCTATCAATCGCTTGTTTGCCCATAATGACCAGATCAGGTTGCTCCTCATCGATCACTTTGCTTAATAGTTTCGCTACATTCAGTGATTCAGGAAGCTCACCTGTTTCAATTTGAATACCACGATCTGCACCTAAAGCTAGGGCTGTTCTAATCTGTTCCTGGCAGGCTTTTGGTCCGATCGATACGATGACGATCTCGTCTGCTTTACCAGCTTCTTTTAGACGAACAGCTTCTTCTACAGCAATCTCGCAAAAAGGGTTGAGCGCCATCTTGACGTTGGCTAGATCTACATCGGTATTGTCTGCTTTAACGCGCACTTTTACGTTGTAATCAATCACGCGTTTTACGGTAACTAAAATTTTCATCTGTTTACCTCTCCGACCTAGGAGCAGTGCTCCTAGGTTTTCACTCTGGTGTTATAAGTTTTATGATTTTTGAGGTTCTGTACCGTTGGCACGATCACGAAGTAGGAACTTCTGGATCTTACCGGTTGATGTTTTAGGTAGCGGGCCGAAAACAATATCCTTCGGTGCTTTAAAGTGGGCCATATGTTCACGACAGAAATCGATCAGTTCTTTCTCTGTAATACCGCAATCGGCACCTTCTTTTAGAGCAACGAAAGCACAAGGTGTTTCACCCCATTTTTCGTTGTTCTTAGCAACTACCGCAGCTTCTTGGATAAATGGATGACGGTATAGAACATCTTCTACCTCGATAGAGGAGATGTTTTCACCACCTGAGATGATGATGTCTTTAGAACGATCTTTGATCTCGATATAGCCATCTGCATGCCATACCGCTAGATCACCCGAGTGGAACCAACCACCTTCAAAAGCTTTCTCAGTGGTTTCTGGGTTCTTTAGATAGCCTTTCATTACAAGATTTCCTTGCATGAAAATCTCACCCATTGTTTCGCCATCTTGAGGCACAGGTTCCATTGTTGTTGGGTCAGCAACCATTAGGCCATCAAGCATTGGCGCTCTGACACCTTGACGAGATTTTAAGCGCGCTTTCTCATCAGCCGTTTTGTCATTCCACTCATCGTGCCAAGCACACACAACAGAAGGACCGTAGGTTTCTGTTAAGCCGTAAACATGGGTTACGCTAAAGCCTAGGGCTTCCATACCTGCGATAACCGCTGCTGGTGGCGCTGCACCTGCAGTCATCACGTTTACTCGATGTTCAATGCCAGCTTTAAGTTCATCATCAGCGGAATTAAGCATGTTCAGAACGATAGGTGCACCACAGAAGAAACCAACTTTCTCTTCTTTTATGGCATTGAAAATATGATCTGCACGGACATGGCGAAGGCAGACATTAACACCTGCCATAGCAGCGATTGTCCATGGGAAACACCAACCATTGCAGTGGAACATGGGTAGGGTCCACAGATACACAGGGTGCTGGCCCATACCCCATGAAATGGAGTTACTGATAGCGTTTAGGTAAGCACCGCGATGGTGGTATACAACCCCTTTTGGGTTACCTGTCGTTCCTGATGTGTAGTTGAGCGTGATGGCGTTCCATTCATCATTCACGTGGTGCGGTGTGAAGTTTTCGTCACCAAGCTTGAGGAAATCATCGTATTTGATATCGCCGATGAAGTCGCCTTCGGTCCAATACGGATCATCAATATCGATGATTAAAGGTTTTTGGTCCATCAGCTCAAGAGCCCCTTTAACAACAGAGCTGAACTCACGGTCAGTAATAAGAACCTTGCTCTCAGCATGCTGCAAAATAAATGCAACGGCTTCTGAATCGAGACGGATATTGATTGAATTAAGCACAGCGCCACACATAGGTACGGCGAAATGCGCTTCAAAGTGTTCAGCTAGGTTTGGCGCTAAAATTGAAACGGCATCGCCTGGATTGACGCCTTTTTGTTTCAAAGCGCTAGCTAATTTCTTACAACGATTATAGGTTTCGGCCCAGCTGCGGCGGATATCGCCGTGAACAGTGGCTGTACGCTCTGGATAGACACTAGCTGCACGTTCGATAAACGTAATAGGTGTCAGTGCAGAATAATTGGCCAGATTTTTATCCAGATCGGTTTCGAAAGCTGAAGTGATCACTGTCTCTCTCCTTGCTATTTACCGCTAACGCTCAGTTTTGCGCTTAGCTAAAGTTATTACGTTTAAATTTGATGAATTGGCCGACTATTCCGCTGCGGAAGCTCAAAACGCAAACCACAAAAACAGCGCCCATAATGATGTGAATGTAGTTACCCATCTCGCCACCAGATAGGTAGTTCTGCATGCTGACGATAAAGCCTGCACCTAATACTGGGCCGAAGATCGTGCCTACGCCGCCAACAAGTGTCATAAGGATGACTTCGCCTGACATGTGCCAATGAACATCGGTTAACGATGCCAATTGGAAAACCAGCGTTTTGGTCGAGCCAGCTAGTGCAGCCAAAGCAGATGAGATGATGAAGGCAATCCATTTGTAACGATTAACGTCGTAACCCAATGAAGTCGCTCGGGCTTCGTTATCACGAATTGCTTTTAATACTTGGCCAAATGGTGAATGAATGGTGCGGTTGATCATCCAGTAACCGAATACAAAGATGGCCAGCACAAAGTAATACATGGTGTAGTTATCGCTTAGGTCTAGTAACCCAAACAGTTCGCCACGAGGCACACCTTGCATACCATCTTCACCATTAGTGAAGGGTGCTTGTAGGTAGAGGAAGAATACTAACTGTGCCAAAGCCAAGGTCACCATGGCGAAGTAGATACCTTCGCGCTTAACCGCAAGCTTGCCAAAAATCGCACCTAATAAGCCGCCGGCAACAGTACCTGCAAGAATGGCAAGTTCAGGTGTAATACCGCTATTGATCATGAGGTAACCGGTGATGTACCCACCTGTTCCTAAAAACGCCGCATGACCAAAGGAAAGTAGTCCTACAAATCCAAGCAATAAGTTAAATGCGCAGGCAAATAGTGCAAAGCACAGGACTTTAGCTAGGAATACTGGGTAAAGAGCTGCTGGTGCGATCAGCGCTAAAACCAGCAGAGCAATGTTTAATTTTTGATTATTCATACCGATCTCCTAAGCTTCTTTACCGAATAAACCGGCTGGCTTGAGTAGCAGCACTATAACCATCACCAAGAAGATAATGGTGGTAGAGGCTTCGGGATAAAAATATTTGGTTAGACCTTCCACGATACCCATACCAAGGCCAGTAAGGATGGCTCCACCGATAGAACCCATTCCACCGATAACTACGATGGCAAACACCACGATTAAGATGTTTGAACCCATATCAGGAGATACAGAATAGACTGGAGCGGCCATCACACCGGCAAAGCCTGCAAGAGCAACGCCGAAACCGAAGGTCAAGGTGACGATCAATGGCACGTTGATCCCAAAGGCTTGCATCAGCTGTGGGTTCTCCGTACCCGCTCGTAGGTAGGCACCCAGTTTGGTTTTTTCGATCATCCACCAAGTGCCGAAACAAACAATTACGGAAGCGATAATGATCCACGCTCGGTAGTTAGGCAGATACATAAATGGCAGGCGATTGCCGCCTTTTAGTTCTTCAGGAATGGCGTATGACATGCCAGAAGAGCCAAACATATGGGTAAAAGCACCTTGTATAATCAGAGCTAAGCCGAACGTTAACAGTAGGCTATAGAGGTGATCTTCATTAGCGATAGGGCGGATAAGGAAGCGTTCCATCAATATGCCGATCGCGCCAATGCAGATCGGTACAAGGATCAAAGCCACCCAGTAGTTTATGCCCATATATTTCAGGGCAAGAAAAGCGATAAATGCACCCAGCATATAGAGTGCACCTTGCGCGAAGTTAATTATCTTCAGCAGACCGAAGATAATGGCCAGTCCGAGGCTAAGCAAGGCGTAGAATGAGCCGTTGATCAACCCAACCAATAACTGGCCAAATAGGGCAAAGAGGTTAATATCAAACATAACAATCATCTACCTGTAGTCATCCAATAGGGATGTATGGAGCAGGGGTGATGGCAAAGCCGAATAGCATTTGCCACCACGCGTTTTTCTTATGAGAAGTTGCACTGAGTTAGCATTGGGCTGTAAGCCTCATCTGCTGGAATAACCTTCAGTACTTTGTAGATGTCGTTTTGATCTTTACGCTCGGCTGCTTTCTTAATCTCTACATACAGCATGTCGTGTACCATACGGCCGTCTGGACGTAGAGTTGCATTACGTGCGAAGAAGTCATCAGGTTTTGTCTCTTTCATCTTCTTAGCGATCGCTTCTGCGTTATCACTGCCTACCGCTTTAACTGCATTTAGGTAGTGAGTTGTTACAGAGTAAACACCTGCGTGAATCATGCTTGGAATAGCACCGTGACGCTCTTCGAAACGTTGACTCCACTGACGCGTTTTCTCATCCATGTCCCAGTAGAATCCAGACGTTAAGCGCATGCCGCCAGCAACATCCGCATCCATTGCTTGAGCGTTTGGTGTGAATACCAATAGGCCAGCAACATCCATCTCTTGCGTTAGACCAAATTCAGAGGCTGTTTTCAGCGCATTCACTGTGTCGTTACCAGCATTCGCTAGAGCAACTACGTCTGCACCAGAAGCTTGGGCCTGAAGAACATAAGAAGAGAAGTCTGTAGTGCCTAGAGGAGCGCGGATAGTGCCAACAACTTCACCACCGTTTTCTTTGATTACCTTGGATGCAACACCTTCAAGTGCGTGACCAAAACTGTAGTCAGCTGTGATGAAGAACCATTTCTTCTTACCCGCTTGAACCATTGGCTTTACCGTGCCGTTTGCTAGGGCAACAACGTTGTAAGTCCAGTGAACGTTGTAAGGGTTACAGCTCTTAGTTGTGAACGTGTTGGATGCTGAGCCAGAGATCAGTGTTAGCTTTTTAGCATTCAGGTTAACTTTCGATACTGCGCCAGATACCGCAGAAGAAACTAAGCCACCGATTGCATCAACGTTTTCAGCTTCTACCCACTTACGCGCAATAGAAGAGGCGATATCTGGTTTTAGCTGCGAGTCAGCTGTAACTAGTTCGATCTCTTGTCCAAGTGCCTTACCACCAAAATCTTCAATCGCCATTTCTGCTGCGGTTACACAACCTTGACCACAGATGTCGGCATAAGTACCACCCATATCTGCCAAAATGCCCAGCTTAATTTTGCCGTCAGATTCTGCCAGTGCAGCACCTGAAATCGCTGTTGCCATTGCGCCTGTGATAACTGCTGAGATTAGTGATTTTTTAAATGTCTTCATTGACTCGCTCCAGTTGCCGTACCTTCTACTCAAAGGTCGTATCTATGTTGTTTTTATTCTTTAACTGTTAAACACCTAGATAGGTATTTAATAAATCTGTTTTAGCTTCGAGCTCATGAGCATGAACTTCTTCAACGATGTGGCCGTGCTCCATCACGTAGTGACGGTCAGCAATAGGCGCTGCAAAGCGGAAGTTTTGCTCGACTAGCAGAATGGTTAATCCTCTCTCTTTGAGGAGACTAAGAACCTCGCCCAGTTTCTGCACAATGACGGGGGCGAGGCCCTCAGTTATTTCATCCAGCAATAGGATGTTTGCGCCAGTACGCAAAATTCTGCCTAGGGCGAGCATCTGTTGCTCACCACCAGATAAACGTGTGCCTTGACTGGTTCGGCGTTCGTAAAGGTTTGGGAATATTTCGTAGATCTCTTCTACACTCATGCCGTCAGAGCGAACTTGAGGTGGCAGCATGAGGTTTTCTTCAACATTAAGGCTTGAGAAAATGCCGCGCTCTTCCGGGCAAAAGCCTAGGCCTAAACGGGCAATCTTATGCGCAGGCAAGGACATAGTTTCCTCGCCATTGACCACAATGTTGCCGGTACGTTTGCCGACCATATTCATAATGGCTTTTAGGGTGGTTGAACGACCGGAACCGTTACGGCCCAATAGGGTTACCAATTCACCTTGGTTAACCGTTAGGTCGATGCCATGGAGAATGTGCGACTCGCCATAAAAGGCATGTAGATTATTAATACGAAGCTTTTCGCGCTGATTACCGTGAACAGGTTCGTGTTTGCTCTGTAAGTTAACGGCCTGATTCATACCACAGCCTCCGCTTTTTGTTTGGCTTGTTCAGCTTCAACTTCTTCGGCTGCAGTACCCATGTAAGCTTCACGTACGCGTGGATCTGCGGAAACAGTGTCGTAGTCGCCTTCGGTTAAAATAGCGCCTCGTTGCAGTACGGTGATGCGATCAGCAAGTTTGGAAACCACATGTAAGTTGTGTTCGACCATTAGAATTGTGCGATTGGCAGAGACCTTTTTGATTAGGTCGGTCACTACATCTACATCTTCGTGCCCCATGCCTTGTGTTGGTTCATCAAGCAGCATGAGTTCAGGTTCTAAGGCCAACGTGGTTGCGATCTCTAGCGCACGCTTGCGACCATAAGGCAGGTCCACGGTAACGCTGTTGGCAAAACTCTCTAAACCTACAGATTCGAGAAGCTCTAAAGCACGCGCATTTAAATGGTTGAGAATTTTTTCAGAACGCCAAAAGTGAAAGCTATTGCCTTCTTTGCGCTGCAGGGCAATACGAACGTTTTCTAGAACCGTTAAGTGAGGAAAAACAGCAGAGATCTGGAATGAACGGACAACCCCTTTGCGTGCTATCGCTGCAGATTGCATCGAGGTGATATCCTCATTGTTAAACAAGATCTGACCGGTCGTTGGTTGCAAAAATTTGGTCAGTAAATTGAATACGGTGGTTTTACCTGCGCCGTTAGGGCCGATAAGTGCGTGAATGTGTCCTCGTTGAATCTTTAGATTGACATCATCAACCGCAGTAAAGCCTTTAAACGCTTTGGTCAGATCCCGAGTTTCCAGAATGAAGTCTTGCTTAGGCTGAGTCATCGTGGCGCTACTCTTTTCCTTGAATTACCTTGTCCGCTACAGCTTCAGATAGATAATTTTCGATTTTTGTTTTTATGTGGCAGCCAGATTAATGGAGAAAGTTTGCTTAACTATTTTTGTAATCTAACGAAATGTAACAAGTCGCCGTTGCAATCTCGGTTTGTGTTACATTCGGTATAGAGAAATACTGGTTTATTAGTAAGTTATCTCTCATGGAAGAGGAGTTGTGTTTGTAACATCAACGAGATAGTAGATTCGATGTATCGCCGTTCACCTATTACTATTCGCTTGTTCTTAATGCTATTGGCGCTAATCGGTAGCATTTTTGCCGCAATTTATTTCTTTACCGTTCCTTTGATTAAACAGAATGTTTTCAATCTTGAATTGAATTCCAACCGTCAGGTTTTGAACATCGTTTATGACCTTGCTAATCGGATGTATGCAGGGACGGAGCGTTACGTAGATAACACCCTTAAATCTCATGAGCAGCGTTTGGGGTCTGTGCTGGATATAGCTGAAAACCACATCAATCTTGCGCTGCGTGATGGTAGGCAAAGTGGGTTAAGCGACGCGGAAATATGGGAAAAGGTATTTACAGATCTGCGTAAGTTTCAATTTGGTAATGGCGATTATATTTGGATCTCAGATTATGACGCTAACCTGATCTCTCACCCTGATGATGCTTATCATCAGCAAAATATGTCGGATGTAAAAGATACTGATGGCAATCTGATTATTCCTGGCATTCTCTCTCTCGCTTTAACCGACGGTACTGGTTTTTATAAATACAAATGGAACCGTCTTAACGAAACTGAAGCGATCGATAAATATTCCTATGTAAAGCATTACCCAGATTGGGGCTTTGTGATGGGGGCCGGAGTTTATATTGATGATATTCAGCGCGAGGTTGCCGCGCAGAAAGAGCGGGCGATAGCAGAGATAAATCGAGCGCTGAAAGATATTAAAATTGCGCAGAATGGCTATCTCTACGTGTTCGATTCGCAAGGGAATATGCTATTTCATCCCAATCGCAATATTCATGGGATCAACTTTAAAACGCAGTTAAATCCAGTTACAGGACAACCTATCTATCAAGATCTGATGGCTGTGTCAGATACAGGTAAAGAACTGTATTACAAATGGGATAGACCCGATGATCCAGGGCATTATGAATACGAAAAGCTCTCGTTGGTAAGACACTTATCAGGGTTTGATTGGTATATCAGCTCGTCGGTGTATCTGGACGATTTAAAAGCAAGCTCCGTTCAAATTAGTCAGCGGATTATGGCCATGGGCTTTTTTGGTTTGTTGGCATCCATTGTTGCTGTGTTTATCTTTGCTGAGTGGCTAACTTCTCCCATTAAATCTTTATCGCAGACCGCTTATAAGATCAGCCGTGGCGATCTTTCTGCGAAAACCGGTATCTCTCGGAATGATGAGCTAGGTATCTTGGCGGAATCATTTGACTACATGGTTGATCGCTTACGGGGGAATATTAACAACCTAAATAGCCGCGTGAATGAACGCACCAAAGAACTGTCAGAATCAAATAGTCGTTTATTGGAAGCGGTTAACTCCCTGCAAACTACGCAAGATGAACTGCGTGCAGTAGAGACCCGGCAGCGTTTGATTTTAGATGCATTACCGGCTCAGGTGGCTTACCTCGATAACCAACTGCGTTATGTGTTTGCAAACCGACAGTACCGAGAGATGTTTGACCAGACCAAAGAGGGGATTGTTGGTAAATCTTTCAAAGACGTGGTCGGTGAAGAGATGAATCAGGCTCTTCAGCCTTATATTGAGAAAGCTATGCTGGGTGAAACGCCGGTGTATGAATATCGGTTGAATGATCACGGTAAAGATATTTTAACTCGTCGTACCGTTCTTCCATTTTATAACGTACGCAAAGAAGTCGAAGGGATGTTAACTCTCTCTATCGATATTACCCATGAGCGTGAAGTAGAGCAGCGTATGGCGGAGGCGAGCAAGATGAAAGCGGTTGGGCAGATGTCGGGTGGTTTAGCCCATGATTTTAATAACCTGCTTACGATCATTCTTGGTAATCTTCTCGAGCTACAAGGAAAACACGATCTACCTAAGCATCTGCAACAACATCTCACGCCAGCAGTAAGAGCGACTCGAAGAGGGGCGGATATGACGAAACGTTTGTTAGCGTTCTCGCGACGTCAGCCGCTTAAGCCTAGCTATGTGCAACCTGAACAGCTTATCAACGATTTAGTCGGCCTATTGGCTGCACCTCTGCCCGAAAATATTCAGCTAAGAACTCAAATTAAACCAAACCTGCCTGCTGTTTATGTTGATAGTGCTCAAATGGAAGATGCCTTGGTAAATTTAGCACTTAACTCGGCTGATGCAATGCCTAAGGGTGGAGAGTTGTGCTTAATGGTATCAGCGGTTAGTTCGGATAGCAGAGAAGTTCAGCAAGCTTCGTGGGACGAAGAGGTAGTTCCAGGTGATTACGTATTACTCAGCGTGATTGATACCGGTGAAGGCTTTAGTGACGAAGCCCTAGATAAAGCTTGTGAACCATTTTTTACTACCAAAGGCACGGGGGCGGGATCAGGCTTAGGTTTGAGTATGGTTTACGGGTTTGTAAAACAATCTAAGGGTTATTTCAGAATTCAAAATCGCGCTCATTACCATCATGGTCAAGTAGGCGCGAGAATTGATCTGTTGTTAGGTGCGATGGAGCAACAGAGCCCGCGGGCAACCCAAACCACAAAAATAGTTGAGGGGATCGATCGGTCGGAGATCACTGAAAGTTCTCTTATCTTATTAGTTGAGGACGATGCCGATGTGCGTCAGTTGGTTCGTGGGCAATTAAGGTCAATGGGCTTTTCCGTGGTTGAAGCGGCTAGTGGTGATGAGGCCTTAGCTATGTTGACTGGTTTATCTGATCTGGCCGGCGTTGTAAGTGATGTGGTGATGCCGGGAGCAGCGTCAGGTTATGATGTCGCGACCGCAGTGAATATGATTTTCCCTAAGGCTTTTGTTGTGATCATGACCGGTTACAGTGAGCAGCCATCCAAACTTGAGTTTGAATATAGCTTGATTCAAAAACCGTTCGATGCAGAAACCTTAGAAAGAAAAATAGTGCCTTGCCTAACAGAGCATAATCAGGAGAGCAGATGATGACAGATGTCAGCACCCCAGTGATCTATGTAATTGAAGATGAAGAAGATTTAGGCAAACTTATTTGTACAACCCTACAGAGCTTCCGCTACCAAGCTAAACCATTTACAACCGGAGAAGCAGCCCTTGCGGAAATTGGTTGGGCGAAACCAGATATCTGCATAGTAGACCTTAACCTTCCTGATATGGATGGGATGGAGTTAGTTAAGCAGCTCGATGAAGATGAAGTAGGGGTTATCATTGTGTCTGGTCGAGATGGACTGACAGACAGAATCCTAGGTTTAGAATTTGGCGCTGATGACTATATTACTAAGCCATTTGAACCTAGAGAACTAGTAGCTCGGGTTCAGAGCCTATTGCGTCGCATACGTAAAAAGAAAAATTTATTGATAGATAGTCCAACAAAAGCGCGTTTTGGACAGTGGATCTATCAGCCAGATTCATTGAGTCTAAAGCATGCGCATAAGCCTGCTGAATCTTTAAGTCGGGCTGAGGGTGATATGTTGCTAGCGTTGCTAAAGCATCCTTTCCAAATCCTATCGCGTGATCAGCTCTTAGGTGAAAATTGCGTGCCTTATGATCGGAGCATCGATGTAAGAATGTCGAGGTTACGTAAGAAGATAGAAGAAGACCCTCAGCAACCAGCGTTTATCAAAACGGTTTATGGGGCAGGGTATATGTTCACGTCTGAGGTGCGGTGGGAATAGTCGTTAGAGTTTGAACCGAAAATAAAAAGGGAGCTGAATTCAGCTCCCTTTTTAGTTTAAACAGCTAAGTTACACTTTAAATAGTGCGATCACGCGTTTTAGTTCTTGACCAGCATTGCCTAGCTCGTTGATAGCGGCATTCATTTGTTGGCTAGAATTTGCGGTTTCTTGGGCAATCGTACTGATACTCTCTACATTGCGGCTAATATCTTCACTAACCGAAGTTTGCTCTTCAGCTGCGGAGGCTATTTGAGCACTTGCATCAGAGATATTTGCGACTGAGTCGGTTATCGATGTTAGAGCATGTCCTGCTTGGCTAGTCATCTCTACACTGTTTTGAACCTTAGTATTGCTCTGCTCCATACGATCTACAGCATTGCGAGTATTGCCCTGCAAGCGTTCGATCATCTCTCTGATCTCTGTCGTTGAAGTGGCTGTTTGTTGGGCAAGGTTTCGAACTTCATCCGCTACAACCGAGAAACCTCGGCCTGCTTCGCCTGCGCGAGCAGCTTCAATCGCAGCGTTAAGTGCAAGTAGATTAGTTTGTTCGGCAATGTTTTGGATTACATCCATTACTGTGCCAATAGCATTACTGTTTTCTTCTACCTGTTCAATCATGTTAGTGAGTTCATTGACTTCACAAGAGATGCCCTGAATCGAGCCCACGACTTCTTGTACAAGTTCATCACCGTGACTCGCTTCACTGTTTGCACGCTGAGTTTGTTCTGCGGTCGTGGCTGCATTTCTTGCTACTTCTTCAGACGTTGATGTCATTTCAGAAATAGCAGCAGCCACCATCTCAGTTTCTTGTTGTTGGCGGTTTATATCAATATTTAGACGATCAATGCCTGATGAAACTGTACCCAAATGATTTTGGATAGTGTGCATAGTTGTATTCAATTCACCTGTTACTTTGCGAAGCCCAGCAATGGTTTTTTTAGCGCTGCGACTTAGCTTATGTATCTCGTTATGGGTGTTTTCATCGTCGCCCATGTCGGTGTCGATGCGTGTAGTGAGGTCGCCCTGTCCAATCGCTTGCATATAATTACAAATTGTATCGATCGGCTGCAGTTTTACTTTCAATGTGAAGAATAGAAGACCGGCAATCAGAAGTGCGCAAAATACGGACAGAAGTATCATCTCAACACGCAGCTTCTCACTTTCAGTCAGAAACTCTTCAGTTGCAGCTCCTGCAACGATTGCCCAGTTGAAGCTGGAAACCTGAGAATAAGCAATCAACTTGTCTTTGATGTTGCCATCTTCATGAGTGAAAGGGATATGAGTGAATCCGTGGTCGTTACTGCTGATTGTATTAAGCAAGGTGTTGCCGCTTTCCGATACCTCTGTAAGATTTTTGCCTTTCGCGAATGGATGTAAAAGCAACTGACCAAACTGAGGACCTTGTTTCAAATTGACGATGTAGGCAAAACCGGTTTCACCAATTTTTAGATCGGATATTGTTTTTTGTAAGGCGGCTAGTCGCTCAGTGTAATCAAAGCCTACGTATAGAATACCGATGACCTTACCTTGGGTATCTTTAAACGGAATATATTTGGTCATATAGTCGCGACCAAATAGGTGTGCAGGACCGCTATATTCTTCGCCATTAATTAGCTTTTGATAACCAGGGTGTTTCTTGCCAAGCATTGTGCCAAAAGCTCGACTGCCGTCTGTTTTACGTAGAGATGTACTTACACGTAAAAAATCATCTTTAACACGCATAAAGATGGTTGCGGTGCCGCCTGTCATATTTGTGAATTGATCAGGTTTTGAGAAATTTCGTGTGACAGTTTCGTAATCATGCAGAAGCGTAGGAACCGTAAATTCACCAACTTCAACTTGGTTTAGTTCGTCGATAAGCATATCGCCGGGAAACATCTGGATAAAAACATCGGCAATCTGATTCGTTTGCTGTTTTAAGGTCTCATTAAAAAAGTCGATGTTTTGAGCTAATTGATCAACTTGTTGGTCAAGTGAATGCTCGACATTTTTTATGAAGCCTTTGTCTACTTCATGATTGACAAAAATAGATAAAGCCGTAAATACGGCAAATACGATCAATAAAACAATTGTGGCTAGTTGGTTAACAATCGACGCGTGTCGAAAAAATGATGGCATGCGAACTACCTCAATGGGCTAGGCCAAAGTAAATGCTTTGAGTTATCTAAGGCAAGGAGCCTAAAATTCTACATAACTATATGTTTATATAGGCTTTAAGCAACTCTATAGTGGGCGAAAAGTGCTTATGTACTATAGAAAGGTAATTCCAATTTTTTAAAAATACTACAAAGGTATTACTGTTTAGATTCAAACAGTTAATTTGCATAAGATAATGATTCTTAATTGTTTTTATGAGCTTAGTTGAGGATGTCTTGTTTTAATTCATTGAGTTTTTCTTGAGTCAGATCTAAGTTAATGGTCAGTTCTTTATCAGTGATACGGCGGCCTTCTGGCTTTAAGCGTCGAGAATAAACTAGATCCATTTCTGCTGTGATCGCTGCAGATTCCAGTCTTCGACGATCAACCATAGTTTTGCGTCTTTCAATGCCTGTGTATTTGGCAGTGTTATGTGAAATGAACCATTCACTAGCATGAAGTAGGGTAGGGAGGTTTGGGCTGACTTTACCTTGATTGGGGCATGTCCAGTAGTAAACGATTTTTAAGTTATCCAGATCTTTGATTAAGTTTAGAGTGCTGTGAGGCATCTATTACTATCCTTGTAATAAGAGTCAATTTTAAGCCTGAATACATCCATGATTAGGCATAAGCAATGCGTATATTATTGGCCTTGTTTATGCGCACAATAATACTAAGATAACAGCAGGTAAAAATTAGGAAAAATTCCTAATTTGATAAAAGGTCTATGTTACTGACTTCTTATTATTCTTTAGGCTTACGTTTCTCTTTGCTAAAAAACTTAATATAAACAGTCTTCAGCTAATCATTTTGAATAAAAAATCTGTCTTAGCCTTTAACCGTTCTTGGTTATTTCTATCAGTAAGTCTATGTCCAAGTTTAGAAAACCTTTCAAGACCGCTATCTATGGGGGGGGCTAAACTGTACTAATGAAGTTTAAGTGGTTTGTCAGTGTTTCGTTGTGTCTTTGTCTTACATAATTATGATGTACTTCTGGTTTGTTAAGAGAGCTTAAGAGGCTAACTTCTGGCATCTAAAAACTATTTTCGTGGAAAAGCGCAGCAAAAGTATTGATTTGAAAATTTTGCACCGCCGAATTTTTACTATAGGATTAGGGTATTATTCTGCTTGCTTAAGGAGTCGGGGTGTGAAGTTCAAAATCGATATTGATATGTCGCCGGAAGAACTGCGTAAAGTTCTGGGTTTGCCAGATGTGCAGAAATTTCAGCAAGATATGATGGATAAGATCACTGAACAGATGGATGCTGGTGCGGAAGGGTATGATCCATTGACGTTGTTCAAACCTTACCTAAACAGTGGCCTCGGTTCTATGGAAGCACTGCAAAAAATAATGATGGGTCTTATGACCTCGGGCTATGGCAGCTCTGATAATAAAAAAGACTGATCAAGGTGAAGTGATCAGTTAAAACCAAGGGAATGATACGAGAGAGAAAAGTACATTGCGTATTCTAAGAAAATATACAAATCGCCGTTTGTACGATACCTCGCGAAGCTGTTACGTCACGTTAGATGATGTTAAGCAATTGGTACTCAATGGTGAAGCCTTTAAAGTTGAAGATTCGAAAACTGGGAATGATCTAACAAGAAATATTTTGTTGCAGATCATTAGTGAGCAAGAAGCACAAGGGCATGGCACTTTATTGACCAATCAAGTATTGCAACAATTGATCCGTTTCTATGGTGACAGTATGCAGGGCATGATGAGTCAGTACCTAGAGCAAAGTATTGCTTCCTTCCTTGAGCATCAAGATCGAATTCGAGATCAAATGCAAACGATGATGGGTGCAGCGAATCCACTAACTATGATGAACCGCATCGCGGATCAAAATATGCAAATGTGGGGAATGTTCAAGCCAGGTGAAGGGCCTGAGCATCAAACGCAGCAATCACCGACATCTGAAGCACAGAAAGATAAGTAATAAAAAAAGGCCGCTAAGCGGCCTTTTTTATTTTGAATGAATATTACTTCATATCTGGCATATTGCGGCCATAAAAAATTTCATTCATCTCTTTAGATAAACGCTCGGTTATCTGTTGAACTTCTGATTCTGGAAGTTCCTCTTTTGTGGTTCCAAATAGATAAGTATTCAAATCTACATCTTTCAGCATCATTTTTGTGTGGAAGATATTTTCCTGATAAACATTCACATCAAGCATCTGATATTGATCATGAATATCGGTTGTGAAGAAATTCTGAATAGAGTTAATATCATGGTCGATATAGTGCTTGATGCCATGAATATCGCGAGTAAATCCGCGAACACGATAATCAACCGTCACGATATCTGATTCCAGACGGTGAATAAGGTAGTTCAGCGCTTTTAGTGGCGAGATGATGCCACACGTCGACACTTCGATATCTGCACGGAAGGTGCAAATACCATCATCGGGGTGAGCTTCTGGATAGGTGTGTACACAGATATGGCTCTTATCTAAGTGAGCTACAACAGAATCCGGCATAGGGCCTGGCTTTTCTGTAGTATCTACAGCTTCCGAATCTTTAATTGGTTCTTCAGCAACTAGAATCGTAACGCTAGCCCCTTGCGGGTCATAATCTTGTCGTGCAACATTTAAAATATTTGCACCAATAATGTCACAACATTCGCTTAAAATTTCTGTTAAACGATCGGCACTATATTGTTCATCGATGTACTCGATGTATTCCGCTTTTTGCTCGGGTGTTTGCGCATAGCAGACGTCATAGATACAGAAACTCAAACTTTTAGTTAGATTGTTAAAGCCCTGTAGCTTAATTTTGTCATTAGTCGCCAAGGTGGTTAGCTCCAAGTGAGGACTACTATATTTTGACGCGGATTTTAGTCGACAATTTCTCTCTGAGAAAGAAAAAAATCACGCTAAATGAGGTGAAAATTACTAATACAGGCAAAAAAGGTGGGGAATAGGAGAGAACGGGGGATTAGTCCCGTTCTGATAGCCAATCTACGATGGCAGGCGCAACTTGAGTTTGTGATTTCCCAGAAACGAAAACACCAATGTGCCCACCTTTTACTTCCAGCTCTTTGTAGTCTTTGGATTTTACATGCTCAGCTAATGCTGTAGAGGCTTTAGGTGGTACTAGATGATCGAAGCTGCCAAATACATTCAGAACTGGTTGCTTGATGTTGCCTAGGTTGACCTGTTTATCGCCGATCATAGCTTCACCTTTTATTAACTTGTTTTGCTGAAAAAACTGAGTAATAAATTGGCGGAAGGCCTCGCCTGCTTGATCAGGGCTATCGTAAATCCATTTTTCCATCCGTAAAAAGCTTAGGGCGCTTTCACGATTTTCTAACTGGTTAGGCATACCCAAGTTTTTTTGTACGCCTAAACGCATCGGCATTAACGAATTATAGGAATCATTCAGCATACTGCCTGGAATATTGCCATAGGTTTCAACGGCTAGATCAGCGTCAACATATTTTGCTAAATGATAGAGAAGGTTATCTTCGGTCTGAAAATCGACCGGTGTCACCATAGTGATCAAGTTTTTGATCTTCTCTGGATTTAAAGCTGTATAGCACAGGCTAAATGTACCACCTTGGCATATGCCTAGAAGGTTGGTTTGATCGGAGCCTGCATGCTCGCATGTAGCCGCTACACAGTTATTGAGGTACTCGTTGATGTAATCATCAAGATCTAGATACCGATCAGCAGCATCTGGATAGCCCCAGTCGATTAGGTACACATCTAAACCCAGTTCTAAAAGGCGCTGCAGCATTGAGCGTTTGGCTTCAAGGTCAATCATGTAGGGGCGATTAACCAGTGCATAACAGATCAATAATGGGGTAGAGCAACGCTTCTCACCCTGGCTTTGGTAGTAGCGCAAACGAAGTTTATCTTCTGTATAAATTACGTCATAAGGCGTGGAGTCGACATCAACTTCTTTTAGCTGCGAAAGCGTGTTGTAGCTTTTGATAAGCTTGCGATTAAATTCAAAAAGTTCCTGAGAGACAACACTAGGGTCAAGATTAAAGCCATTCATCATTTAGTCCCCTTAGCTTGTTTTTTTAAAGCGGTGACTTCTTTCTTAAGAGCTGAGACCTCTTTCTTTAGTTCGGAGATTAGGTCGGCAGAAGCTTGTTCTTTTAATGCCGTTATCTCTTGCTGCATTGCGAGCATTTCTCGGCGATTAACACGCATTTCTTTTCGTAACTGGTGCTGCCTCTGTAGGGCTGTGTCTAGGCCTTTTCTAGTCGCTAAACCTACCGATTGAAAATGCACATCTCGAACATCTTGAGCAAACTTCCGCATCTGCATTAATGCATTACTAATGCGGCCATGAGAGCGTTGGTAATCGTCGGTGAAAACTGTATCTGAGTACGCTGATTCATAGGCATCTACCCAGATATCATGAAGTTGTTGCAGTGTTGATACCTCATCACCCGCATCCGTAAGCTTATTAAGCATCTGTGTTGATGCGTTCTGATTGATAGAACTGTAATGCTCAACGTACTCTTGCAGTGCTTCTTGATATTCAATGGTTAGCTTTGTCGCTTCTCGTATTTGTTGCTGAGTTTCGCGGTTTGTACCAATGATAGGAGTTTCTAAAAGGCTCTTCATACCACTGGAAAATGGGTTTTCGAAGAGAAGGTCGTCGCGAAAGCTGTGGGTCTTAAATAAAGAAGCGAACTGTTCTGGCAATTGCCATTGTTGCATCAGTGCATCGGCAGTCTGCTTTTGCATGTACTTCTGAAACTCATGTACTGCTTGATTGAGGTGTTGTTCTCCACCGTTGCGGTACTGGTTTAAAAGCTCTTCGCCGTATTGAGTAAAATTCTTAGATTGAGCGCCGAGGATGTCTAGCATTTGAGCAAATTGCTCAGGCGCTTCTTGTTTGACCGTTTCTTGGCTTTTGCTAAAAAGCTCCGCCCATTCCTGTGGTTGAGGCATTTCTGCACCGGAAGTGATTTTTTTCCAATACTCTTTCTGGGCATCTAACAAGGCTTCGATTGATAAGCCGTTATTTTCCATCAGCCAACTCTCCGATTTTTACTCGATGAAAACTATCTTATTACAACTGGCTTTTGCTTACATCCGCTTATCGCTCATTCCTAAGCATTTCTACTAAATAGTTTGCGGCGTTCGATAAGGTGCGATTGCGGTGGTAGATAATCCCAAGATTTCGATGAACGGGTTCTGAATCAGTAACGTCGAGAACACATAAATCATCATTTACTAAACTATCGGGTAAAAGGCTCCAGCCTAGACCAATACTGACCATCATTCGAATTGTATCGAGGTAGTTAGTCGACATACTAACATTCAGTTCTAGAGCGTGTTGCTTGAATAGTTGCTCTACTAGGCTTCGAGTAAATGTATTGCTGCCAGGTAAAATTGCGTTGACCTGATTGAGCTGCTCAAGGCTGATCTTATCGCAATCTGCTAATGGGTGATCTTTCGCTACGACATATCTAAGTACATCATCCCAGATAATCTCCGAATGAATAGAAGCATCGGGCTCAGGAGACAAAGTGATTAATGCGAGTTCTAGGTCGCCTTTAAGGACGCCCTCATAGGCGATCTCTGATTCGGCAAATTCAAGATCGAGTTCTACCTTTGGGCAGGCTTCAGCATACTGCTTTAATAAAGGCGGTAGTCTGTGCAAGCTAATATGGTGGCTTGCTGCCAGTTTGAAATTACCTGTGATTTCGCCTGCATTCAGATTGCTAATGAGCCTTTTTGCATCATCCAATTGCAGCAGAATATCTTTAGCTCTAGGTAATAGGGCGGTGCCTGCTTCCGTCATTGTCACGGTGCGGCCAATCCGATCAAACAGTTTACTGTTCAACTGGTCCTCTAATAATGCCACGCGCTTGCTGATAGCTGATTGGGTAAGAAAGAGTTGGTCTGCAGCCTTGGAAAATGAACCTGTAGCAGCTACAGCCAAGAATGCTTGCAGTGTATTGGTATCCATAAATTTCTTTCCTGTAACTCTTTCTTTAATACAGTAACCTTCCGAATTGTTATTGTATTCCTATTTGGAATCTAAAGCATAAAAAATATGAATTTGTGTTGTAGCTAAGTGTGCACTAGGATTGCTGCATAAATTAGTTGGCTCAGCAGTTTTGGAAGTGTTGAGCGAATGAAAAGAATAAAGTGAGGTGAGCTTCCATGGCTGGTAAAACGTTATATGACAAGTTGTTCGAATCGCACTTGGTTCGCACAAATGATGACGGCAGTTCTTTGATTTATATCGACCGTCAGGTTCTGCACGAAGTAACTTCTCCGCAGGCTTTTGAAGGTCTTCGTATGGCTGGTCGTCAGCCTTGGCGTATCGATGCAAACATCGCGACTCCAGATCACAACGTACCTACAACTGAGCGTTCTGGTGGTGTTGATCAGATTGTTGACCCTGTTTCTAAAATTCAGGTGAAAACGCTGGATAGCAACTGTGATGAGTTTGGTATTTTAGAATTTAAAATGAACGATCAGCGTCAAGGTATTGTTCACGTAATGGCGCCAGAACAGGGTGCAATTCTTCCTGGTGTGACAGCTGTTTGTGGTGATTCTCATACAGCAACGCTGGGTGCTCTAGGTGCGCTTGCACATGGTGTTGGTACATCTGAAGTTGAGCATGTGTTGGCAACTCAGTGCCTGATCACTAAGAAAATGAAAAACATGCTGGTGCGCGTTGATGGCGAACTAGGCCTTGGTGTAACGCCGAAAGATGTTGTGTTGCATGTGATTGGTGTGATCGGTACTGCAGGCGGAACGGGTTATGCGATTGAGTTTGGAGGCGATGTTTTCCGTAACATGTCTATGGAAGGTCGTATGACCGTTTGTAACATGGCAATTGAAGCAGGCGCTCGTGTTGGTTTGGTTTCTGTTGATCGGATTACGCTGGATTACGTTGAAGGCCGTCCATTTGCGCCTAAAGGTGAGCATTGGGATATGGCAGTTGCAGCATGGAAAGATCTAGTGTCTGACGATGATGCTGAGTTCGACGAAGTGGTTGTTATTAACGGCGCTGATATTGAACCTCAGGTGACTTGGGGTACATCTCCAGAGATGGTTGTTGGTGTATCTGCTCAAGTACCTAACCCAGCTAACGAAACGGATCAGGTTAAGATTGATGGCATCAATCGTGCACTTGAATACATGGGTTTGAATGCTGATCAGAATATTACTGATATCAAACTTGATCGTGTATTTATCGGTTCTTGCACAAACTCCCGTATTGAAGATCTACGTGACGCTGCGAAAGTAGTTGAAGGTCGTAAAGTGGCTGACAACATCATTCAAGCGTTGGTGGTACCGGGATCTGGTTTGGTAAAAGAGCAAGCTGAGAAAGAAGGCTTGGATAAGATCTTTACTGCTGCAGGTTTAGAATGGCGTGAGCCTGGTTGTTCTATGTGTTTGGCCATGAATCCAGATAAATTGGGTAATGGTGAACACTGTGCATCTACTTCTAACCGTAACTTCGAAGGTCGTCAGGGCTTCGGTGGTCGTACTCATCTGGTAAGTCCTGCTATGGCTGCAGCTGCTGCAGTAACGGGTCACTTTATCGATGTACGTGAGTTGATTAAGTAAGGTATCAGGAGAGCGACATGAACAAATTTACTTTGCACACAGGTATCGCAGCTCCATTGGATCGTGCCAATGTTGATACCGACATGATTATTCCAAAGCAGTTTTTGAAATCCATCAAACGTTCTGGTTTCGGTAAGAACTTGTTTGATGAACTGCGCTATCTAGATGAAGGTCAGCCAGACCAAGAGTGTACGGGGCGTCCATTAAACGAGGAGTTCGTTTTGAACTTGCCGCGTTATAAAGGCACAAGCGTTCTGTTGGCACGTGAAAACTTCGGTTGCGGTTCTAGTCGTGAGCACGCGCCTTGGGCTTTAGATGATTTTGGTATTCGCTCTGTTATCGCGCCAAGCTTTGCTGAGATTTTCTATAACAACTGCTTCAAGAATGGTTTGTTGCCAATCATTTTGAGTGAAGAACAGGTTGATCAGTTATTTAAAGAGGTAGCCGCAACTGAAGGTTATGAGCTAACCGTTGATCTAGAGAATCAGATTGTTAAGACGCCTTCTGGTGAAGAGATGGTTTTTGAGATTGATGATTTCCGTAAGCACTGCTTGCTAAATGGTTTAGACGATATTGGTCTTACATTGCAGCATGCGGATGATATTAAGGCTTATGAAGATAAACGCCGTCAGTCTGCTCCTTGGTTGTTTGACGCAATCAAGTAATCGAATTTAAGAATTAGATAAAGCCTCTGTATGAGGCAATCGGGAAGGTTATAAGAATGTCTAAAAATGTTTTGATTTTGCCGGGTGACGGCATCGGTCCTGAGATTGTTACAGAAGCGCGCCGCGTTTTGGAGCTAGTTAACGAGCAAGACAATCTAGGTCTTGAGTTCAGCGAAGCTGACGTTGGTGGTGCTGCAATTGATGCTGCTGGCGTACCTCTGCCAGAAGCAACTCTTGAAGCTGCGAAAGCATCTGATGCGATCCTTCTGGGTGCTGTAGGTGGTCCTAAGTGGGATACGAATCCTGATTTCCAGATTCGTCCAGAAAAAGGTCTGTTGGGTATCCGTTCTCAGCTAGAGCTGTTTGGTAACTTGCGTCCTGCAATTCTTTATCCGCAGCTTGCTCACGCATCTACCTTAAAGCCAGAGGTTGTATCTGGTTTGGATATTTTGATCGTTCGTGAATTGACGGGTGGTATCTACTTCGGTCAACCACGTGGTATCCGTGAGAAAGAGGGTGGTGTTCGCGAAGGCTATAACACTTACGTTTACGATGAGAATGAGATCCGTCGTATTGGTCGTGTTGCATTTGAAGCGGCAATGGCTCGTGACAAGCGTCTATGTTCTGTAGACAAAGCTAACGTGCTAGAAGTAACTGTGCTATGGCGTGAAATTATGGATGATCTTGCAAAAGAATATCCGGAAGTTGAACTAAGCCACATGTACGTAGATAACGCTGCGATGCAGTTGGTGCGTGCGCCTAAACAGTTTGATGTTGTAGTAACAGGGAACATGTTTGGCGATATCTTGTCTGATGCTGCTGCAATGTTGACGGGTTCCATTGGCATGTTGCCATCTGCATCTCTAGATGAAAATGGTAAAGGTATGTATGAACCGTGCCACGGTTCAGCACCTGATATTGCAGGCCAAGGCCTTGCAAACCCATTGGCGACTATTTTGTCTGCTGCAATGATGCTTCGTTACTCTCTAGATGCGGGTGAAGCTGCAGATCGTATCGAAGCGGCAGTAAGTAAGGTTCTAGATCAGAATCTACGTACAGCTGACATCATGTCAGACGGTATGACTAAAGTGTCTACTTCTGAGATGGGCGATGCAGTGGTTGCTGCTCTGCAATAAATAATAGAAAAATAGTCGTAATCTACTGATGTCTCGGTAGATTGCGATAGTCTCAAATGCAGAAATAATGCATAATTGAGCAACTCTGATGCGTTCGGAGTATACGAAAGCTGGTATCGATGGCGGTACCGGCTTTGTTGTTTATATTTGATTATTTGGTGAATTTAATGAAACGTGTAGGTTTTGTTGGCTGGCGTGGAATGGTGGGTTCCGTGCTTATGCAACGCATGATGGAAGAACGTGATTTCGATCATATCGAAGAACCGGTCTTCTTCACCACATCCCAGGTAGGTCAGGCTGGTCCAGATATTGGTAAAGATATTCCAGCGCTGAAAGATGCGACATCTATTGAAGATCTAAAACAGATGGATGCCATTATTTCCTGTCAGGGCGGTGACTACACGAAACAGGTTTACGCTGACCTTCGTGCTGCTGGTTGGGAAGGTTACTGGATCGATGCTGCATCTTCTCTACGTATGGATGACAGTGCGATCATCGTGCTTGATCCAGTAAACATGAATGTGATCAAAGACGGTCTTTCTAACGGCATCAAAACTTTCGTAGGTGGTAACTGCACAGTTTCACTGATGTTGATGGGCTTGGGTGGTCTATTTAATGCGGGTCAGATCGAGTGGATGACCTCCATGACATACCAGGCTGCATCAGGTGGCGGTGCGCGTCACATGCGTGAGCTGATCTCTCAGATGGGTATCATCAAAGAGTCTGTTGCTACAGATCTTGCTAACCCAGCGTCTGCTATCTTGGATATTGATCGTCAAGTTGCAGAAACTATTCGTGGCGATGCGATGCCTGTCGATAACTTTGGTGTGCCGCTAGCGGGTTCTTTGATCCCTTGGATCGATACTAAGCTGGATAATGGTCAGAGCCGTGAAGAGTGGAAGGCGTTTGCTGAAACTAACAAAATTCTAGGTTTGGGTGATAGTCCAATTCCGATTGATGGTACTTGTGTGCGTATCGGTGCAATGCGTTGCCATAGCCAAGCATTCACGATTAAGCTGAAGCAAAATGTTCCTATGGATGAAATCGAGTCAATGCTGGCAGAAGCAAATGACTGGGTTAAGGTTATTCCTAACGAGCGTGACATTACTGCGCAGGAACTTACACCAGCTAAAATTACAGGCACATTGAGTGTTCCTGTAGGTCGTCTTCGTAAGATGAATCTAGGTGATGAATACCTAAACGCGTTTAGCGTCGGTGACCAGTTATTATGGGGTGCGGCTGAACCGCTACGCCGAATGCTGAGAATTCTGTTAGAAGACTAATAAATCAGTCTTTAATTAAGAATATTAATCAGCCCGACTTAGTTCGGGCTGGTTTGCTTTTGGAGAAACGAAAGTGAGTCAAGGTTTTAATGTCGCTGTTGTTGGCGCAACAGGCATGGTAGGTGAGGCAATTCTGGAAATTCTAGAACAGCGAGAATTTCCTGTTGAGAATCTGTATTTGGTGGCAAGTGAGGACAGTGCCGGTAAGCAGATTCAGTTCAATGAGAAAAACTATAAAGTCGAAGCGATAGAAAATTTTGATTTTTCTCAGGCTCAAATTGCCTTTTTCACTGCTGGGGCAGCAGTTTCAGAAGAGTATGCGCAGATGGCTGCGGATCAGGGTTGTATCGTTATCGATAACACATCGTGTTTCCGTTACGACGATGATGTCCCGCTAGTAGTACCAGAGGTAAATCCTGAAGCAGTTGCTGAATATCCGAATAGAGGGATTATTGCCAATCCTAACTGTTCTACAATTCAGATGCTTTTAGCGGTTGCTCCAATTCATCGTCATGCTTCCGTTAAGCGTATCAATGTTGCAACTTATCAGGCGGTATCTGGTAGCGGTAAGAGTGGTGTAGAAGAGTTGGCAGGTCAGACTGCTAAGCTATTGAATGCGCAAACACCAGAGAATAAAGTTTATCCTAAGCAGATTGCGTTTAACGTGCTGCCGCAGATCGATGCTTTGCAAGATAACGGCTATACCCGCGAAGAGATGAAAATGGTTTGGGAGACGCAGAAAATCCTTGGTGATGAAGGTGTCATGGTCAACCCAACTTGCGTACGCGTCCCCGTTTTCTTTGGTCATAGCGCTGCAGTACATATCGAGTGCTGGGATCCAATTAGTGCTGAAGAAGTGCGAGAGTTGTTGGGGCATTCTTCTGGTGTGGAAGTAGTCGATAATCAGGAAGAGGGTGGTTATGCCACTGCTGTTACTGATGCGGCTAAAAACGATGAAGTGTTCATTAGTCGCATTCGCGAAGATATATCTTGTGAAAATGCTATAAATTTATGGGTGGTTGCCGATAATGTGCGTAAAGGTGCTGCTCTAAATAGCATTCAAATAGCTGAGGTTTTAATTCAACAGTATATTTAAATCGTTATTTTAAGAGGAAATACAAACAGTTGTTTGTATTTCCTTGACCCGTAAGTGGTTTATAAACAATACTGTGGAAGGATTTAGAATCGCAACCCTCTGAATTGCTCGGAGTTTTGAGGGTAGGGAAACAAGGAAACTGATGATGTTGCGAAAACTCGCCGTCAGCCTTGCAGTAGCAGGGATCATAAGTGCCTCCAACGCTAATGCGCTGGGTTTGGGCGAAATTAAAATTCACTCAGCATTGAATGAACCGTTAAATGCGGAAATTCAGTTGCTAGAGGTGAGAAAGTTAGGCCCCTTGCAGATTCAGCCAAGAATGGCGAATATTGACGAATTCGCTTTGGCTGGTTTAGAAAAGTCACGCTTTTTGACTGATGTGAGCTTTCAGGTAAAAGTTAATCCTGATGGTTCCGGTGTAATAACAATGCGCTCGGATAGGCCTGTCAAAGAGCCTTTCCTTAATTTCTTAGTAGAAGTTAACTGGCCTAGTGGTCGTTTAGTCCGTGAATATACTCTGCTACTAGATCCTCCGGTCTATGATCCTACTCCTGTCCGTAAAACTGTACAGCCGGCCAATGCACCAGCTTCTGCTGCTCCATTAGTGAATTCAAAATCTAGGACTTCAACTTTAAACAGTCCTAGAACAATGAAAACTGGCGCTTCACAAGTTTATGTTGATGTGAAAGATACTTTATGGGCAATAGCAATAAAGCATCGTCCTAGTTCAAGTATTCCTGTAAAGAAGATGATGATCGCTTTACAGAAGAAGAACCCCCAAGCATTTGTTAATGGCAACATTAATGTACTTAGAGCGGGAGTAGTATTGGATCTTCCAACTATGGAAGAAATCAATCAGCTGAATTCTAAAGAAGCAACCCGTGAGTTCGCACGTCAAACGTCTGAGTGGAAAAATAAAAGTAAAACGACTGCGCCTATGGAGGTTTCTCAAAAGAAGCCCGTGACAAGTTCTGTCGATGAGGTTCCAAAGCCTGATCCTACAGATGAGAAATCAGCAGAACTTAAAATTGTTACACCAAAAGATTCAATCGAACCTGAAGAAGGTGTAATAACTGACCAGTCTGAAGGCGAAAAAGCAGAAGGCGAAGAAAAAGATACGCAGACAAAGTCTGATGAAAAGCCTGAAGGTAGCGTGGATACAGAAAAGCAAGCCTTGTTAGACCGTAACCAAGAGCTTGAGGATAGATTAAGTCAGTCTTTAGAGAATGTAGATAAAATTACTCGCGATAATGCTGAGCTTAATGAAAAGTTAGATTCAATTCAGTATGAATTATCTAAATTACGGGAAATGCTTGAGCTAAAAGACCAGCAATTAGCTAATTTACAAAATAAAGTTGAAGCGGCAGAAGTTGCCGCCGCTCCACCTCCTGTACCTCCAGAAAAAAGCCTCATCGATAAAGTTCTAGATTCTCCAGCTATTTTGGGAGGTATTGGTGCTGCATTAATTGCATTGCTAGGTGCTTTATTCTTCTTCCTTCGTCGCGGTAAAAAGGATGAAGAAACTACAGAGGATGAAAATGCCCTAGTTCAAGTGCCGGAAGAGTTAGATGCTTCTGAAGAAGTGGAAACGGCAGAAGCACCGGAAGAACAGCCGGAAACTGAAGAGGAAGCTGGTGATACTGAAGCAATTGATGAGGTTGAAGATCTAGATTTAGGATCAGAAGATGATCTTTTAGATGAAGCTGATTTGGATCTTGCAGATGCTGATGACCTAGAAGATTTGGATGATATTGATGATTTAGATCTCGATATGGATTTGGATCTTGAGGAGGATGGAGCTGGGGATGCTCTTCAGACAGTGGAAGTGGATGAGCCTGACGATCTAGATGCGTTGTTAGAGGACAATGAGTTTGATTTGGGTCTTGATGACGATGATGTCGAAGAGGTTGAATCGGCAGTAGAAGAGCCTGAAACCGATGGGCTTGATGCAATTTTGGAAGAGCCTTCAGATCTAGATGATGCTCAAAGTGAGCTAGAAGTTGCGGATGCTGATGAGCCTGATGCTCTAGATGATATCTTGGGTGAAGTTGACGAAGTTGAGCCTGAAATCGATGACGCTGATCTTGATGCGGCGCTAGAAACTGATTCTACAGAAGACGGCGAAATTGATTTAGGTCTTGATGACGCGGATCTGGAGTTCGATCTAGATGATGACGCAGATGAGGTGGTTGAAGAAACTACTGAAGAAGTAGAGGAAGCTGTGTCGGATGGAGATCTAGACTTTGTTGTTGATGAAGTGCCAGATCTTGTAACTGCTGAAGATGTAGCTGAGCTTGAAGCTGAAGGCTCAGATCTGGAGGCAGATTTAGCAGCAGACATGGAAGTGGATACGGTTCCTGAAGAACTCGATGAGTCAGGTTTGGATGACCTGCTTGATTCAGTGTCTGACGAAGATATCCAAGAATTAACTGATGCTGCTGAGCAGACGGATTCTGAGCCAGAAATAGATGGGCTTGATGATCTGTTGGCTGAAGTAGAGGATGAGCCGACTGCTGAAAAGGTTGAAGAGACTCATACTGACGCTACAGATGATCTGGAAGCGCTGTTAGCTCAAGATCTGGATATGGGCGATCTCGAAGAGTCTGCCGGTGATTCTACTGATGTAGCTACAGAAAACGATGTGACTGATGATGCGTTGGAAGCAATGCTCGCGGCGAATCCAGATCCTAGTGATATCGGTCTTCCTGGGCCGCTTGAGACTCAAGACGAGTTGGATGGAGAGTCACTTGAGTCTGATGATAGCTTGGATGAGTTACTTGCTCAGGTTGATGAAGATATTGATCAGGCAATGGCAGCTGATCTCGAGATGGAAGAAGTTGAGGAGCCAGAGCTTGAAGTTAGTGAATCAGATGCTGCATCTGATGATCTAGAAGCAATGCTTGATGACTTAGGCTCTGATCTTGATCTGACTGATGTGGTAGCGGGAGCCTCTGTTGGCGGAACTGCGGCTGCAGCGTCTTCTGATGATGAAGTTGTTCTAGAAGATAATGACTTAGAATCATCGATCTCTGATGATTTGGAAGCTGATTTGGATTCTGAATTAGATGCACTTCTTAATAGTGAAGAGGGTGATATAGTGCTAGAAGAGAGTGCTATTGAAGAGGATGCCTCAGTGGATGAAGATTTTGACGAGCTGGCAGGGTTAAACCTGTTAGAGGGAGCAGATGAAGTCGAGACTAAGCTTGATCTGGCTCGTGCCTATATGGATATGGAAGACCTCGAAGGCGCTAAAGATATTCTGGAAGAGATTGTTGCCGAAGGCACTGATGACCAGAAAAAAGAAGCTGAAGCGTTGATTCAATCCATTAACGAAAAGTAGTATGTCAGAAAAAAGTTGTACTGAACTTAACAGTTCACCAGAAGGGGCGATTTCTATCGCCCCTTCTTATCGTTATGCCCTTTGTGTCGAATATTCTGGTGCCGCGTATCGTGGTTGGCAGATTCAGAAAGAGGGTGATGTGCCAAGCATTCAAGAGGAAGTGGAAAAAGCGCTTTCTAAAATTGCAAATGCGCCTGTATCGGTTATTTGTGCCGGTAGAACTGATGCGCGGGTAAATGCAACCTATCAAATTATTCATTTTGATAGTCCGGTACAAAGAGAAGACCGTGCTTGGGTTTTAGGTACCAATACCAATCTTCCTGATGATATTGCTATCCAATGGGCTGTGCCTGTCTCGGATGAATTTCATGCGCGTTTTTCCGCTGTCGAGCGTCGATATCGATACCTTATCTACTGTAACCCAGTTAAACCTGCCATTTTACCAAAAGGCATAACCTGGACTTACAAGCCGATGGATGTAGAGCGGATGCAGGAAGCCGCAAACTATCTTATAGGCGAACATGACTTTACCTCTTATCGCGCAGTAGGTTGTCAGGCACATAGCCCAGTACGTACGGTTAAACAATTAGATGTTTACCAAAGCGGTCAACTGATCGTTTTGGATGTTCGTGCTAATGCATTTTTGCATCATATGATTCGAAACTTTGCAGGGGTTTTGATGAGCGTCGGTTGTGGCGAGGCTGATCCAATTTGGGCAAAAGAAGTTTTGGATGCTAAGGATCGCCGTCAGGGTGGTGTAACAGCACCTCCTTATGGTCTTTATTTCGTCGATGCTAAGTATCCTGATGAATTTGATCTGCCTAAATCGCAAATAGGGCCTTTTTTCCTGTCATAGTTGACTGACTTAGTGGTCTTCAATCTGCTACTATTTGCAACCTGATATTTTCTAAGTGAACTGTATCTGTGAACCGAACGCGCGTTAAAATTTGTGGTATTACCAATATAGAAGATGCACAAGCAGCTATTGATGCTGGAGCAGATTCTCTTGGCTTTGTTTTTTATGCACCGAGTCCTCGCGCTGTAGAAGTTGAACAAGCAGCAGAAATCATTGCAAAGCTTCCAGCGTTCGTCACAACTACTGCGCTCTTTGTTAATGCGGAGCGGGAATTCATTGATCGAGTTATCGAACAAACTCGTATAGATTTACTTCAATTTCATGGTGATGAAACTGAAGCGTTCTGTAGTAGTTTTAGCCGTCCGTACATAAAAGCTATTCGGATGAAGCCAGAACTGGATTTAACAGACGCCGTAGAACAATTCACTTCAGCGCAGGCTATTCTTCTGGACGCTTATCGTCCGGGTGTTCCAGGTGGAACTGGTGAAGCCTTCGACTGGGATCGTATTCCAACACCTCACCCAGCGACAATTATTCTTGCTGGTGGTCTTAACTGTGACAACGTAGCCGAGGCTGTTAAAACTGTTAAACCATATGCAATAGACGTGAGTGGTGGGGTAGAGAAGAGTAAAGGTATCAAAGATACCGACAAAATTAATAGATTTATAAATGAGGTAACCCGTGCCAACTAATATCGATCTTAAAGCACTTGCTCAGTTGCCCGATAGTAAAGGCCATTTTGGCCCTTACGGTGGTCGTTTCGTATCTGAAACTCTAATGGCTGCGCTTAAGCAGCTAGAAGAAACTTATGAGAAGTTGTGGCGAGATCCAGCGTTCCAGGAAGAATTTGATCGTGATCTGGCACATTATGTTGGACGCCCTTCGCCTTTGTATCATGCGAAGCACCTATCAGAAAAAGTAGGTGGTGCACAAATTTACCTGAAACGTGAAGACCTCAACCATACGGGTGCTCACAAGGTTAATAATACAATTGGTCAGGCGCTTCTGGCTAAATACACTGGCAAGCCGCGTGTTATCGCAGAGACTGGTGCTGGTCAGCATGGCGTTGCTTCCGCTACCGTAGCTGCGCGTTTAGGTCTTGAGTGTCAGGTATATATGGGTGCTGAAGATGTGCAGCGTCAGGCACTTAACGTTTATCGTATGAAGCTTTTAGGCGCAGAGGTTATTGCGGTTGAATCAGGCACTCGTACGCTTAAAGATGCCATGAATGAAGCGATGCGCGATTGGGTTACCAATGTTGATAACACTTTCTACATCATCGGTACTGCAGCGGGGCCACACCCTTACCCTAAGTTGGTTCGTGACTTCCAGTGTGTAATCGGTCGTGAAGCGCGTCAACAGTGCTTAGACCAGACAGGTCGTCTACCTGATGCATTGGTTGCTTGTGTCGGAGGTGGTTCTAACGCTATTGGTCTGTTCCACCCATTCATCGAAGATGAATCTGTAAAAATGTATGGTGTTGAAGCGGGTGGTTATGGTGTAGAGACTGGCCAGCACGCTGCGCCACTATCTGCAGGTAGCCCTGGTGTACTTCATGGTAACCGTACATATTTGATGTCTGACGAAGGTGGTCAGATCATTGGTACTCACTCTGTATCCGCTGGTCTTGATTACCCAGGCGTTGGTCCAGAGCATGCTTACCTAAAAGATACTGGTCGTGCCACTTATGTTGATGCGACAGATGACGAAGCTATGGATGCATTCCGCGCATTAACACGCGTTGAAGGCATCATGCCGGCAATTGAGTCAAGCCACGCAGTTGCATATGCAATGAAGTTGGCTAAAGAGATGGATAAGGATCAGACAATTGTTGTTAACTTGTCTGGTCGTGGTGATAAAGATATTCATACGGTCGCACAGATCGATGGCATCAATATCTGATTTGTGCGAGGAATAGTAGAATGAGTCGTATTGCTGCAAGCTTTGCAAAGCTTAAGTCTGAAGGCCGCAAAGCCCTAATCCCTTATGTAACAGCAGGCGATCCTGCACCGGAAGTTACAGTAGGTTTACTACACGCTATGGTTGAAGCGGGTGCCGATGTTATTGAATTGGGTATCCCTTTTTCAGATCCAATGGCAGACGGTCCCGTTATTCAGCTAGCTTGTGAGCGTGCGTTGACGCACAACGTACGTTTACTTGATGTACTAGAAATGGTGGCTGAGTTCCGTCATAAAGATAATGAAACGCCAATCGTTTTGATGGGTTATCTTAACCCGATCGAAATTTTGGGTTACCAGCGCTTTGCTGAAGAAGCGAAGAAAGCCGGTGTTGATGGTGTATTAACCGTTGATCTTCCGCCTGAAGAATCAGGTGAGTTCAACCAGATTATGCGTGAGCATGATATTGATACTATTTACCTATTGGCACCTACTACTGAAGAAGAGCGTATTAAATACGTTTGTGAGAATGGTAGTGGTTACCTGTACTACGTTTCAGTGAAAGGGGTTACAGGCTCCGCTTCACTTGATGTTCAGGCTGTAGCTGACAGACTAGACGTCGTTCGTAAATACACTGACATTCCTTTAGGTGTAGGTTTTGGCATCAAAGATGCTGAATCAGCTACTGCCGTGTCAAAAGTTGCGGATGGTGTTATTGTCGGCAGTGTTTTAGTTAATAAGATTGCATCTCTAGTAAAAGATCAGGGCAAAATTGCTCCTGAAGTAGCTGCAATTATCAAAGATATGCGTCAAGCAATGGACAGCTAATAAGGTTTTAAAATAATGAGTAACTGGCTGGAAAAAATTGTTCCTTCTCTTGTTCGTTCAGAGAAAAAGCGCTCGAATATCCCTGAGGGCTTGTGGAAAAAGTGCCCTAAGTGTGAATCCGTTCTTTACCGCCCTGAGTTGGAAAAGAACCTGAATGTTTGTCCTAAGTGCGACCACCATATGCGCCTTAATGCGCGTCGTCGCCTTGAATTGTTCTTAGATGAAGATAACCGTCAAGAGCTGGCTACAGATGTAGAGCCTATCGATCGTCTGAAGTTTAAAGACTCTAAAAAGTATAAAGACCGTTTAAGCGCAGCTCAGAAAAGTACCGGCGAAAAAGATGCATTGATCGCTATGCGCGGTGAGCTAGAAGGTTTGCCTGTTGTAGCCGTTGCATTTGAATTTAGCTTCATGGGTGGTTCTATGGGTGCGGTTGTAGGTGAGCGTTTTGTTCGCGCTGCAAACATCGCTCTAGAAGAGAATATCCCACTGATCTGTTTCTCTGCATCCGGTGGCGCACGTATGCAGGAAGCGTTGTTCTCTCTATTCCAGATGGCGAAAACAAGTGCGATCCTAGAAAAACTACGTCTACAAGGTACGCCGTATATCTCTGTTCTTACAGACCCTGTATATGGTGGTGTATCTGCATCTCTAGCGATGTTGGGTGACTTAAACGTCGCTGAACCTAAAGCGCTTATGGGCTTTGCGGGACCTCGTGTAATCGAACAAACAGTTCGTGAAAAATTGCCTGAAGGTTTCCAGCGCAGTGAGTTCCTTCTAGAGCACGGCCAGGTTGATATGATTATTAACCGTGGTGAAATGCGCTCTCGTTTGTCTCGTATTTTGCGTAAGCTAACCAATCAAAGCCCACTACCTCCTGTAGAAACAGTTGAGGGTGAGGTTGTTGTTGAGGAAGAGCCTGCGAAACCTGAAGCAGAGTAATTGCTCAAGGTAATAAAAATGGCCGACGTGAAAACGCCGGCCTTTTTGGTTTCTGGTGATTGTTAAAAGTTGTTGGTCTTATGAATACCGCTAATCAAAAAATGAATCTTTCTGAATGGTTGTCTTGGATGGAACAATGCCATCCGTCTGAAATCGAGCTAGGTTTAGGACGTGTTAGCCAAGTTGCTGAAAAGCTGAAGATTGATCTGTCTGCCTCAAACGTTGTCACTGTTGCAGGTACAAACGGAAAAGGCTCAACGATTAGTTACTTGAACAGTATCTACCAACAGGCTGGATACAGTGTTGGCTGCTACACATCTCCACATTTTATCGACTATAACGAGCGAGTTAAGTTAAACAGCCAAAATTCGACTGACCAACAATTGTGCGATGCTTTCGAAAAAATTGACCAAGCGCGCGGTCAGATACCACTGACTTATTTCGAGTTTGGTACTCTAGCTGCCTTAGTTATTTTTTCTGAAACGAAACCGGATCTGGTTCTGCTGGAAGTAGGCTTGGGTGGCCGTTTAGATGCAGTAAACATTATTGATGCAGACATTAGTGCGGTCACTACCGTTTCGATTGATCATGTCGATTGGTTAGGTGATAACCGCGAAGTAATTGGTCGAGAGAAATCGGGTATTTTTCGTGCTGCTAAGCCTGCCATCTGCGGTGATCTCAATCCTCCAAAGTCTGTTGCTATTTATGCTGATGAGATCGGTGCCGATCTACATCAATCAGGCGTTGATTTTACCTATGAAGAAAACGGCGAACTTTGGTGCTGGCAAGGAAAGGATGCTCAAGGTCAGTCTAAATCGATTACTGACCTCAAACAGCCAGAGTTGCCACTTCAAAATGCAGCTACCGCAATTAAAATTGTTCAGCATATTCCGTTAGCGATTTCGGATGAGCAGATTAAAACAGGTATTCAGCAAGCAGCGCTAACAGGTCGTATGCAACATTTAGAACAAGACAATCTGCATTATTGGCTAGATGTAGCCCATAACCCTGAAGCAGCAGAACTGTTGAGTGATCGTATCCAAGGATTATCGGGCGATGTGTATCTCGTTTTGGGGATGTTAGCGGATAAAGATTGTCAGCAAGTTATAGATACACTAGCTCCAGTAGTGAAAGCTACTTACCTTTCTGACATCAATGTTCCGCGAGGACAAAAAGCTGCTGAGTTAGCTGAGCTATTTCCTAATGAGGCCTCGGTTCAGGAATTTTCATCAGTTAAAGCGGCAATTGAAGCGGTTCGAATAGACACTAACCCAAATGACAATGTTATTATTGCTGGATCATTCTTTACCGTCAGTGATGCGTTGACGATTTTGGCAAGGAAATAGCTAATGCAGCAGAAAGTAAAATACCGCTTAGTAGGGTTTGCAGTGATTCTTCTCTCTGCTGCGGTGATCTTTCCTGTTTTTTTTGACGGTGCGGGTTATAAAGAGCGACACCTTCAGTCCGAAATTCCTCCAGGTCCCGAACGTCCTAAAATTGTTCGTATAGAACCACAAAATAAACCGTTGCCAGATACTTCTAAGCCCGCTGAACCAAAGCCACCAGTTGAGTTGCCTAAACCACCAAAACAGGTGAAGCAGGTAATCGAGAAGATTGAACAAGAGCAAAAGGTTGAGCTAGAAATTCATAAAGATCAGCCTGTACTTGACCAAGAAGGTGTTCCAGTGGCTTGGACGCTGCAGCTTGCTAGTTTTAAAGATGAAGCTAATGCTAAGAGCTTGCGTAAGCAACTCATCGGTGAAGGGCATAAAGTCTTTACGCGTAAACAGGGTGAATTGATTAAGGTTTATGTAGGGCCAGAGTTCCAAAAGAGCCGATTAGAGTCGCTTAAGTTATCACTTAAAAAAGATTTTGGATTGAATGGCATTATTGTTCGTTTTACTACGCAATAATAAAGCGTGAAGCGATCCCATAAACTCTGTTAAAATGCGCGCAATTTCTTACTGAGCTGTAAAGATGAACTGGGCTGACTGGACCATACTAAGCATCATTGCGATATCAAGCCTTATGAGCTTAAGGCGAGGCTTTGTTCGAGAAGCACTTTCCCTGATCACTTGGGTAACGGCTTTTATCGTTGCGCGCCTATTTTCGCAGTCACTGTCAGTTCTGTTAGAAGCTTATATTCAAACGCCGTCAGTACGTTTAGTCGCAGCGTTTGCTATCCTCTTTATAGCCACTCTTGTTGTTGGAGTCATGATCAATAAACTGATCGGTGCGCTCGTAGAAGCAACGGGGTTGTCTGCAACGGACCGTATTCTTGGAATCGGATTTGGTGCAGCACGAGGTGGTTTAATTATCGTGGCTATAGTCGCGCTGATTGGAATGAGCCCAGCGGTTGAAGATCGCTGGTTCAAGGAATCACAATTGATTCCACACTTTTTACTTATGGAAGCATGGACCAAAGAGACAGCGAGCGAAGTGGGTCGCTTGATCTGGAATGCGGGACGCTAAATTTTTCTTTTGTTAGTTTGCACTTTGAGGTGAGTTTTAATGTGCGGCATTGTTGGCATCGTAGCCAAATCTAATGTAAACCAGACTATTTTTGATGCTCTGACTGTTCTGCAACATCGTGGACAGGATGCAGCGGGCATGGTTACTTGTGAAGGTAACCGTTTCTTCTTACGCAAGGATAATGGCCTGGTAAACGAAGTATTTCGTACCCGCCATATGAAACGTCTGGTAGGTAACGTGGGCATCGGTCACGTTCGTTACCCTACGGCCGGTAGTTCTAGCTCGGCTGAAGCGCAGCCGTTCTATGTGAACTCTCCATACGGTATCGCGTTAGCTCATAACGGCAACCTGACAAATGCAGAAGATGTAGCTGAACAAATGTTCCGTGCTGATCTGCGTCATATCAACACAACATCTGATTCAGAAGTGTTGTTGAACGTATTTGCTCACGAACTTCAACGTCAGGGCAAACTGCAGCCGCAAGCTGAAGATATGTTTGAAGCGGTTCGCCGTGTTCACGAGCGTTGCAAAGGTGGTTATGCCGCTGTAGCAATGATTACTGGTTACGGCATGTTGGCGTTCCGTGATCCTCACGGCATTCGCCCGCTGACTTACGGTAAGCGCGAAACTGAAGAAGGTACTGAGTACATGGTAGCTTCTGAAAGTGTTGCTCTAGATATCTCTGGTTTCGAGCGAGTTCGTGATATCGAGCCAGGCGAAGCGATTTACATCGATATGGAAGGTAACGTTTCTACCAAGCTTTGTGCTGAGAACACGCAGCTTGCGCCGTGCCTATTCGAATACGTATACCTAGCGCGTCCAGATTCGATCATCGATGATGTAAACGTACATATTTCTCGTATGCGTATGGGTAAGAAGCTTGCGGAGAAGGTTTTGCGTGAGCGCCCAGACCATGACATCGATGTGATTATCCCAATCCCTGATACAAGCCGTACCTCTGCTATGGAGATGGCTAAAGACTTGGGTGTTACTTTCCGTGAAGGTTTTATCAAAAACCGTTACATCGGCCGTACTTTCATCATGCCAGGTCAGACACAGCGTAAGAAGTCTGTTCGCCGTAAGCTGAATCCAATTGGTATGGAGTTTAAAGATAAAGTTGTCATGTTGGTTGATGACTCTATCGTGCGTGGTACTACCTCTAGCCAGATCGTTCAGATGGCACGTGATGCTGGTGCTAAGAAAGTTTACTTTGCATCTGCTGCGCCAGCGGTTAAATACCCGAACGTTTACGGTATTGATATGCCAGCAGCGGAAGAGCTTATCGCTCATGGCCGCACAGATGATGAAGTGGGTGAAGAGATCGGTTGTGACTGGATGATCTACCAAGAGCTAGATGATCTTAAAGCATCTGTATCTGAAGGTAACCCAGAAATTACAGCGTTCGATACCTGTGTATTTGATGGTAAATACGTAGCGGGTGATATTGATGAGCAGTATCTTGAGCGCTTAAAAGCTGCCCGTAATGACGACGCTAAAGGCAGTAATAACAAAAAGGTTGAGAGTAATGAATCCTCTAACCTTTGTAGCAAGATCGATTAAGGAGCAATAGTCGATGTCTATTTCTGATTACGAACGTGCTGAGCGTATCCAGTTCGAGCCTTCAGAAGGTTACGACCTGGAAACACTTGCTTTGCGTTCAGGTCAGCACCGCTCCCTTGAAGGGGAGCATAGTGACCCAATCTACCCGACATCAAGCTATGTCTTCTCAAGTGCGCGTGAAGCGGCTGCACGTTTTGGTGGTGAAGAGGAGGGTAACATCTACTCTCGCTTCACTAACCCAACTGTACAGTTTTTTGAAGAGCGTATCGCAGCACTAGAAGGCGGAGAAAGAGCAGTCGCAACAGCTTCTGGCATGGCGGCAATTCTTAGTACCTGCCTATCTTTAATGCAAAATGGTGATCATGTTGTTTGTTCGCGCAGTGTATTTGGTTCTACGGTCTCTCTGTTTGATAAGTACCTGACACGTACAGGCATCAAAGTTTCTTATGTTGACCCAACTAATCTTGATAGCTGGGAATCAGCAATCACAGAAGAGACTAAGATGCTGTTCTTAGAGACACCGTCTAATCCGTTGTCTGAACTAACAGATGTAACAGCTGTTGCCGAGATTGCACATAAGTACGATGCATTGTTGGTCGTTGATAACTGCTTCTGCACACCGATGCTTCAGCAGCCATTGAAGCAAGGTGCAGACATCATTATTCACTCCGCGACTAAGTACCTTGATGGTCAAGGTCGTTGTGTCGGTGGTGTTGTAGTTGGTAGCGATAAGCACATGGAAGAGGTGTTTGGCTTTATCCGTACTGGCGGGGCTTGCTTGAGCCCGTTCAACGCTTGGGTTTTCCTAAAAGGCTTAGAAACGCTGAAGCTTCGTATGGATGCACACTGCAACAACGCTATGGAGATGGCGAAATGGCTAGAAGAACAAGACGGCATAGATCGTGTCTTCTACTCAGGCCTTCCAAGCCATCCACAGCACGAGCTAGCTAAGAAGCAGCAAAAAGGTTTTGGTGGTGTGCTTTCCTTCGAAGTGAAAGGTGGTAAAGACGCAGCGTGGCGCTTTATTGATGCAACTAAGATGGTGTCTATCACAGGTAACCTTGGTGATGTGAAAACAACAATCACACACCCAGCGACCACGACTCACGGTCGTATGACCCCTGAAGCGCGTGCTGAAGCGGGCATCAAAGACAACTTGGTTCGCCTGTCTGTAGGTATCGAATCGATTGAAGATCTTAAAGCAGACATGCTTAGAGGTCTGGCAGCGGTTTAATCGCTACAGTTAAGATCTAGAAAAGCGGCTTTCGGGCCGCTTTTTTGTGTCTCAAATAAAGTGTCTAGATGCTTTTCTGGCTTAAATTAATATCACCAATCTCAACGCCTTTAGAGAGTGACATAATCATTTCTATCGAGGTGATGATATCCGAGATTGGAATAGGGGCTTGATCCGCCATGCGGCCCTCTTCTATATCCGTTAGCACCTCTTCAGTACCGACATTTCCTGGGTTTATCACAGTAAAACCTATGTTTTCTTGTCTCAGTGCTTTACGTAGGCTTTGTATGGCGCCGCGAAGGCCGAACTTGCTTGCTGCATAAGCGACTTGCTCTGATCCAATATTTTCTAAACCTGAGTTGGCACCTAGATAGATTGCTCTTGGGTTAGAAGCGCGTGCTAGGTTTGCTGCGATAGCCTTAGTGAGCTCGATGGGCGCAACAAGGTTCACCTGCATGATCTGCCGGGTTTCTTCGTATTTGGTCTTTCTGAAGTCAAAGTCGTCGGTGAAACCTTCATCCTCCCAAATTCCGCTGGAATAGATCAGGGTGTCTATAGGTTGCTCCCCTAGCTGAGCTGCAATCGTTTTTATTTCTTCTTCCACAGAGAGGTCTGCACGAATCCATTCGCAGTTTTTAGATGGGCTTCGAGATACACCTATAACGTTGTGGCCAGCGTCAGAAAAGTGCCTCGTTAGCTCTTCACCAATACCTCGGCTGCTACCAACAATCAAAACTGTCTTCATCAAATTGCCATCCATTTAGTTTTATAGGGTATCTCGGTTATCACACTGTTTTATAACTGTTTAACTTTGATATAAACATTCATTTCGACAAAGCCGTCTTTCCTTGTATCGTTTAGATAGTGCGCAATAGGCGCTAAGTCATCTGGTTCAAAGCCGCTGTTAGGGAGCCAATGAGAGTAGAGCTCCATATAGAAATTACTTACTTTATCACCGTCTCCTTTGTAATAAGCCGAGGCATATTGACCGGACGGAATAGTTGCTACTTCAAATGGTTCGCTCACCGGCGTGTCGTCTTCAATCTGAACACAAGCATCGTAACGGCAATGCTCAGTTGGCGTGATCATGGGGTTATCATGGCAGATAGCAAAGCGTTGGCTTTCAAAATTTGGCAATTTGATTCTCTTTGCCCAGTTATCCAGTCTATCCCAAGTTTCAAAAATGGCGGGAACGTCATATCCCTTTGGTGCTGTCAGATAAGCGATGCGTTTAGCTTTAAGTTCTTCAATGGTTACTTGCATGAGTATTTCCTCTAATTTGTCAGGATCAAACTTCACTTGGTCAGTGACAAATTGAGAGTACAGATCGCTTGGATTGAATACTTTTCCATACTTGCTAGTTAGTTTTCCAATCTTGCTATCTTTGATTTCGCTTGGGTCCCTTATCTGGCTAGGGGTGATGCCGAAGTAATTTTTAAATGCTTTTGAAAAATTAGCGCTAGAGGAGTAACCGCCGGCGTTGGCTACCTCGGTAATGCTCATTTCTTTGTGGCAAATCAGTCTATTAGCAGAGGCTTCCATTCTTTTGCGGATGATAAAGTCATTAACGGTTTCACCTGTGAGGGCGTGAAAAATACGGTGGAAATGAAAAGGGGAGAAACAGCTAACTTGAGCAATCTTATCTAAATTCAATTGCTGCTCTAGGTTTGAGCAAATGTATGTGGTTGCTAGATTTATTCGGCGTAAATACTCTTTGTTCGCCTGATTTTTATTCATGTTTACTTTTCACTAATACCACTTGTTGCTTAGTTTCTACGTACCCTAGTTCTTGATAAAACTTGTGGGCCGATGTACGAATCGAATTGGCCCGAATTCGAATGCTATTCACTCGTTCCGACAACCAATGTTCAGCTGTTTTCACTAACCCTTTGCCTAAGCCATATCCACGGTGTTCTTTATCAACAACAAGGCTTACGATTTCACCTTGAGTGCCTTCAGCTAAGCGAATATCAATGATGGCAGAGATACAGCCTACAACAGCGCCATTTAACTCAGCGATAAAAATCTCCCCGCTGGCCTTATGCACAGCTTTGATATTTGTAAACAGAGATTGTGCTGAGTGGGTGTACCCTAATTGCTTCATCAGGGCGATTAAGGCCTGAAGATCCTTTTCTTGATATGTGCGATAGATAGGTTCCATCAATTGACTATATCACAGGTTTTCTTTGGTCAGGCTGCAAAGCAAAACCTCAATCAGGCAGAAATTCCACTTCGGTTAGGTACTCAGCGCCATCTACCTTCAAAACACTACTTTTAAGCTGGAAAGCACTAACCTCGAAATTCGCAGTGAATCCCAGTCCTTTATGGCTGACCCGCCTGACCACTTCAGGTGTTAATTTTTTGCTGCGCCCTAAAGTTATATGAGGCATGTATTTCCGTTGTTCTAGTTCTATGCTTAGTCCTCTAATTTTGTGACTTAGCGACTTTTGTAGACGTTTTAAGGGCTCCGATTCTTCTACGCCTAACCAGATAATTCCTGATTTGAAATAGCCTATCTTCCGCAGGCGAAGTTCAAAAGGTTCAAAACTGGTTTCAGATACCGCTTCAATTATCTCTTCCAAGTGTTGATGGGGCTGATCGCCGATAAACACTAAGGTGATATGTAGTTGATGAGTCACGGTCCAGCGTACTTGTTCGAGTTCAGGACAATAGAGTTCGGTAATCCGATCCTGAAGATCTTCAGGCAGATCGATAGCTAGGAATAGGCGCATAGCAAAAAATAAAAAACACAGCTTATGGTTATTTCTATCTTAGTAAATCATAGGGGTGCTTGGAAGGAATGTTACAAAGCTTGATAAAGTGACTTTCAAAGTCATCTACTCATTTTTATCGTCTCCGTTGCAGCTTATAATAGCCGTCCTTTTTTATTCCTAAAGATAGCCTGCTTTGAAAATTGTCCTAGCCCCGATGGAGGGCGTCGTTGATTACACTATGCGCGATCTGTTAACACAGGTCGGTGGTATAGATCACTGTGTTACAGAATTCTTGCGTGTTAGTGATCGTGTTTTGCCCGCTAAAGTGTTCCGACGTTTATGTCCTGAGTTACATAATGGAGGTAAAACACCTTCAGGGACGCCCGTTATTCTTCAATTGCTTGGTAGCGATCCAAATGTCCTAGCCGGTAACGCACGCAAAGCCGCCAAACTTGGCGCACCGGGGATAGATCTAAATTTTGGTTGTCCAGCTAAAACGGTTAATCGCAGTAAAGGTGGAGCCGTTCTATTGGATACGCCGGAACTTGTTCATGAGATCGTAAAGGCGGTGAGACAAGCGGTTCCTGCAGAAACGCCTGTATCGGCAAAGATGCGTTTGGGCAATAAAGATAAAGCTTTAGCGATGGAAAACGCCCATGCAATTGCTGAAGCGGGTGCGGATAGTTTAGCCGTACATGCCCGAACAAAACTCGAAGGTTACAAGCCTCCAGCTCACTGGGAATGGATTGCTAGAATTCGAGAGGCTGTCGATCTTCCTGTAGTCGCTAATGGTGAGGTATGGAATTGGCAGGATTTTCAACGTTGTCGAGAAGTCAGTGGTTGCGACACGATTATGATCGGTCGCGGCCTTATTGCGAAGCCTGATTTGGCCAAGGTTATAAAATATCATCTTGCTGATGAGGAGGTGAGCAGTTATAACTGGAGTCAGGTTGTGCCGTTTATTGAGGCATACTTAAACCGCATTGAGCGAGATATAGCCCCTAAATATGTGCATGGCCGCATAAAACAGTGGTTAAGTCACTTACAGCGAGAGTATAAAGAAGCAGAAATGCTTTTTCAGAAAGTTAAAAAAATAAAGGAACCTTCTGAACTCAGACTTGCCCTAAAAGACTGATACGTCACAAGTGGATCAATGGAGAGATAAAAATGGCATCTTGGCTAAGTCCCGCTTCTAAACTAATGGGTAGTCTCAAATACCCAGCAAAGTTCAGTCTAGTCAGTGTGTTATTTCTAATACCACTTGTGCTGACAGTAACCTTTTACTGGCAAGAGTTGAGCCGTAGTATCGACTTGACCAAAGAGGAGATTAGGGGGATAGAGATTATCCGCTTAACAGAGCCTCTAGTACTTAATATTGGTCAGCACCGAGGCCTTACCAATGCGCTGTTAAACGGTAATACGGGTGTAGAGTCTAAAGTGTTGGATCGTCGTGGGAAGGTAGATCAAGCGCTTAGCCAATTAAAGTCTGGCACTACGGACGTTAGTTCTAGCACGCAAACTATTATTTCTTCACTTGATCAACAGTGGGGCAAGATCAAATCGAGTATCGGAAACACTGAACCTGCTGCTATCTTTGAACTACACAACGAGTTCGCAGCTTCAGTAAGACGATTTAATGAAGTTATCTTGCGGGAATTCTCCCTCGAATTAGATCCACACTCTGATACTACTTTTATGATCGACAACGTTGCTGTGTTTTTACCACAGATTATCGATGAAACAGGTCAGCTTCGTGGGAAGGCTTCGGGGGTTGCTGCAAAAGGTGGCTTTACACCAGATAGCTATATCTATATCAATAACCTTATCGGCCGATTACAGAAAACCTACCCTGAATTAGCAAACGGCGAGACAATGCCTGAGCTAGAATCCATGCGCTCTGAAATCATCGCCGCAGAAAAAGCGGTAGGTAATTACATCGCATATATTCAGCAGAATGTAACGGAGCCAGATAGCATCGCCGTGAACTCTAATGAGGTTTTTGGCGAGGGTACAACTGCGATTAAGCAGGTATTGAATCTGTACAAATTGATGCTGCCTGCATTGTATGAAAAAGAGCAGGAATATCTATCTAAACAGGTTAACAGTCGTAATCTCGTTTTGGCGGTTATTGCTGTGACCGTGTTACTAGCGATATATCTGTTCATGGGCTTCTATCGATCAACTATTGAAACCATGGATAGATTCCAACAGGTAGCAGGTAAACTTGCTGCAGGTGACCTGTCAGCTCGCCTTGAGCACTATGGCAAAGATGAGATGTCTGCTATCTCTGAAGGTCTTAATAAGGTTGCCGAAGGTTTTGAGTCTCTAGTGAGAGAAACTAAAAGTGCCACCACCTTGGTAACGAATAGTTCTTCACGACTTTCTGCTGAATCTTCTCAAACTCGGGATGGTGTGGCGCGTCAGAAAGAGGAAACCTCGCATATTGCTGAAGGTGTAGGAGAACTTGCAAGTAGCGCGTCAGAGATTGCGATGAATACCAATCAGGCATCTACAACAGCACAAGAAGTTAATGAAATGGCATCTGAAGGCTTGCTCGTTGTTCAAAAGACAACTTCATCTTTCAATGAACTTGCGTCTGATGTTTCTAAAACCAGCGCTGTGATCAGTGAACTGGATCAGGATGTTAAAAATATTCATGCAGTATCCAGTGTAATCAGTGATATTGCAGATCAGACTAACCTATTGGCTTTGAATGCGGCCATTGAAGCCGCGCGAGCGGGTGAGCAGGGCCGAGGCTTTGCCGTGGTAGCCGATGAGGTAAGAACCTTAGCTCAGCGTACACAGGATTCTACTGGCGAGATCCGTGAAACTCTGCAAAAGCTCGCGAGCTGTGCTCAGCGCGCAGTAGAGCTGATGGAACATACCAGCAGTTCAGTTTCAGAAAATGTCTCTGAAATGGCTCGTGCGAGTGAAGTTTTGCAACAGATCGATAACTCTTTATCTGAAGTGAATCAGATGAATTCAGGTATCGCTGCAGCAGCTGAGCAACAAAGTGGCCTTGTAAATCATCTGCATGAGAGTTTGGCTGCAATCTCCGCAAGTGCTGATACATCGGAAGGGGCGGCCAGAAATACCTCTGCATTAGCAGATGATATGGCTAACTCGGCATCTCACCTTGAGAGCACACTGTCTAAATTCCGAGTAAGCTAGTTAGATATAACCTAAAAATAGCCCGCTTTTAAGCGGGCTATTTTTGTATATGTTAAGTACAAATTAGTAAAACGCTATTGTTAGAAAAATCATTCTATTAAGGATAATCGGATGAAAGCGATCTCGATCATTAAATACCTTTTCAGCCTGATTGGCTTAGGTCTGTTGATCCTAGCGTTTGTGTTATTCACAAATACTAAGAGCTTTTTGGAAACCGCTGTTACTGCTGAAGGAACAGTTATAGAGCTAAGAGCTTCTAGAAGCAGTGATTCTCTTACTTATCATCCTGTCGTCTCATTTGTTACTAATGAAGGTCAGCAAGTGACATTTTCCTCGAGCGCTGGGAGTAACCCGCCTAGCTATTCGCAAGGTGAGGTTGTTGAAGTCCTCTACCAAGCTAATTCGCCGCAAGACGCTAAGATTAATGGCTTTTTCACCCTCTGGGGTGGGGCAACCATTGTGGCTGGCCTTGGCGCTGTTTTCTTCATTGTTGGCATACTTATTCTGATATTTAGCGGTATGAAAGGCAGAAAACGTGATTACCTGAAAACTCAGGGTGTGCCTATTAAAGCTCAAATTCATACGCTAGATCGGAACACCTGTATGGAAACGGATGGTGTAAGCCCGTTTGTGATTAGTTTGCAGTGGCACAATCCAGAAGATAACAAGATCTACCTGTTTCGAAGTGATGATATTTGGTTTGATCCGACTGAATATGTTATGACTGATGAACTCACTGTTTATATCGATCGGAACAATCCAGCTAAGTATCACGTTGATCTATCATTCCTTCCGCAAGTGGCCTAACTTTATAGCGTGTCACTTAAGTGTCATGAAAGTGGTTTATAAATTAATCGAGCAGGCAGAGGTTTTGTCTGTTCCAATCAGTGAGTGGTAGCACAATGAACCTCTATGACTTGTCAGGCTCGGGACCAGAATCAGAAAAGTTCGACCCGTTACTCTCTACTGATCAGTTTCGCATTGAACGCATTATCTCTCATGCTCACGCGACTCCCGAAGGGGAATGGTATGACCAAGCTTGGGATGAGTGGGTAATCGTTATCTCTGGAAGCGCTGGGCTTCGTACAGCAAATCCAGATCAAGAATTTACCCTGAATGCAGGTGACAGTTACTGTTTCCCTGCACATCAACGACACCGTGTTGAATGGACTGATTCTGATCAACCAACGATATGGCTCGCTGTTCACTACAATGAACCTAAGGAGGCTGGATCATGACAGCTAAAATTAGCTTTGTTCTGAACGATATTACCCAATTGAACGTTGATGCAATTGTTAATGCTGCGAACAACAGTTTGTTGGGTGGTGGCGGTGTAGACGGTGCAATTCATTCTGCAGCTGGACCCGATCTGTTAGCTGAATGTCGCACACTGAATGACTGTGATACGGGCAAAGCGAAAATTACCCAAGGTTATCGTCTTCCTGCTGAATACGTTATTCATGCGGTAGGGCCGGTTTGGCGGGGTGGTGATCATGGTGAGTCAGCACAGTTGGAAGCTTGCTATCGTAACTCGATGGCTTTAGCCAACGAAAACCATATCAAAACAATCGCATTTCCGGCGATCAGTTGTGGTGTTTATGGCTATCCATTGGAGCAGGCTGCAGAGATTGCGCTATTAACGGTTAAGAGGGAACTGAAAAAAGAGCCAAGCGTAGAAGAGGTTGTCTTTTGCTTGTTCAATGATGAACTGCTTTCGGTATATCAAAAGGCCTCAGCTAAACTTCCTGAAGTCATTAAAAAAGGAGGCAACATGGCCTCCTTCTTTGTCCTAGAACACTGTCAGTGAGAGCTCTGGCAGTATTAGTGCTCGATCTGGATCTGACGCGGCTTCATCGCTTCAGGGATTTCGTGAATCAGATCAACATGAAGCAAACCGTTTTCCATAGAGGCTTTAGTCACTTTTACATGATCCGCTAGCTGGAAACGTCTTTCAAAATTACGCGCAGCTATACCTTGGTAAAGGTATTGGCGATCTTGAGTTTGTTCTTTCTTCTGACCCGTAATCGTCAGAGTCCCGCTTTCACTTTGAATATCTAATTCGTCTTTTTCAAAGCCTGCCACAGCCATGGTAATACGGTAATTATTTTCTCCAAGTAGTTCGATGTTGTATGGAGGAAATGAAGGCTGGTTGTCGTTGCGGTTAGCGTTATCTAGCATGTTAGCTAGACGGTCAAAACCAATGGCAGAACGGTATAGTGGAGATAGATCGAATTCACGCATCTGTATATCCTCATCAAGCAATATATCTAAATTTAAAAGTTTGGCTCCTCTCTTGAGCGAGCCCTTTAACCGACCTCTTTTGAGCCTCGGTTAACTATTTAGATAATGTCACTTGATGAGAATTCAAGCGTAAGGTGAATTATTTTTCTTCTTCAACGTTAAATCGATCAACGTCGTTGGTGATTTCGACATCAACATTGTGCGAAGGAATGCGGTAATCGTGCACACGTTCCCATGAGTCTGAACCAGGAACACGTTCCCAAACTGTACCGGCATTGTAGGTAACCAGTTCACTCAAGGATGGGTCTAGGCGGCACATCTTTTCTACCGGGACAGGAAGAAGGTTGGAAAGCTGATCTTCCAAAAACTCTTCGGTTTCATAACCCGTAAACATGCGCCAGCCTGTGTCGTTTAAGTGTTCCGGAACTGTCTTATACATAAAACGAATAGGCAGGGTTTCATCAAAACAAAGCTTTGAAACCAGCGCTAAGAAGCCGTTTTTGGTTTGGTTAGTTTCGGATTCAGTAGTTTTAGGCGTATCAACGTCAACAGATTTCATGTGCACTCAAACAGTAATAATTAATTGCAGACCTATTTTAAACGCTCATAGGGCCCTATGCCAGCCACTAAAAGGTTAAGAAAATGTGCTGCAGGTTACTTTATTAACCTAAAGTTACATAAATCAGTCTAACCCAATTACTAAGCGTGCTAGAATGCACTGTTTTTACAGTCAGATCCTCAGGAAAAATAGATGGCCAAAGGTAAAAAGTACGATTTTCAGTTAGTTGCTGAAGGGGAAACTTGGAGTGCTCAGATCTTGCGTCAGGCAAGTGCACGTAAAACTGTTATCTCCAAACAGCAGGATGGCTTTGCGACTGAAGATGAGGCTAAAGCGTGGGCGGAAGCTCAACTACAGAAATTCCTGGAGCAGCAGCAGGAACGTAATAAGCGCAAAGCTGAAAAGCGTGAAGAGCGGGCGGAGATAGAAGCACGTCAAGCTGAAGCAAGAGCCCGATTCGAAGACGAAGAGTAACTTTTGCTATATTTTTCAATTAGACATTTCTGATTGGATGAGTATTGCTTCTTTGGCAAAGATTTTAGTGACGGTCAAAATAAGCCCTATCTGTTTAGATAGGGCTTATTCGTTTTACAACATAGAATACCGTCATATCAGTGTCTAGAACTGCCTTAAATCTATCTTCGATAATTTTGTTGATCACAAAGCCTTCCTTAACAATAAAGACTACGTTATTCTTTCCTGTATAAATAACCAGTAGATTAGTTTGATGCTGATATTAGGAATAGACCCAGGTTCCCGAATCACCGGGTATGGTGTGATTAACTGCGTTGGCAATAAAAATGAGTATGTTGCCAGTGGTTGTATTCGTATTAAAGGTGATGAATTACCAGAGCGATTACAGCAGGTGTATACCGGTGTATCTGAAGTGATCGAGCGTTATTGTCCGCAAGAGTTTGCCATTGAACAGGTGTTTATGGCGCGTAATGCCGATTCTGCACTTAAGCTTGGTCAGGCGCGTGGTGTAGCTATTGTTGCAGGTACTAATGCGGAGTTACCGGTTTACGAATATGCTGCTCGTAAAGTTAAGCAGTCGGTCGTAGGTAAAGGTTCGGCTGATAAATCACAAGTTCAGCATATGGTGGCGCATATTCTAAAATTACCCGGCTTGCCGCAAGCGGATGCTGCCGATGCGCTCGCAATTGCTCTCTGTCATGCTCATACTCGTAATAGCTTAATTAAAACAGCCGGTTCTATGTCTAGTCGCAATGCCAGTTGGAGGCGTCAATAAACGTCATGAATGAGATGTCTTACGCTGATTTTATCTATATAGCTGATCTAATTGGAGTTGCAGTATTTGCAACTGCAGGGGCTTTGGCAGCTCAGGGAAAGCAATTAGATATACTAGGCGTGGTTGTTTTAGCGATAGTGACAGCTTTAGGTGGCGGCACGATTCGCGATATCACCTTAGATATTCATCCCGTTGTATGGGTGGCAGATACCTCTTATTTATGGACTGCAATTATATCTGCGGTCGTTGCTTTCTTTGTCTGTCGTTATATCCAGTACCCTCGACGCACTTTATTAGTGCTGGATGCTATGGGTCTGGCGCTATTTGCCGTGTTAGGTGCCGAAAAAGCCTTAGGTCTTGGTTTACCGCCGATTATTGTTGTAATGATGGCCGTTATCACCGGTTGTGCTGGTGGTATGATTCGAGATCTTTTGACTGGGCAGATACCGCTAATTTTGCAACGAGATGGTGAGCTTTATGCGACTTGTGCATTAGCAGGCTCGGTATTTTTTGTGGTGTTTCAGTCGTATATTCCAGGGCAGCCAGTCGCGCTGATCTCTATGGTAATCATCTTTGTATTGCGTATGGCTGCGATGTTCGCAGATCTCAGGTTGCCTGAGTTTATTGTGGCAGGTCATAAGCTCGAAAAATTGGATAAGGATAAAAAGTAAGTGATTGGTCGATTGAAAGGTGAGCTGTTAGAAAAGCAGCCTCCGCAGTTAGTGATTGATGTAAATGGTGTGGGCTACGAAGTTGAAGCTTCAATGAACACATTTTATCGACTACCTGAAGTTGGATTACAGGTGACCCTCTTTACTCACTTTGTCGTACGAGAGGATGCGCAGTTACTTTATGGCTTTATCGATAAGCAAGAGCGTTCGCTTTTTAGAACCTTGATTAAGGCTAATGGTGTTGGGCCTAAATTGGCGATTACTATCCTTTCCGGTATTTCTACAACTGAGTTCGTGCGTTGCGTAAATGATGGTGATACCGCGTCTTTGATTAAGTTGCCGGGTGTTGGTAAGAAGACAGCTGAACGCTTAATCGTAGAGATGAAAGACAAGATTAAGGCGCTTGGACTTGAATCTTCGGATGAGTTTCAGTTGTCGGCGGCAGATGGTCCCGATATGGCATCATTCGAAACGGTTAGTGATAACCGAGCTGAAGCAGAAAGTGCATTGGTTGCATTGGGCTATAAGCCAGTTCAAGCAACTAAATCGATTGAGCAGGCGCATAAATCACTTGGTTCTGGTGCGAGCTGTGAAGATCTTATTCGTGTCGCTTTACGCTCCATGGTTGGGTAATAGAGTAAATAGTTATGATTGAAGCTGATCGTTTTATCTCGCCTTTAAGTAATCCAGTAGAGGAAGCGCATGATCGCGCTATCCGCCCAAAAGCGTTAGAGGATTACGTTGGCCAGCCTGTTGTTCGTGAGCAGATGGAGATCTTCATCCAAGCGGCTAAGATGCGTAATGAGGCGTTAGATCATACTTTGATATTTGGCCCACCAGGTTTGGGTAAAACAACTTTAGCGAACATCATTGCCAATGAGATGGGTTCTGAGATCAAGACCACTTCTGGCCCTGTGCTTGAGAAAGCAGGGGATCTGGCTGCGTTGTTGACCAATCTTGAGCCAAATGACGTTCTTTTTATCGATGAAATTCACCGTCTAAGCCCGAATGTTGAAGAGGTGCTCTATCCAGCAATGGAAGATTACCAGCTGGATATTATGATTGGTGAAGGCCCTGCAGCACGTTCTATCAAGTTAGAGCTACCTCCATTTACATTAGTAGGTGCGACAACACGCGCAGGTTTGCTGACCTCTCCGTTGCGTGATCGTTTCGGTATTGTGCAGCGCTTAGAGTTTTATAACGTTGAAGATCTGACGAGTATCGTTGCTCGCTCAGCTGATCTTTCTGGTACTAAGATCGATACGCAAGGTGCGTGCGAAGTGGCGAAACGCTCTCGTGGTACGCCGCGTATTGCTAACCGTTTGTTGCGCCGTGCCCGAGATTACGCTGAAGTAAAAGGTGATGGTGTAATTGATAGTGATATCGCTGATCGTGCACTGAATATGTTGAACGTCGATCATCATGGTTTCGATCATCTCGATCGACGTATGTTGCTGACTATGATTGAAAAATTTGGTGGCGGTCCTGTCGGTGTAGAAAGCCTTGCTGCTGCAATTAGTGAAGAGCGTGACACAATTGAGGACGTACTGGAGCCTTATCTGATTCAGCAAGGGTTTGTTATGCGCACACCTCGTGGTCGTGTTGTAACTGATCATGCTTATCAGCACTTTGGAATTGCTAAGCCTCAAGAGTCTTAAAATACGATCTGGATCAATAAACCCTATAATAAATAGGATTTGTTGGTTAATCTGACATCAATCAAGGTACGACCGAAGAAAAGCCGTCTAATATGCCTGCCAAATAACTGAAAAAAAATAACAGGTAACAATATGACGGCCATACTTCGTAATGCAGAGATTACTGCATTCCGACTTGAGCTTAATCGTTTACTTATTCAGCTGAAAGCCGAGCTCGAAGAAGAGTTGCGAGATCAAATCTCATCCACTTCTGTGTCCGAAGTGCGAGATATCGGTGAAGAAGTCGAGCATACAGTTGAGTTGGAACGTCAATTTGAAACACTTCAGCGTCATCATGATGAGATAGCTGAATGCCAAACTGCACTAAAGCGTATTGATGAGGGTAGTTTCGGTGAATGCATCAATTGCGGTGAAGAGATTGAGCTTACGCGTCTCAAGGCTAATCCTACTGCATCGCGCTGTATTCGCTGCCAATCTATTCACGAATCTTCATTAAAGAAAATCGCCTAGATCTATTCGCCAGCTATCTAATCTGATAGCTGGCAAACCCTTCCCTAACAGCTAATTCAAACGCTGGTTTTCCCTTGTATTAATCGCCATGACTGTTATTGTTGTGCCTTCATTTTTTTATCTATTAAATGGATGGAACTTATTGGTTTTTGACGAATCACAAAGCCGGTAAATTGTATCCTGTACCAAATTTTTAGAGGGAAGTGCTGTGGTCGAAAAAATGTCGATCTGGAGTCTGGTTGCCGACGCAAGTATCGTGGTTCAACTAGTAATGTTAATGCTTTTATTAGCGTCAGTACTTTCTTGGGTGATGATCTTCCAGCGCCAATCGGTGTTAAGCAGTGCGCGTAAATCACTTCGTAACTTTGAGGATCGTTTCTGGTCTGGTGTCGATCTTGGCCAACTTTTCCGTGAGATTAATCACGAACCAAATTCTGACTGTGGTGCTGAGAATATCTTCCGCGCAGGTATCAAAGAATACACGCGTCTAACTCAGCAAGCAGGTTATGACCCAGATTCAGTGATGGACGGCGTGCAGCGTAGTATGCGTGTAGCGCTAGCGCGTGAAGAAGATAAGCTAGAAAAGCACCTGCCATTCCTTGCAACGGTAGGTTCTACCAGCCCTTATATCGGCCTTTTCGGTACAGTTTGGGGGATTATGAACTCCTTCCGTGGTTTGGCGAATGTTCACCAAGCGACATTGTCAGCTGTAGCACCTGGTATCGCCGAGGCCTTGATCGCTACAGCGATTGGTCTATTTGCTGCGATTCCAGCCGTAATTGCTTATAACCGCTACTCTGCGCAGGTTGAGTATCTGTTAGGTAACTACGAAACTTTTGCTGACGAATTCTCTTCTATCTTGCATCGTCGTATGCACGCATCCAACTAAGCGGGTGTGATCGATGATCAGACGGCATAAGAAAAAACGTAAGTTAAACGCTGACATCAATGTAGTGCCCTACATTGATGTCATGATGGTGCTATTGGTGATCTTTATGGTTACAGCACCGATGCTGACACAAGGTGTTAATGTTGATCTGCCTAAAGCAGCGGCGGAGCCCGTTGATGATGAAGATAATGAACCGGTTATCGTGACGGTTAATTCAGAAGGTGAATACTTTATCGATATTGGTGGTGACCCTAAAGAAGCGGTTACGGCTGATGTTGTTCAGGATCGTGTGGCTAAAATTTTAGCAAGTAACCCTAAGAAAATGCTGCTGGTACGTGGTGATCGTAATGTGAATTACGATTCGGTTGTGCAGTTGATGGTTTTGTTACAGCAAGCAGGCGCGCCGAGCGTAGGCTTGGTGACGGAGTAGGGGTTGATTTTGCGACCGGGTAGTTATCTTCTTCCTACAGTCCTTGCTGTCATTCTTCATATCTTTGTTGTGGTTTTGTTGGCACAGAGCTGGTTTGAGCACAAAGAGGAGGAGCGTAAAGTCCCTCGTCATGTTCAGGCGCAGATTGTCGACCTGACCACGCTATCTGCTCAGCGTAAAGAAGCCTCTGAAGCTAAGGCTAAGCAGAAGGCGGATCAAATCCGCAAAGCTGAAGAAGATAAGAAACGTAAAGCGGACGAAAAGCGTAAGCAGGAAAAAGCTAAGAAAGAAGCGGAAAAGAAAAAACAGCTAGAGAAAAAGAAAGCTGAGGCTGAAAAGAAGCGTAAAGCGGACGAAAAACGTAAAAAAGAAGCAGCTAAAAAGAAAGCTAAACAAGATCGTTTAAAGAAAGCCGCAGCTGAGAAAAAACGTAAAGAAGCCGAGAAAAAAGCGGCCGCAGAGAAGAAAAGAAAAGCTGAAGCAGCAGCGAAAAAACAAGCAGAAGAAAAAGCACGTAACGAAGCATTGATGAAAGCGTTGCAGGCAGAAGAGGCGGCTCTGCAAGCTGAAGAGCAGCGTGCCGCTGCAATGAGTTATGAGGCGTATATCGTCACGCAGATTACTCGTAACTGGCGTCGATCACCGACTGCGCGAAATGGTATGGTAGTAGAAATTACCGTACATTTCTTGCCATCAGGTCGTGTAAATGATCTGTATGTGAGTAAATCGAGTGGTGATGCTCGTTTTGATAATGACGCTTTGCGTGCGATTGAGCGTGTCCAAGTATTTGAGAAACTTCAGGATATGGATTCGGTTGTATTTGATCGATACTTCCGTAAGCGTGTATTGCGTTTCCGTCCTGAGGATCTAAGGAATTAAGCCTGTTTTTAACTGGTATGGCGGCTATGTGTTTAAGGAGAACTAAATGAACAGAGTTTTACAGCGAGTAATAGCTACATTTGCGCTGTTGTTTTCGGTTTCCGTAATCGCTGAAGGTGATTTGGCAATTGAAATTACCCAAGGTATTGATGAACCAACGCCGGTTGCTGTAGTACCGTTTTCTTGGGATGGTAGCTTTGCTCTGCCGGAAGATATTGCACAGATAGTATCTGATGATTTGGGCCGTACAGGTCTATTCTCAATGATGGATCGCCGCAATATGCTGAGCTTTCCAAACAAACGCGATCAGGTTTACTTCCGCGATTGGCGCGTGAGCAAAACTGAATTTCTATTGATTGGTCGTCAGCTGCCATCAGAGGGTAAAGAGCTAAAAGTAGAGTTTGAGCTTTACGATGTGCTTAAAGAGCAGCAATTATTAGCGGAGCGAGTTTCAGGTAGTCAGGCGAATATGCGTGATATTGCTCACTATATCTCAGATATGGTGTACGAGAAGCTAACCGGTGTTCGTGGTGCTTTCTCCACGCGTATCGTTTACGTAACTGCCCAGCAGTTTGGTAATGGCAAAGGTCGTTACCGTTTGAAGATGGCTGATTCTGATGGTGCGCGTCCAATTACGATTCGTGAACAGAGCGAACCCTTGATGTCACCAGCGTGGTCTCGTGATGCGTCTAAATTGGCCTATGTGTCTTTTGAATCTGGTAAACCTGCTATCTACATTCAGTATTTAGCAACAGGTAAGCGTGAAAAGGTTCAGTCGTTCCGAGGTTTGAATGGAGCGCCTGCTTGGTCACCTGACGGTAATAAACTTGCGATAGTGTTATCGAAAGATGGCAACCCAGAGGTTTATGTTCTGGATCTTCGCTCTCGTAGCCTTGCGCGAATTACCCACCATTATGGTATTGATACGGAACCTTCTTGGTCGCCAGATGGCCAGTCACTTATCTTTACTTCTGACCGTGGTGGTCAGCCACAGATCTATCGTATCCATTTGCCAACGCGTCAGTTAGAGCGTGTGACTTATGAAGGAAACTACAACTCCCGTGGTCGTTTGACTCAGGATGGTCGTTTCTTGGCGATGGTTCACCGTGGAGTAGATAACGTATTCAGAATTGCAGTTCAGGATCTTAAAACAGGTCGTTTAGATATCCTGACCGATACTTTTTTAGATGAGTCCCCAACCATTGCACCCAATGGCAGCATTATTCTGTATGCAACGCAAAAAGGTGTAAGAGGGGTCTTGGGCGGCGTTACCTTAGATGGTGGTGTGCGCTTCATTTTACCGGCAAGTAGTGGTGATGTTAGGGAACCAGCATGGAGCCCCTACTTGCAATAAAAGTTTATAGACATTAACTTATGTTCAGATTTGGACATGGCGGCATTCAATAATATTTTGCTTGCTGGGAAGACCAGCAAATATACAGGAGTGATCAATGCGAGCTTCCAACGTAACTAAAGCAGCTGCACTAGCACTATCCGTAGCATGGGTAGCAGGTTGTTCTACAGGTGGTTCATCTACTGAAGGTGGCGCAACTACAGGTACTGATACAGGCACTACACAAGGTGTTAATCAGGGTTCTGTTTCCGGCTCTTCTATGGATTCTGTTGCTAACCTACAAACTGTTTTCTACTTCGATTTCGATAAATCAGTAGTTAAAGCAGGCGGCTTTGCTGATCTAGAGAAGCATGCAGCTTACCTTGCTGCTAATCCATCTGTTCAGGTTGTACTGGAAGGTCATGCCGATGAGCGTGGTACTCGTGAGTACAACATCGCATTAGGCGAACGTCGTGCTAAAGCGGTTTCTCGTTTTATGCAGGTTAACGGTGCATCTGCTTCTCAGATCGAAACTGTTAGCTTTGGTGAAGAAAAACCAGCGATTTTGGGTCACAGCGAATCTAGCTGGAGCCAGAACCGTCGTGTGGAACTGAAGTACGTATCTCGTTAATTTATGACTTCGAACTCTACCGTTCTTTCTACTGCATTAGCGCTGGCGATCAGCGCTAATGTTGTAGCAGAAGAAGTACCTGTTATTGAGTTGGGTGTTGGCGCTTCGCCTGCCAATGTTCAACAGCCTTCCTACAATGCCCACTCGGCTTCAAAAAATAGTGAACTGATACTTATCGTCCAGCAGTTGCAGGACGAAGTGCGTTCTCTACGTGGTCAAGTAGAGCAGCAAGATTACCGCCTAAAGCAGATGGAACGCCAACAGCTAGAACGCTATCGCGATCTAGATGGTCGTATCACCGCTTTAAGGGATCCCGCTTTAACACCGCCAGCTACGTCTGGCCAGTTAGGTGCTGATAACGCGCCGGTGTTAGAGGGAAGTTCATCGGTATCTAGACCGCAAGTGCCAGCAGATGTTGCGCCTTTAGCGCCATCAGCGGGTGATGCACAGGCTTATCGTGAAGCCTTTGGTCTGGTTAAGGTGAGAAACTTCCCAAAAGCTGCCGAAGCATTCTCTGCTTTTGTGAAGGATTACCCACAAAGTGTACGTTTGCCTAATGCTTACTACTGGCTAGGTGAGATTCACTTAGCAGAGCAAAAGCCTGAACAAGCGCGTGAATCATTCGTGCAGGTGTTAACTCAGTTCCCGGATAACCCGAAAGCACCGGATGCAGCGTATAAGCTAGGTATCATCTACAATCAGTTAGGTGACACAGCTAAGGCAACCGAATACCTTGATCTGGTAATCAATAAATACCCAGATTCTGATGCGGTTCGCTTAGCTAAAGAGTTTAAGCGTCAGCTCTAATCAATCTTTGGAATACACATGAATTCTTCTGCTTCAAAAAAAGCAGTGGTGTTGCTGTCTGGTGGTCTGGATTCAGCAACAGCGCTGGCAATGGCTGCTGAACGTGGCTACAGCTGTTATGTATTGAGCTTTGATTACGGTCAGCGCTCTTTAACTGAGTTAAATGCGGCTAAGAAAATTGCCAAGCAACTTGATGCGGCTGAACACCGTGTCATCCGTCTTCACTTGGAAGATTTTGGTGGCTCTGCACTAACAGACCACAGTATCGATGTGCCCGAAGAGGAAACCGACGAGATTCCGGTGACCTACGTTCCGGCACGAAATACCGTTTTCATGTCCTTGGCGTTAGGTTGGGCGGAAGTGCTCGAAGCTGATGCGATCTTTATCGGTGTAAACGCGGTCGATTACTCCGGTTACCCTGATTGCCGTCCAGAATATATCGCAGCTTTCGAAACCATGGCTAACCTTGCCACTAAACGCGGAGTTAGCGGCGATCCAATCAAGATCGAAACACCATTGATCGACTTAACCAAAGAAGAGATCATCCAAGAGGGTACTCGTCTGGGTGTTGATTACGGTTTGACGGTTTCGTGCTACCAAGCAGACGATGAAGGTCAGGCATGCGGTGCTTGTGACAGCTGTCGTTTGCGCGCAAAAGGTTTTGTTGATGCTGGCCTGGAAGATCCAACCCGATATCAATAAAAAAGCCTTGCTTTTGCATTAAGGATACGTAAAATACGCGTCCTCTGTGTGGGTCGTTAGCTCAGTCGGTAGAGCAGTTGGCTTTTAACCAATTGGTCATAGGTTCGAATCCTATACGACCCACCACTTAAAAACTCCAGCCTTCGTGCTGGTTTTTTTATGTCTGAAATTCAAACGCTTTGCGTTTAAGTTGCTAGAACGACTACGTCTATAGAACGCTTCGCTCGCTAGTTGTTAGAAAAAACCTTGGCTAACCATTCCTGCGCAAACCTAAAATCCTGTCTAGCCACTAGCCACTAGCCACTAGCCACTAGCCACTAGCCACTAGCCACTAGCCACTAGCCACTAGCCACTAGCCACTAGCCACTAGCCACTAGCCACTAGCCACTAGCCACTAGCCACTGAATTTAAGTAACTTCTAGCCGCTCGTATCTCTATGCTATACTACGTCCCCTAATTTTTATCTGGGTGATCCTCAGGTAATAAAGCTACCTAGGTGAGCAGGTAGTCGATCAGTACAACTTATGAGTATTACGTCACATGTTGAGCCAACAGGATATTTCAGATCGCATCCTCGTGCAGGAGCACTTCGCTAAAGAACACTTGCCTCTAGATATGACTATCGAGCAGGTTGAAGAGTATAAGCAGAAGATCAAAAAACTGCTTATAGAGAAGGATGCTTGTCTGGTAGCGCACTATTACACCTCAGCCGTTCTGCAACAGTTGGCAGACGAAACGGGCGGCTGTGTTTCTGATTCATTAGAGATGGCGCGTTTTGGTAATGCTCATTCCGCTAGCACCTTAGTGGTTGCGGGCGTTAAGTTTATGGGCGAAACGGCTAAGATCCTTACGCCAGAAAAGCGCGTAATTATGCCAACAATCGAAGCGACTTGTTCTCTTGATATTGGTTGCCCAATCGAAGAGTTCTCCGCATTCTGTGATGCTCACCCAGACCACGAAGTGGTTGTTTATGCCAATACTTCTGCAGCAGTAAAAGCGCGTGCCGATTGGGTGGTGACTTCCAGCATTGCACTACAAGTTGTTGAGCACTTGGCGGATCAAGGTAAAAAGATTATCTGGGCGCCAGATAAGCACCTAGGCACTTACGTACAGCGTCAAACAGGTATTGAGATGCTGATGTGGGATGGCGCTTGTATCGTACACGAAGAGTTTAAAGCGCAGGGTATTCTAGACCTTAAAAAGGTTTACCCTGATGCAGCGGTGCTGGTTCACCCAGAATCACCAGATTCAGTTGTAGAGATTGCGGATGCGGTCGGCTCTACCACGCAAATTATCAACGCTGCGCGTGATCTGCCAAATGAGCAGTTTATCGTTGCAACAGATAAAGCGATCTTCTACAAGATGCAGCAAGCAGCGCCAGGTAAACAGTTTATCGAAGCGCCTACTGGCGGTTCTGGCGCTACGTGCCGAAGCTGTGCTCACTGCCCTTGGATGGCGATGAACGGTCTAGAGAGCGTGCTTCACGCACTAGAAACAGGGCAAGATGAGATCCACGTCGATGAATCCTTAATCGTCGATGCTCGTAAGCCTTTGCAGCGAATGCTCGATTTCTCGGCAGAGCTGAATAAGTAAATGTGAAACCCGCGCAAGCGGGTTTTTTATTGCCCTGATAAAGGGTTTTGAATACAGTGGTACGTCTACAAGCTAAAGGATTGGGTTTTCAGGCCATTATGGATAGATCGGCTTCTTTTTTTCGTTATTTTTAATCTATCCCTTCGTCTCTGCTATATAGCGGTTACTGATAGTTCAATTCTTGTTGTAGCTATTTGGATAAGCTTAAGTGCTAGTCATCAGTTGTTTTTTTAAAGGGATTGTTAAATGTACAACATGGTTTTCCTACCAGAAGAAGTGACGATTACAAAAGAGGGCTTGGAGGCAAGCCTTTCTGAGTATATGAACCCAGATAACTATAAGGTTCATTTTAATCAAGACTCATCGATAGTTGAGGTGATGGGTAAGACTTTTACTCTTATTTATGTAGATAAGCCTGCCCCCTTAGAAGAAATTTCTGGGCAGTTTGAGCATAAGGCACATATTATTTTAAGTCCGCTTGGGAAAGCTGCTGATATAAGAGGGGGAATTGATCTTCAACTAGCACTTGAGCGCTTTGTTCTTTTGATTTCATTAAGTTTTAGTGCAACCCATGTATATTGGAGTAACACGCGAAAGTTTGCGGACCTCGAAAAGCTTAATGCGCTAATAGGCAAATCAAACAAACTATATGAAGGGACTAGCAAGCCTTCTACATACCTTCCGATACCTTATTGGATTTCAGGTAAGCGAAAAAGCAAAACTGATTATCTTCTTCATGGCTTTTCGAATTTAGGAGAGAAGGACTTCCATATTAAGGTCAGCTCGAATAGTTGGTCCCAGGTAAAACCGTTAGTAAATTATATTGTGAAGTATGTTTTTGATAGCGGTCGATTTTTTAATGCAGGAGATCGAATGACGCTGCCAACTGGGCAGGATATTTATCTATCGGAAAGTGATGAGTTTGTGATGTTGGAGCTTTGATTTAATCCAATAGCAGGTTATGGATTTTCATAAGGATATGAAAGCATGAAGTTTTTTCTTGGTGTGTTTGTTGTACTTATTGTTGGTTTTACTGCAAATAATCAGTATCAAAAATACAGAGGTGAGCAGGCATACCAATACTTTAAACATAAATGTGAGACTGAGGCCGGTGAGTTTATTTATCGTACGGTCGATGACGTTGAAGGCTTATATCAAATGCGTTTACGTGATCCTAGAGATTACTTTGATCGGATGCGTTATGGTGATATTCCTGAAGATCCTTATGGACATACCAACTTAGAAGCACAAAAACCATGGGTTCTTTTTGTGAGAAACCCTAGTGGCAGATATCAATTCCTTGAAACTAAAAAGCCGCCAATAATGAGAGGGTATGAACTAAATATCAAATATTTAAAGTTTGCAAAGAAGACTGTTTTTACTGGCCAGGAGTATTGGCGATACGAGTTAATTGATCAGCCATACATCAATAGTGGAAGCCCAATTTATAGACAAGCAATTCAAATTGATGTTTTGAAGAGCAAGTATGGATTTACATGGAAGGAAGTTGGGGATGAAAAAGATAAAGCCTTTGGTGTTTGGGGAGGAGAAATAATGTAATTGATTTAAGAAGTGAAGAGGTTATTGCTCTAAAGAGAGGCTTTGTTCTTATGAATGACTTTGAAGGGCGAAGCGGTATTTGCCCAAAAGATAAAGATGATGTGTTTGTCTATGAATTTATCAGCAAAGTGCTAAAACCAAAGGAGCACGGTTAGCGGTTAGACTGCCGTATCCTAACCATTATAAAAATCAATAATCCAACTTCAATGATTCCCTAATCTCTTTCGCATCTTCCTGTCTTTGCTCTAATCTTGCCCGCTCGGTACTGCTAATGGTCGGTTCTCTTAGTGCATAATCGATCTGCCTTAAGGCTCTATCTACATTGGCAGTTAACAAGAAGTATTCAACACGGGCTTCGTGTACGCCAACAATATCGCCGGCTAATCCGTAGGCTTCTGCCAGCAAGTACCATGCACGGCTGTCATTTGGATCTTTCTCTACCAGGTTTTCATAAGCTTGTACCGCAAGGTGCGGCTGGTTTAGTTTGATTTGTGTATCGGCGTAAATAAAAGATACAGCTTGGCTGCCAGGGAAAAGGTTTCTTAGATGTTGCAGTTGCCTCGCGGCCTCTCGATAGTTCTCTTTACCTAGTTCAAGTTCTGCTTTGATTAAACGAGCGCTTAGACGGCTTTTAAAGCTTGTACTAAAGCGGTTGATGTTCTTTTGCGCGAGTTCAAAGTCTTTAATCGCGATCGCAGTATGGGCAATTGCGTATCTTAAACTGTCGTTGTCCTGCTGTTTCTGCGTGTTTAGGTATTTATCTAGCAGCTGTTTTTGATCTTTAGCGTATCCGGTGCGAATACGTGCGCTAGCGATATTAAAGTGGATACTGTTTTCTTTGGCGTTAATCACATTGATTGTTTCAGCACGGTTTAGTGCGTCAGATACACGTGACTGTGTAACTGGGTGTGTTAGCAAAAATTCTGGCGGTATGCGGCTAAAGCGTGCTTGTTGCTGCAGTTGGCGGAACATATCGGCCATGGATTTTGGATCGTAACCTGCTTGAGTCAGGGTTTGCATGCCTATGTAATCGGCTTCGCGTTCATTTTGACGGCTAAATGAAAGACGAGAAGAGGCGGAGGCTGCCATCGACGATTGCATGCCGACAACGCCCGCTTCAGGATCTGCTGCGGCTAATAAGATACTGCCTAATAAACTGGCTATAAAAAATGGCTTATTGCGGCGTTGTTCTTCTAGTTGTGAAGCAAAATGGCGTTGGCTTAAGTGAGCTAGCTCATGTGCGAGTACTGAGGCTAACTGCGCTTCATTTTGTGCTGTAAGGAGTAGACCGGTGTGAACACCGATAATGCCACCCGGTGCTGCAAACGCGTTAACGGTAGGATTATCTAGCACTAAAATTTCTAAGCGGCGATCCGTGAGTTGGCTATATGTGACTAGATTCCAAGTGAGTTCTTCGACGTATTGGCTGACAACGGCATCCTTATATAAGCGCGAGCTGCCGCGAAGCATGCGCACCCAAGCGCGACCCAAAAGGTACTCTTGTTGCTGAGAGATAATGCTGTAGCCACTGCCACCGATATCGGGTAGTTGGGTATCTGCTTTCAGGCTTAAAGGTGAAACACTTAACAAAATTGTTAAGAGGAAAGCAATAAGTCCATTGTGCATACTGGTATCCGAAAAAGCCTGTGCTAATACAAACAAGAATGGTATATAGTGCTGAACTTAATTGATAACGACAACAAAAATTACGTTAAGAAAAGTTAATGACTATACATTCGTTCGACGAGACATTAGACGCGTCTGGATTAAATTGTCCTTTGCCGCTCCTGAAAGCTAAACAAGCGCTAAATAAATTGGAAGCGGGAAAGGTGTTAAAAGTTATCGCTACTGATAGTGGTTCTATCAGAGATTTTAAAGCCTATACCGATCAATCTGACCATGAATTGTTGGAATCGTTCACTGATCAGGAACCTTATGTTTATCTGATTCGTCGAGGCTAAGCAGGGTTTCTTATGCGCAAGATATTTAGTAAATGGATAGAGCGCTACTTTTCTGACGAAGAAGCGTTGTTGCTCTTTGTTTTGTTAGGTGCTGCATTGCTAGTGATCCTGACCTTAGGTCAGGCTCTGGCGCCGGTTTTTGCGGGTATTATCCTAGCATTTTTGATGCAGGGTGGGGTTAACCGCTTAAAGCAATTAAATGTTCCACATCTGCTTTCGGTCATACTGGTATTTTTAGCTTTTGTCGGTGGTTTGGCTGCGCTGTTCTTGATTGTTATGCCGCTGGCATGGCGTCAGGCGGTAAATCTGTTTAATGAGCTCCCCGGCATCTTATCGGAAATCCAGTCAGTATTGCTTCTGCTGCCGCAGAAGTACCCAGAGTTTATATCGGAGGCTCGCATTCTAGAGCTGATTGATCTGGCTGCTGCTGAGCTATCGCAGATGGGGCAGTTGGTGGTGACCTTCTCTTTAAACTCGATTACTGGGGTGATGGCGTTACTGATCTATCTGGTATTGGTGCCTATTTTAGTTTTCTTCTTCCTCAAAGATGGAGCGGCCATGACTAAATGGTGGGTATCATTTTTGCCTGAAAAGCGCGATATGATGACCAGCGTTTGGACTGAAATGGATGATCAGATTGCCAACTATATCCGCGGTAAAGCTATAGAGATTATCGTAGTAGGTACTGTGACCTATATTACCTTTATCTTCTTGGGCATTAACTATGCTGCGCTACTGGGGATTTTGGTCGGATTATCTGTACTGATCCCATATATTGGTGCAGCACTGGTAACGATTCCAGTGGCGTTGATTGCTTTCTTCCAGTGGGGCTGGAGTAGTGAGTTTATGACCCTGATGGTGGCGTACGGCATTATCCAGGCGTTGGATGGTAACGCACTTGTTCCGTTGTTATTCTCTGAAGCGGTAAACCTTCACCCAGTTGCGATAATTGTAGCGGTGTTGGTGTTTGGTGGGCTTTGGGGGTTCTGGGGATTGTTCTTTGCGATTCCGCTAGCAACTTTGATCAAGGCTATTTTGAGTTCTTGGCCTAAAGCGAAGCAGCATCCAATCGAGTTAGAAGAAAGCGGTGTTTAAACACCGCTTTTTTTTATCGGATATTCTGATTTATAGTGCTTGAGCCGCAGCGAGTACTTCGTCGACATGACCTTTAACTTTTACTGTGCGCCACTCCTGTCGTAATACGCCTTCAGCATCAATCAAGAACGTAGAGCGGTCGATACCCATGTACTCGCGACCATAGTTCTTTTTCAGCTTGATTACATCAAACAGCTTGCACAATTCTTCATCTGGGTCGCTGATTAGCTCGAACGGAAATTCTTGTTTTGCTTTGAAGTTTTCATGAGCACGCATTCCGTCACGAGAAACACCGAAAATCACAGTATTTGCTGCTTCAAACTGATCGATAGCGTCGCGGAAGTTTTGACCTTCGGTTGTGCAGCCAGGGGTGCTGTCTTTAGGGTAAAAATAGATAACAATGTTTTTGCCTTTCAGTGCATCCAGTTCAACAGTCTGCTCGCTAGTGGCTTGAGCGGTAAAAGATGGGACTTTTTGGTCAATAGCAACGTTGCTCATAGTAAATCCTTAGTGATGATGGCTACTCAACAAAGTATAAAATCGTATAGAATACGTCTCTTAATACGATACCAGATATGGTTTAGATTATAAGTGATCTATTTCACGAGTAGTTGGCAAACTTTTGTGAGTGAAAGTAGAAATATCCCTTCTTAGCCCTCTATTTGGATCGACCTTAGGAAAAATTGAATCTTTTCAGCCGCCTAGGGTCGATTAGTCAAGTTTTAAGGTTGTAATACGCACTAGGGCAGAGTAGTTTTGTCCTTTGCAAAACCTGATATAAATCTCATGGAGAAAAAAATGATTACTGGCAGCATTGTTGCTCTTGTTACCCCTATGCTTTCTAACGGAGACGTCGATTGGGATTCCCTAGACAAACTGGTAGATTGGCATCTGGATAAGGGCACTGATTCCATCGTCGCTGTGGGCACTACTGGTGAGTCCGCTACACTAAACTGCGATGAGCATTGCCAAGTGATTAAACGTGTAGTTGATCGTGTTGCAGGTCGCATCCCAGTGATTGCAGGTACAGGTGCAAACTCAACTTCCGAAGCAATAGAGCTAACTGCTGAAGCTAAAAACGCGGGCGCAGATGCGTGTTTGCTTGTGACTCCTTACTACAACAAGCCGACTCAAGAAGGTTTGTACCAGCATTACAAAGCGATTGCTGAAGCAGTGGATATCCCGCAGATCCTTTACAACGTGCCGGGTCGTACTGCTTGTGATATGCAGACAGATACTGTGCTTCGTCTTGCTGAGATCAGCAACATTGTTGGTGTTAAAGAAGCAACAGGTGACGTGCCTCGCGGTATCGATCTAATTTCTAAAGCGCCAGCGGACTTTGCTGTTTATTCTGGTGATGATGCTACTGCAGTAGAGCTAATGCTCGAGGGTGGTAAAGGTAACATCTCTGTAACTGCTAATGTAGCACCTGCTGAGATGGCTGAAATGTGTGCTTTGGCGATGTCTGGTAAAGCAGAAGAAGCGCGTACGCTAAATAACAGCCTAATGCCACTTCACGAGAATCTGTTTGTTGAAGCTAACCCAATTCCGGTTAAATGGGCGCTAGCTGAAATGGGCTACATGGGACTTGGGATTCGTTTGCCACTAACTGTATTGGCAGATGAGTGTCACGACACTGTTCGTGAAGCGATGCGTAGCACTAACATTATCTAAACGGCTATATTCATGAAGAAAATTGTATCTGTAACAGTGGTTACTGGAGCGCTGCTTTCTGGCTGCAGTATGTTGGATGATAACCCGATCTACGGTGACAATGGCATAGTCCGTGACCGTAGTCAGGATTACGAATTGGCACAAACTAGCCAGCGCTTAGAGTTGCCAGCGCACCTTAAAGCAAAGCAGACAGCAGATACATTGACTATTCCTGAAATTAGTAATGTTGCTACGGCACGTACGGGGGACTTTATAGTTCCTCGACCTGAATTTTTCTACGCAGAAGCTGGTAGTGAATCTGTTAACTTGAAGCGTGAGAATGGTGAGAAATTTATCATTGTTGATGAAGGTATCACTAGCGTTTGGGTTAAGTTGCAGGAGTTCTGGCAGTTTAATGGCATCGATATCGCGAAGTCTGATCCTCGACAGGGTCGCATGGAAACCCAATGGATTCACCACGATGCGAAAGAGTTCAGTTTTGTTGATACTTGGGTCAAGCACCTGACATTCCAAGATATTCCAGGACCGACTAAGGATAAATTGCGTATCAGCTTGAAACCGGCGGTAGACGATCCTTCTCGGACAGCTATAGCAATGGAACATGTGCGTTTTGCTGCTGATGAAGAGGTTACAAGCATTGATTGGGCTAATCAGGCTCAAGGTGTAACTTATAAATCCGATATGATGTTTGAGATGCTGCGTTACCTTGGGAAGGCATCAGGTCAACGTAATGCCCAAACGCTTATCGCATTTAATGAAAAACGCCGTGTTGGAACTCAGCTTGGTCGTGATTCTCGCGGTAACCCTGTTCTGAAAATGAATGCGGATTCTGCTACGGCATGGAATGAAATCAGTACTGCTTTAGACAGAGCGGATATGGATGTGGGCACCCGTGATGCGGATACGGGTTACTTCTATATGACCTATACAACGTCGACGCCGTTTGAAAATGTTGAAGAGCAGGGTTTCTTTGAATGGCTGCACTCTGACCGAGAAGAAATTAAACTTGATACTAGCTCAATTACCGCGGCGCTTGGCTTGGCGGATGAGGATGATGGGGGTATTAGTTATACTTCTGGTAAAACGGCAGCATATCTGCAAGGCGTCAAAGACGGCGAAGTTAAAGATTTGTTGACGGGGCCTGAGGATGAGGGTAACAAGGAAGGTTATAAAATTTGGTTTGGTGGTAAGCCGATCTATGTCTTTGGCGGCGAAAACTCAGGCATCTATAATGAATCAACAGGTAAGTTTGAGCATACAGGTCAGTATCAGTTAAAACTAATTCGTACTCGTTCAGGTGTCTTCCTAAGCGTATTAACGTCAGAAGGCTTATCTGCCCCTGCAATTGTAGCGGAAGAGATTCTTTGGGAAATTAAAGAGAATTTACCTAAAGCATAAAAGATAATGTTGAGAGCAATATCATCTTGATATGAAGGGCCGTGAGGCCCTTTTTTTGTGGTTTTTATAGCAGTAGGAGTGATTTATGCGTGCTGTAATTTTGGATTTAAAAGGGCTGGAAACGATAGATCTTTCTCCTATTGAAAAGCGTGTTTCAGAATTGGTCTGCTATGAATTTACTAGGCCAGATCAGGTGTTTGAGCGAGTTAGAGGTGCGGATATATTGATTACCAATAAAACTGCTATCACTGCTGATGTCATGGATGCTGCTGAGCAGCTTAAATATATCTGTGTACTTGCAACAGGCACTAATGTGGTTGATAAAGTTGCGGCTGCTGAACGAGATATCCCAGTGTCTAATTGTGTTGCTTATGGGGTTGGCTCTGTTGTGCAGCATGTATGGTCAATGATTTTAGCTTTGCACACTAATTTGGTTTCTTACGCTAACGATGTGCAAAAAGGTCAGTGGCAGCGTTCTGACCAGTTCTGTTTTCTGGATTATCCGATTGTAGAACTTGAAGGTAAGACGCTTGGTATTATTGGTTACGGAAACCTAGGGCAGGGCGTAGCCAGTTTAGCGTCTGCTTTTGGAATGAAGGTATTGGTGGCACAAAGCTTGAGCAGTAACGGTCAAAATCCAGATAGAGTAAGTTTGGATGAGTTGATTGAGACATCGGATGTGATCAGCCTGCATTGTCCATTAACAGATGATACGGAAAATTTATTTGATCGTTGCACCTTCAAGCAGATGAAAAACACGGCGTTTTTAGTTAATTCGGCTAGAGGTGGAATAGTGAATGAGAAGGATCTTGCGGATGCGCTAAAGTCTGCTGAAATCGCGGGCGCAGCAACGGATGTACTCACTGTAGAACCGCCAAAAGATGGAAACCCTTTGTTAGATCCGTCTATACCTAATCTATTGGTGACGCCGCATATCGCTTGGGGAGCGCTAGAAGCTCGTACCCGCATTATTCAGCAAACAGCAGACAATATTCAGGCGTTCTTACGAGGTGAGCACGCTAATCCTGTTTAATTCTTGAGATGCTTAGAATGGGCAGGGTGCGAAAAATTCGACCTGCTCATCAGTATCTGGGTGTGGAAAGGCTAAGTACTCTGCATGAAGAAGTAGTCGCTCTGAAGCGGCTATGCCTTCTTCGGTTGCGTAGAAGCGATCGCCAACGATCGGATGACCCATGGCTTGCATGTGTACCCTAAGTTGGTGCGAGCGGCCAGTGATTGGTTTTAGTGCGACTCTTGTACCAAGCGACTCTTTCGAAAGTTGTTCCCACTCAGTATGAGCGCTTTTGCCTTGCTCAAAATCTACGATCTGCAATGGACGATTTTCCCAATCGCATCGAAGAGGTAGCTTTACTTCACCCGCTGTTTCACTTGGCTCTCCACAGATAATCGCTTGGTAGCGTTTACTGGTCAGCCTCTCTTGAAAACTGCGACTGAGGTGACGTTGTGCTTCAAGGGTTAGGGCTAATACCATCAAGCCAGATGTGGCGTAATCCAAACGGTGAACGATCCGTGCTGTGGGGAATTGTTCTTGTACTCTGCGCCATAAGCAATCTTGTTTATCTTCCCCTCGACCGGGAACAGATAGCATGTCATAAGGTTTATTAGCTATGACTAGTGAGTCATCGCTATAAATGATTTCAATCACGCGGTTTTCCGTTCGAATAAGACCATGGATTCAACATGGGACGTGTTAGGGAACATATCCATGACACAGAAGCGGCTTGCTACATAGCCTTGCTCAATCAATTCGGCTCCATCTCTCGATAGGGCGGCAGGGTTGCAAGATACATAAAGAATCATCTCTGGCTGGTGATTCTTAAGCTGCTTAATTATCTCTAAGGCGCCCGTTCTTGGAGGGTCTAGTAGGATTTTATTGAAGCCTTGTTTGTACCATGGCATAGCTCGTAGATCTTTGCTTAGATCAGCTCGATAAAATTCACAGTTGTCTAGATCATTATTAGCTGCATTTGTATTAGCGCGGGCAACCATATCTTCAACACCTTCAATGCCAACAACATGCGCTGCTGTTTTCGCTAACGGGAGACTGAAGTTACCTATGCCACAAAAGAGATCTAATACTCTGTCGTTAGCTTCTAAGTTAAGCCAAGAGATCGCACGATCAATCATCTGTTGGTTAACTTGGTTGTTTACCTGAATAAAGTCGCCCGGCTCAAATTCGATGTCTGTAGCGGTTGGCTGATGTTTATAGCTTAAAACTGCTTTATCACAATAGGCTTCTATCTTATCGCCGTGATCAAAATAGAGCTTAAAATTCTGTTGTTCAGCTAGATTGTTTAATGCTTGGCAAAGTGCATCGCTAGGGCGTTTTTTAACACGAAGTGTTAATGCGCCCTGGTTGTCCCCTAGGGTTAATTCGCCATGTGTGATCTCTTTAAATTGTTCTTCTGCTTCCAATACTTGTGGTAGCGCCGACAAGATCTTATCTAGGGGTTCCGCTAGGACAGGGCAGTGATCGATTTGGGTTAGTTTGCTACTTCCACGGCGTCTAAAGCCAACTAGTGCACTGCCATCTCGCATCATCTGGTTAATGCCCATGCGACAGCTACGGCGATAGTTCCATTCTGTACTTGTAATGGGCTCTTCAACTTTTTCAGGCGTAAATTTACCTAAACGATTGAGTTGATCTAAAACCAATGTTTGTTTGGTTGGGATTTGGTGTTCGTGTGCTAGATGTTGTAGATCGCAACCGCCACAAATACCGAAATGCTCGCACTTCGGTGATGTGCGTTGTGACGATTCAGTTAGCACTTGAGTGCAGTTGGCTTCATCATAGCGACGATGTTTGCTAGTAATCTCGTATTCAACTTCTTCATTTGGAAGCGCGCCAGCTACAAATATGGTTTTACCATTATGTTTGGCGATACCTCGGCCTTCATGGCTCAGTCCTTCAATCTTCAGAGTTTCAGGGTAAGGCGTAGCTGCCTTAGGTTTCTTTTTCTGAGGAATGGGTTTGGCAAAAAGGCTTTGTTTACGTTTCATGATGAGTACCGGCTTAATAAGGCGGCGATTCTATCAGAAAGCGACCTGCACGTCCTATGACTTGTAGGAAAGTGATCTAGCCCCTGTGTCGATCGATATTTGTTAGATAAGAAAGATCGGTATGCACAGCCAAAGATAGATCAATAATTCGTTTACTTGCTGACAGCAGCCTAAGCAATCACCATTATAGCCGCCGATCCAATGTTTGAAGAAATGGATCATGCAGGCGGTAGCGATAATAGTTGGGGCTAAAACGCTAAGATAGCTGAGTGGTAAAAAGATAAAACATGCGGCAGCTGGCAGTGTGGCAATAAGCAGATCTATCTTACTCAAGGGGCTTAGCATCTGTTTGGATTTGCTAGTCTCTTCATCACTAACGTATTTTTCACGATAGATGATGATTAGCGGGAATAAACGACTGAGGCAGTGGCCTAATACAATGATGGCAATGGTGTGCTCAACTTCTAGTAAAGCGTTGAATTTAAGTAATAAGACAACGACTAGGCCAATAACACCGTAGCTGCCCACCCTAGAGTCTTTCATGATGCGAAGGATCTGTTCTTTATCCCAGCCTCCGCCAAAGCCGTCACAGCAATCCGCTAGGCCATCTTCATGAAGTGCTCCAGTCATCCAAATACTGGATAACATCGATAGAATGACCGCTATGCTATCTGTGAAGATAAAACTAGAAAGCCAATAGATCAGAGCGGCGTAAAATCCAATTAAAAGGCCTACCCATGGCAAGTACTTAGTCGATTTTGCTTGTGTTTCTTTTGTGTAATGCACCCAGGATGGAGAAGTGAATCGGGTAAAATAGGTTAGGGCATTAAAAAAAAGATGTAGCTGCTCGGGGTAAGATTTCATTAAACTTGGGGCCTGAGAAAAAGAGTCCATACTTTAGTAATTCCTTTAACTAAGGACAAGGTTTAAACGACTGATGATCGAAGAACACAAGTTTGCTCCCTTTGTTCGTATTTTGGGCAAAGGTAAAAATGGTACAAGATCGCTTAGCCGCGAAGAGGCTGAAGCTGCAATGGCCATGATTCTGGATGGAGAGGTAACGCCTGAACAGCTCGGAGCCTTTTTGATGTTGCTGCGAGTAAAGGAGGAGGCGCCTGAGGAGCTTGCGGGGTTTGCCGATGCTGTACGCAGTCGTTATTCGGTTGGTCGTGAAATACAAGTCGATCTTGATTGGTCGACTTATGCAGGTAAAAAAAGACGCCACACTTGGTATCTGCTGGTTGCTCTATGCCTAGCGAGCCATGGTTATCGTGTTTTTATGCATGGTTCAAAAGGTCACACGCCGGGGCGTATCTATGTAGAAGATATGCTGAGTTTGTTTAACTTAAATCCCTGTCAGGATTGGTCTGAGACCGAGGCTGAATTAGACCGAGTTAACTTTGCGTATATGTCTGTGGATCAGTTTTGCCCTCCACTAGGGGAAATTATTCAGCTGCGCCCAATTCTTGGACTGCGTTCGCCGGTTCATACCTTATGTCGCATGCTTAATCCTGCTGATGCGCCAGCAAGTATCGATGGCGTTTTCCATCCCGCTTACGGCCCTATGCATCAAAAAACCGCCCAGCTCTTAGGTGTTAAATGCAACGTCACTATGCGTGGTGATGGTGGTGAGGCCGAGATTAGACCTGATACAGAGTGTTTGCTGCAGTGGTCAGACAGCGGTGAGTTAACGGAATACGATTGGCCTCGTATCGTTGAAAAACGCTTTATCAAAGAGGATGAGCTTCCTGCGCAAACCTTATTAGATGTTTGGAAAGGCGCAGGTGAGCATGAATACGGCCATAAGGCGATCATCTCTACTATGGCTGTAGTTTTAAGGTTGTTAGGCGAGTCAGCAGAAATGCCTGAGCTACTGGAAAAAGCAGAGCAGCTTTGGCAGAGCCGGAATATTTCTCAATTTTCTTGATTGAGTAGCTTCGCCGGTTAATCTCGGCGAAGCTTATCTGAAACTGCGATCGGAGATGTGAAGTTGAAGATCACTACATAACTGGATAACAAGAAGGTTAAGATCGCAGTTGCCTGAATGACATGAGAGGCTTCTTCTCCAATCATCATACTTCCCGCCGCTATATAAGCTATCAACAGCGAAAACTCACTTATCTGCCCCAAACGAAAACCCACTTCCCAGCCAAGTTGCTTCGATTCACTAATACGGCTTAGTAAAAAGCGGAATACCACTGGCTTAATCGCAAGGACCAAAATTGCCAGAATAATTGCTGGAATCGCAATCGTGCTAACTAAGGTTAGATTAAAGCTTGCTCCAATTGAGAAGAAGAATAGGATCAAGAAAAAGTCACGTAGTGGCTTTAGGCTTGTAGCGATGTATTGAGCAATTGGGCTGGTGGCGATGGATACGCCAGCTACAAAAGCGCCTATCTCTGCAGATAGACCTGCCAAATGTGCCATCTCAGCTAAGCCAAGGCACCAGCCGATCGCAAGAAGAAAGATATATTCATGAAAGCGATCAAATTTCTGGATCAGTTTTAGTAAAACGTATTTTACAAAGACAAATGCGCCAATGATCAAGAGAGGTAATGCGGCGAGCGTTGTAGCAAATTGAGCCATAGTATCGCTACTTGTGCCACCATCTGTGCCGCTGTATAGGAACAATAAGACCATAATCGCAATAACGTCTTGTAGAAGCAGGAGGCCTACGACGAGTTCACCCGTATGGCGGTGGTGAAGTACTGTTGTAGGTAATAGCTTGATGCCTATGATCGTACTCGAAAACATCACAGCGGCGCCGATGATTAGGTTTTCTGTTTGGGTGTAACCGAAGGCGTATCCCACGCTGTAGCCGAGCGCAAAGAAGATCAGTGAGCTTCCTATGGCGACCAAGGTGGCTTTACGTAACATCTGTAATAGATGTGAGGGCTGCATATCTAGGCCAAGAAGAAATAGCAGGAAGATGATGCCGACGTGGGATATATCAGATAGCAGTTTAGTATCAGTCACCATGCTCATGCCGTATGGGCCTAAAATGGCTCCCAAAACGATATAGGCTACGAGTAAAGGCTGGCGAGTGTAGAGTGCCAAAGACGCCACAATGGCAGCACCCGTAAAAATTAAGAAGAACGAAAAAACCAGTGACTGATCAGCCATTTACATATCCCTAAAAGTGGTTTTTAAACTATAGCAAGATGGAACAGCGTGGTTCAAACAATCAAGCTGCTTGGGAGGTTAAATTTTGACTTTTTGCCAATGCTGTTGAGACCAGATGCGGATAAAGATTGCTGAAGAAAGCAATCGATGAACAATCTGTACAATCCAGATGCCTAACAATCCGAAGCCTAAAATAGGTCCAAATAGCCAAGCTAGCGGTAAAAAGAAGCACCACTGCCCAAATGTAGATATAAGTAAAACTGAGCGATTGGCACCAACGCCGAGTAGCGCTTGGGTTAATACAATTGCAGCAGCATCTAAACAGATTGCTAGCGCAGTTAGTTGTAAGGGCAGTACAGCGATATCGATCAGTTGCTCTGATTGTAAAAACGCAGAAAGAACTGCTTCAGGAAAGATTACAAGTGGAATGCTTAGTAGGCTGATGCAAACCAGCGCCGTGACAATCACATCCCATCCCCAGCGAGCTGCTTCTTGATAGTTATCTTCACCAATTGAATGGCTCACAAGCGAAGTGCATGCAACGCCAAAACCTACCGCAGGAAGGATTAAGAAAAGAGAGAGGTTAATCAGTACATGTGCGATTGCTTGTTCGCTGGTGCCCAGCTGACCAATGATCCAGATAAGAATGCAAATAGCCAAAGCCAAAAAGAACTGTTGTATTGAATGAGGGATTGCGAGCTTGATCACTCTATAGATTGAGGATGCTTGCTGAGTGCTGAATTTAAATAACCCGTTAGTTTTGGCGTCCTTGTAGACCATTACAGCGTTTAATAGAGCGCCTATATACAATGCTATAGCGGTGCCTAAGCCTGCTCCTGGTGCCCCTAGTCTTGGTAAGCCCAGTTCACCAAATATTAAACAGTAACTAATAATCACGTTCAGTAGATGAGTGGCTATCAGAACTTTGAAGTAGGTCGCAGGCCGCTTGGTGCCGTTCCACCAACCACGGAAAGAGAGGTTGAGCCCAATAGCAAGCATGGCTGCAGTTCTGTAATCAAAATAGGCTTCAGAGATATCTTGTACCGCTGAATCATCAGTCATCAGGGAAACAATGGAGCCTGAGTAATAGATCAATACACAACTGACAGGGAGTGCAAAAATAAGTGAGATCAATAGCCCCCAGTGAACGGGGGAGGCGGCATGATCGTTCTGACCTTCGCCTTGATGACGGGCCACTAGGGTCTGTACTCCAGAAGACAAGCCAAGAATAAGGCTGATTGCCACGAAATTGGCATAACCTCCTATGCCTACGCCGGCGAGAGAGGCCTCACCAAGCTGACCGACAAGTACGGCATCTACAAGGTTTAGTAGGCTTTGGGAAAGCATTCCCGCGATAATCGGCAGCCCTAAACCTATTATTATTTTTTGTCGGTTGAAGAATGTCATAGGGGTCAAAATAGGAAAAAAGCAATTCTATCAGATTATCTCTGAAATAAGGTCTATCCCTATGTGGAAAAATAGGTTTAGGGCCTTATATCTAATAGAAGTGGAAATATAGTGGCAGCATTGTGCCATGGTGCGATAGAATTTTTCACCTATTGTTTAATAGTTGAGCAATTTACTCGGATTTAATTTGAGTGTATCCTAGAGTCTAAGAATTGATTGGTTCAACATACAGGACACCGTATGAATATCACCGTCACAGAAACGGCAGAAGAATATTTAAAAGAGCTACTTTCTAAACAAGATGTTGAGGGCATGGCTGTGCGCATGTTCGTTACACAGCCTGGTACATCTTATGCAGAAACTTGCCTAGCTTATTGTCGTCCAGATGAAGTTATTGAAGATGATGAAATTCTGGAGCTAACACAGCTACGTTTCTATATTGAAAAGAACAGTGTTCCTTATCTAGATGAAGCGTATGTAGATTTTGCAAAAGATCGTATGGGTGGGCAGCTAACGATCAAGGCGCCAAATGCGAAAGTGCCTAAAGTATCACCTGATAGCCCAATTTCAGAGCAGATTAACTACATTCTGTATTCAGAGATCAATCCAGGTTTGGCTTCCCATGGTGGTGAAGTAAAACTGATGGAAGTGGTTGAAGAAGAGGAAGGTAATATTGCAGTGCTTCAATTTGGCGGCGGTTGTCAGGGTTGTAGCGCTGTTGATATGACATTAAAAGATGGTGTAGAAAAAACACTAGTTGAACGTATCGAAACCTTGGTTGGGGTGCGTGATATCACAGACCACAGTGTTACTGATAAGGCTTACTACAAGTAAGCTCGAGCATCTGAAAGTAAAAAGGGGAATTTATTCCCCTTTTTTGATTGTCTCCATAAAGGGATACTGCTATAAAATTTAGTATCCCGGTTCTCTTACCTCGATATATTCCCAACGCGTTGTTTTTTTGTATCTAATTGGTTGCATTTGAAATTTTGACCCCCATGTAACCCTAAGACACGCTTTTTTAGAATTTCTCCGCAGTACATCGCGGACTGGTTGATGAGGCTTTTGCTCATGACACAACATGACGACATTCAGGAACAACTAATCGAATTGCCAGTACTCCCACTGAGGGATGTGGTGGTATATCCGCATATGGTTATCCCATTATTCGTAGGAAGGGAAAAATCAATCGAAGCCCTAGAAGCTGCAATGTCTGGGGAAAAAGAAATTCTGCTTGTTGCACAGAAAAATGCATCGGATGATGAGCCTTTGGCGGAAGACCTATTTGAAGTAGGTACCGTTGCAAGCGTACTGCAAATGCTTAAATTGCCTGATGGTACCGTAAAGGTACTCGTGGAAGGTGATTATCGTGCAACCATTAGTAAGCTTAGTGAAGATGAAGGCTTCTTTACTGCTCAAGCAAATATGCTCGCAATTGAAGAGCTAACCGAAGCTGAAAGTGAGCTATACAAGCGTACAGTTTTAGAGCAATTTGAACGCTTTGTTCAAGTAAATAAGAAAATCCCATCTGAAGTACTTTCTTCCCTCCAGAATATTGACGATGTAGGGCGTTTGGCAGATACCATTGCTGCACATATGTCGCTTAAGTTGGAAGAGAAGCAACAGATTCTAGAGATGCTTAGTAATAAAGAGCGCTTAGAGCATCTGATGGCGTTGATGGAATCTGAAATTGACCTGGTTGAAGTGGAAAAACGTATCCGCGGCCGCGTTAAGAAACAGATGGAGAAGAGTCAGCGCGAGTACTATCTGAATGAACAGATGAAAGCTATCCAAAAAGAGTTAGGTGATCTGGACGAGTCCGGCACTAACGATATGGATGAGCTTAAAAATCGAATTGCTGAAGCGAAAATGCCGCAAGAAGCTTTCGATAAAACCATGAGTGAATACAACAAGTTGAAGATGATGTCGCCAATGTCGGCTGAAGCAACAGTTGTTCGTGGTTACATTGATTGGATGATCCAGATCCCTTGGGCTAAGCGCTCTAAAGTTCGCCACGATATGAAGCGAGCAGAGAAGGTACTTAACCAAGATCACTTCGGTCTTGAAGAAGTTAAAGACCGTATTCTGGAATACTTAGCGGTTCAGAAGCGAGTTAAAAAGCTTAAAGGTCCGATCCTTTGTTTGGTTGGTCCTCCAGGTGTCGGTAAAACATCTCTAGGACGTTCTATTGCCCGTGCTACGAATCGTGAATATGTACGTATGGCGCTAGGTGGCGTGCGTGACGAAGCAGAGATTCGTGGTCACCGTCGTACTTATATCGGCTCTATGCCAGGTAAATTACTGCAGAAGATGTCGAAAGTAGGTGTGAAAAACCCACTGTTCTTGTTGGATGAGATCGACAAGATGGGGATGGACCAGCGTGGTGATCCGGCTTCGGCTCTTCTTGAGGTGCTAGACCCAGAACAAAACAACAGCTTTAACGATCACTACCTAGAAGTAGATTACGATCTTTCTGATGTGATGTTCGTATGTACTTCAAACTCTATGAATATTCCTGGTCCTCTATTGGATCGTATGGAGATCATTCGCATCCCGGGTTATACCGAAGATGAAAAGCTGAATATCGCTAGAAATTATCTTATCGAGAAGCAGTTTAAAAATAATGGCCTGAAAAAAGGTGAAGTGGAGATAAAGGATAGTGCCATTACTGGTTTGATCCGTTACTATACCCGCGAAGCCGGTGTGCGAGGACTTGAGCGAGAAATCGCTAAGCTTTGTCGTAAGGTTGTTAAAGAGCTGGCTTTGGCGGATAAAAAAGATCTGCCGGTTGTGATTGATGAAGATCAGCTAGAGCATTACAGCGGTGTTCGTAAGCATAACTTTGGTATTGCCGAAGAGCAGGATCAGGTTGGCCTTGTAACAGGCTTGGCTTGGACTCAGGTAGGTGGCGATATCCTAAGTATCGAAACAGCAGTGGTGCCGGGTAAAGGCCGCCAGGTAACTACAGGTAGCTTAGGGGATGTGATGAAAGAATCCATCCAGGCTGCACTGACTGTTGTAAGAAATCGTGCTGAAGCCCTTGGTATTGCGCCTGACTTCCATGAGAAGCAAGACGTTCATATTCACGTTCCAGAAGGTGCTACACCAAAAGATGGCCCAAGTGCGGGTATTGGAATGTGTACGGCTTTAGTATCGGTTTTAACCAATATTCCGGTTAAGGCTGACGTAGCAATGACAGGTGAAATTACCCTTAGAGGGCAGGTTTTACCTATCGGTGGATTGAAAGAAAAACTACTCGCTGCACACCGTGGGGGAATTAAAACGGTCATTATTCCAAAGGAAAATGAGCGCGATTTGAAGGAAATTCCCGACAATATCAAAGCAGATATCGATATTAAGGCGGTTAAATGGATTGATGAAGTGCTGGACATCGCACTTAAATATCAACCAAAACCTGTAGAGAAAAGCGAGAAAGAAGTAGTGGCAGCAAAGGAAAAGGCGACAAAAGCTGAGCCGGAGCAAATAAAGCCACATTAGTATTCATCAGGGGTAGAAAGGTGTTCTAGGTGTCTTGACACCCCTTTCTGCACCTTGGTATAAATGCCTGACCATCTTGCTGGGCATGGATAACGGAACAATTAAAAATAACGATCTATTTAAAGGGGAACAACGTGAATAAGTCTGAACTGATCGACGCTATCGCAGCTTCAGCCGACATTCCTAAAGCAGCTGCGGGTCGCGCGCTGGATGCTACACTGGAAGCGGTTACTGGTGCACTTCAAAACGGTGATTCTGTTGCACTTGTAGGTTTCGGTACATTTTCTGTGAAAGAGCGTGCTGCTCGTACGGGCCGTAACCCACAGACAGGCAAGCCAATTGAAATTGCTGCCGCTACACTGCCAACTTTCAAGCCTGGTAAGGCTCTGAAAGACGCAGTAAACAAGTAAGATCTGATCGCGTCACGATCTTACTTATGGGAGGTAGCTCATTAGTTTAGTGAGTTACCCAGCCTGAAGCGCTGGTAAAGTTCTTCAGGTGCGGGTTAAAGACCCGCAAAAGGAGCGGTAGTTCAGTTGGTTAGAATACCTGCCTGTCACGCAGGGGGTCGCGGGTTCGAGTCCCGTCCGTTCCGCCAACTTTGTTTAACAGACGATCTCTGTTCTACATAGAATGACGAGCTACATCATATTAGTGAGTCAGGTAAAAAATTCTTGAAAGGCGCATTTGAAAGAATGCGCCTTTTTTATGTGTTAAAGATATTGCCAGGGGTTTAGAGGCATAATGCTACAGTCCATTCGTGATAACTCTCAGGGAATCATTGCCAAGATTATTGTTGGCTTGATTGCAGTTACTTTTGCATTATTTGGTGTTGAATCGCTGGTTAGTTTAACTGCTGGCAGTAATGCTCCTGCGACAGTTAATGGTGAAGAGATCAGTCAGCAAGATCTCTATCAAGGTGTTCAATTGCAACGTCGTCAAATGTTGTCCCAGATGGGGGAGGATGCTGATCCTTCGCTACTGGATGATGGTTTGATCAGCAATATGGTTTTGGAAGGTCTGATTGAGCAATCTGTTTTAGTTCAATCTGCACAAAACCAAGGTCTGACATTCTCTGATGCAATGATTGATCAACTGATCCTGTCTACCAAAGAGTTTCAGCTAGACGGTAAGTTTGATCGTGCACAGTTTGAAGCGACGTTACGCAACGCCGGCCTTACGCCGTTGATGTATCGTGATATCGTGCGTAAAGAGAAGGTGACAGAGCAAGAGCGTATTGCGTTCATGTTGTCTGCATTTACTTTACCAAATGAACTGAACTCTCTAAACGTTCTACAGAATCAAACGCGTGATCTTCGCTACTTCACTCTGCCTGCGGACAATGTTCGTGCTGAAATTACAGTTTCTGATGAGCAGATTGCCGATTACTATGCAGAGAACAGTTCTCAGTTTATGACTGAAGAGCAGGTAGCTATTGAGTATCTTCTTTTAGAAAGAAGCGCTCTAGAGGCAGGTATCGAAGTATCTAATGATGAACTTCAAGCAGCCTACCAGCAGCTTGTTGATACATTCCAAGCACAAGAGCAGCGTCATTCAGCACATATCTTTATCGAGATTTCTGAACAGCAAGACGATGCTGCTGCAAAAGCTAAGATTGATGCAATTGCTGAGCGCCTAAAAGCAGGTGAAGTATTTGAAGAGTTGGCTAAGTCAGAATCTCAAGACCCAGCATCTGCTGAGATGGGTGGTGATTTAGGTATTAATGAGAAAGGTGTTTTCTCAACTGACTTTGAAGACGCTTTGTATGCTCTAGAAAAAGGTGCTGTTTCAGAGCCAGTTCGTTCAGAATTTGGTTATCACTTAATTAAACTAGTTGATGTTGTTGAGTCTGAAGTGCCTGCTTTTGCAAAAGCTGAAGCAGAGCTTCGTTCTGATCTCCTAAATCAGAAGGCTGAAGAAGAGTATGTTGAGCAGTTAGAGCGTTTAGCTGATGTGTCTTTCTCTTCTGGTGATCTGGTAGAGCCATCTGAAGAGCTAGAACTAGAAATTCAGAAAACTGAGCTATTTGCGCGTTCTGGTAACGAAGATGCGATTACTTCCAATGCGAAGATTCTTGCTGTTGCTTTCGATCAGGAGCTGATCAATGAAGGTTTGAACAGCACGCCAGTAGAATTGGATTCTGGTCGCTCTGTTGTTTTACGTGTAGTTGAACATCAACTACCTCGTGAAAAAGCACAAGACGAAGTGGCTGATCAGATCCGCGCTATTCTGGTTGAGCAGCAAGTTGCTGCAGCGATGACTGAAAAAGCGAACGCTATTGTTGCTCAGCTTACTGAAGGTGCAGATCTAGCAACTGTTGCGGAAGGTAATGAAGTAGTAGCACAGTCTGCAGTTAATCGTAGCCAGAGAGAGCTTCCACAAGAGCTTCTTACCGCCGCATTCAAAATGGTAAAACCGCAAAGTGGTTCTACCTATGCAGCAGTTGATACTGTAGATGGCAGCAAAATGATTATCGCGCTAGACGCAATCGGTCAGCAAGATATTGAGCTGCAAGAAGACGAGATTCGCTTTATGGGTATGATGCTTAATAACCGTCAAGGTCAGCAGGATTACCAAGATCACCTTGCTCAGTTAAAAGCTAAAGCTGAAATAGAAAAGCTTTAAGCTAATTTGATCTATTCTAAAACCACCTTCGGGTGGTTTTTTTATATTGGCTGTTTTAGCAGCTTTAGGGGGGAATATGAAAAAATTAATGTTACTGATTAGTCATGGCCTAGTTGGCTTTGCTGGCTTTGCCTTAGGCGTATACTTGTTACCTATCTTAATTCAGCCACAGGGACCTTCTGAGCAAGAGATCTCTTCGGCTGTAGCTCAGGCGCAGTTTGAAGGGAAATTTGTGAAAGAGTTGAAAGGCAGTGACTTTTTACATTGGGGAGAAGGCTCAGTGATGTTGGGTGGCGGTGTTGCAGCATTCAAAGGTAAATTAGCTCCTGGTCCTGATTATAAGCTTTACCTTTCTCCTGTATTTGTAGATGACGAGATGAGTTTTCTTGAGAATAAGCGAGATATGGTACAAGTTGCAGAAATCAAAACATTTGATGGCTTTGTGGTTAACTTACCAGAAGGGGTAGATCCGGCTAAATATTCTACGGCTGTGATTTGGTGTGAAACTTTCTCTGAATTTATCAGCGCTGCTCGCTATAACTCTTTGTAAGTAATAGGTCTGACTGTCAGCGCTAGCTGACAGTCGTATAGATCGTTTCGAGTTGCGGGTCATTTAATTGGCTTGCGGGCGTAATGGTCTTTCGTTGCCAAGGTACAAATCCGAAGTACCAGCAGCGCCAGAAGTTAACGCTGGCTTGTGGATTTTCATCTAATAGTTCAGCTAGCGTTTGTACTTTACCTAACTCTATTCCTAACGCTTCCTTAAAGGTTAAATAAACAAATTTAGAACAAAACTGTCGCTTTGAATCGAATTTAAAGCCTAAGTGGTAAAAGCGCCCCATACGATTCTCAGCGGTTTGTTTTAATTTGCTTATGTCTCTACCGGCTAGAGGCTGTTTGAGTCGTAATATGCTCACTTCATCGTTTGTTGTGCGCGATACAAAATCTTTTAGAGTCGTGCGTCTAACACAGGGAACAGCGCTTTCTAGAACAAACCATTCATCATTTTCTTTAACGACAAAGCCAACATGCGAAGTCCAGCTGCCAGTGCCTTTTGCGACCTGGCGGTAAAGAAAACTATTGATGGAGATAAAAATAATGTCTCCTTCTTGTACGCAGTTTTCTAGGTCATTGATTACGCTGTTGAACTTTGTCATTTTCATTACGGTTTCCTCAAAAGTTGATACGTAAAGTATGTGGAGTTTGAGGATATAGGGCTAAAGATTCAAAAAAGGTATCGTATTTCGATACTTTTGGTTTTGTTGCTCTGTTTTAAGTGTAATAGGACAAAGCAAAATTTGGCTGATACACTAGCGCTTTTTTCAATGGCGGCTTTATGCGAATACTCCTTCTCTCAGCTTATGATGCGGATAGTCATGTTTATTGGCGTAAAGGGCTTGTTGAGCACTTAAATGAACACGAATGGACAGTTTTGTCTCTGCCGGGCCGCTATTTCAGTTGGCGTATGAGAGGGAACAGTCTTAGTTGGGCGTTTAACGAAAGGGAAGTATTAAGCCAGCCTTATGATCTAGTCGTTGCGACCTCTATGACAGACCTATCTGCCTTGCGTGGTTTTGTTCCATCTTTAGCCCAAATTCCAACACTGGTGTACTTCCACGAAAACCAATTCGCTTATCCTGAGTCTGGTAAAGCATTTAAAACCGTTGAGCCATGCATTCTGAACCTTTATACCGCGCTGGCTGCGGATTATTGTTTATTTAACAGTGAATATAATCGACAGACGCTTTTGGATGGCGCGAAAGCTCTCTTGAAAAAGATGCCCGATCAAGTACCAGCAAATTTGATCGAACGGATTAGAGATAATTCATCGGTGCTGTCTGTTCCTATCAAGTCTGATAGCTACCAAATACATTCTCCTGAATCTGATGAATTTCATATCGTTTGGAATCACCGTTGGGAATACGATAAAAACCCTCAACTACTGCTAGATGCTGTTGAGCAGCTGATACAGAAGCGCAAGGATTTTAAGCTCCATGTGGTCGGGCAGCAGTTTAGAAAGGTGCCAGAGCAATTTGAACAGCTTCGTGTGCTACTCGGTGATTGCGCTGGAGAGTGGGGTTATCTTTCGTCGCGTGAGGAATATCTGGCTCTACTGCGAAAAGCGGATGTCGTGCTTTCAACCGCTGTACATGATTACCAAGGAATCGCTGTTTTAGAAGGCGTTGCGTCTGGGGCGGAGCCCTTAGTCCCTGACAGGTTAGCGTATAGAGAATTGTTCCCTGAAGCCTGCCGGTATAAAGAAGAGAACGAAGCTGAAGTCTTAGCTGAGCGATTAGATCGCTTAGCAGCAAGAAAGTACGCAGGAGAGTGGGGGGAGCAAGTGAATGTCGATCGGTTTAAATGGGCGACACTTGCAGACCAGTATCGCCATCACTTTGATCGTTTGGCCCGTAAAGAAGGTTAAAGGCGACGCACCTTAAACTTGCGGCCTTTGATTTTTCCTTGGCTCAAGCGCTCGGCTGCCTTTCGTGCGACTTTGCGTTCAACGGCAACGTAAGCAGCAAAATCATACACATTAATCTTGCCTACTTGGTTGCCTTGTATGCCAGCATCGCCTGTTAACGCACCTAAGATATCGCCAGGGCGAACTTTGTTCTTCTTACCGCCAGCAATCGCAAGCGTAGCCATTGGTGGGTTATTCGGCTGATAGTTCGGATCTGCGTCTGGTAGTTCAGTCACGGGGAACTCTGTATCCAAATACTTTTCAATGGAAGCCACTTTATAAGCTTCTGATGGCTGATAAAGATTTAGTGCCATGCCTTGCTTACCTGCACGGCCTGTACGACCGATACGGTGAGTATGAACTTCAGCGTCGCGAGTAAGATCGTAGTTGATGACACAAGGGAGGTCATCAATATCTAATCCACGCGCTGCTACATCAGTCGCGATAAGGATAGAGCAACTGCGGTTGGCGAATTGCACTAGTATTTGGTCACGATCGCGTTGTTCTAAATCGCCGTGGATAGCTTTTGCGCTATAGCCCAAGGATTTAAGGTGCTGCTGAACATCATTACAGGTTTGCTTCATGTTGCAGAAAATCACAGCAAACTCCGGCTTGAACTGAGCTAAAATCGCGCTCAAATTCTCTAGCTTATTTTCTTTTTCGATCTCAAAGAAATGTTGCTCAATCTGAGATTGTTGGTGAGTGGATTCTACCTCTACCGTAATTGGCTGATTGAGAATGTCTGCACTCAGGCTCGCAATGGTCTTTGGGTAAGTAGCAGAAAATAGCAGTGTTTGGCGTTTCTTTGGGGTCTGCCCTATGATGTCACGAATGTCATCAGAAAAACCCATATCAAGCATGCGATCCGCTTCATCAAGCACTACGGTAGTGGCTTTATCTAAGCGCAGAGTTTTCTTACGTAGATGGTCTTTGATACGACCCGGTGTACCTACAACAATATGTGCGCCATGCTCCAAAGAGCCAATCTGAGGCCCAATTGATTGGCCACCACAGAGAGTAAGAATCTTCACGTTTTCAGTAAAGCGAGCAAGCTTTCTTAGCTCATTAGCAACTTGTGTTGCTAATTCACGTGTAGGGCAAAGTACTAAGGCTTGTGTGGCAAAACTACGAAGGTTTAAATTCAGTAGTGTACCTATACCAAACGCAGCTGTTTTGCCGCTGCCTGTTTTTGCTTTCGCAATGAGGTCATTACCTCGCAAAACCTCGGGTAGGGCTTTCTCTTGGATAGCCGTCATCTGCTTATAGCCTAGATGATCCAGGTTCTTTAGCATCGGTTTTGGAAGATTGAGATTTGAGAAGCAGGTATCAGACACAGGGCACTCGGTAAAAGTAAAGTTGGTTAGGTTTTGTTGCAAAGCGGCATTATAGAGCAAACCGCTTTGGGAGAATATGAATACCCTGAAGAATCACTCGCTAATCAAAGCGCGTTAACAATTGTTGATCTTTCTCAAGATGTTGGCAGGCTCTTTGGGTATACTTCGGGACAGTTAAAAATAAGTAAGTTGGTTGGGAATTATGAATACGCGTTACGATGTCGTCATTGTCGGTGGTGGTATGGTGGGTGCAACGATCGCTTGTGCTCTTGGAAATAGCCCGTTATCAGTTGCCGTCTTGGAAAGTCGATATCCTGCGGAATATGAAGCTTCCCAACCAAATGATTTGCGTGTTTCTGCTATCAGTGTGGCTTCTGAGAATATTCTTCAGCGCGTAGGTGCATGGGAAGGGATTCTATCCCGTCGTAGTTGCCCTTACCGTCGCATGAAGGTCTGGGAAGCAAGTGAAGAAAAGGCTTCTACAGAATTTATTTCCGATAACATTGGTCGTGATCACCTTGGCCATATTGTTGAAAATCGTGTGATTCAGCTAGCGCTCTTAGAGCGTTTACAGACGTTTGAAAATGTTGACCTGATCTGTCCTGCTGAAGTTGAGGCTATCGATTATTCTCCTGGTAGCAGCATTATTAGATTAAAAGATGATAGAGAAATAATTGGGCGTGTACTGATCGCTGCGGATGGTGGTGAGTCTCGTGTTCGTCAAGCTGCAGGTATAGGTGTAACCCGTTGGGACTATGAGCAGCATGCACTGGTTGCTTCTGTGACGACTAAGTTTGCTCAAGAAGATATCACTTGGCAGCAGTTTACACCGACAGGTCCGCTTGCCTTTCTACCTCTTTCAGGAAATAACGCTTCTCTGGTTTGGTATAACACACCAGATAACGTCAAACGTCTCTTAGCTCAGGATGAAGAAAGCTTTATGCAAGAGCTTAAATCTACCTTCCCTGATGCGTTGGGCGAAATTGATCAGCTATTAAGTCGCGGAGCATTCCCGCTTCGTCGCCAACATGCGCAGGAATATGTCTTAGAAGGTCTAGCTTTAGCAGGTGACGCTGCACATATGATTCATCCTCTAGCTGGACAGGGTGTTAATATAGGCCTGCTTGATGCAGCTGCTCTCTCTGAAGTGATTTTAGCGGCTGCTAATACCGGTGAAGATATAACCGAATTGGCCTTGCTGAAGGAGTATGAAAAGCAGCGTCGCAAACATAATTTATTGATGATGCAGACGATGGATGCGTTCTACCGTGTATTTAGTAATCAGAACGGCCCACTAAAAGTGTTGCGCAATATAGGTTTAGGTTTGGCAGGTCGTGTAACGCCAGCTAAAAACAAAGTTATGCAGTTTGCGATGGGCTTGGAAGGGCCTTTGCCTGAAATGGCCAAAGAACAATAATCAAAGGCTCAAATAAAAAAAGCCGGTCTGGGAGACCGGCAAAGAAATACGGCTGAATAAACCAGCCAGAGTAGAGAAGTGGGGTCGTTACGTGACCCCCAACGATGAATTACTCAGCAGCAGCTTCTGCTTTAGCTTCTGGCTTACGTTTAGCCGGCGCTTTTTTTGCAGGTGCTTTTTTAGCAGGTGCAGCTGCTTTTTCAGCTGGTGCTGCTTCAGTTTTAGTTGCGTTTGCAACTACAGCAGATGTAGCTTCAGCAGCTTCAGTTAGAAACTTGTTGAAATCCGACATGTAAGGCATGTCACGGATTTCGCTAAGACTCTTTTCTACGATCTCAGAGATCTCTTCTTTTGCAGAGTTTAGAGCCGCTAGCTCTTTTTCTGCAGTCGCAGTCGTTTTAGTTTCTAGAGCTTTGAAAAACTCAACTTGCAGTTCAATAGCTTCTTTCGGCTCTTTTACTTCAGATAGAGCTTTAAGCTGAGCTACGCTTGAATCTACGAAATCAGTTACATATTCAGACTGCAAAGAGAACAGAGTTTCTAGTGCTTTTTTGTTCACTTCAGCAACGTCGATTGCTGGTTGCATTTTTTCCTGAACATCTTTCATTAGATCATCGTACATTTTCCATTCCTCTGAGAATCTTTAATAAAGTGTTTTTGTGCGTTGCAGCATTTGAGATAAATATAGTGGTTAATAAATAACCTGTCAAATATTTTTTTGTGCATTGCACAAAAATATTTTTAGATGTGTTTCTTTGTAATTAAAGGCATATTAAACAATCGGTTAGAGTGGTTGCTGTAAAAGGTTTGAGTTCTACTAAAATCAGCTTTTTAAGCTGTTTTTGCAGAGAATTAAAAAAATTTTAAGCCTAATTGCACCTGCTTTGTGTCTATATGGGCTTGTAGGTTGTTCATATAAGCAAATAGCTATTACAATCAGATGATAGCGCTATGGCCCAAATTCAGGGCTTTTATGGGAGAGGGAGGCTACAGCAGGACTGGTAATCTGCTAGTGTAGTTAGCTCACCTAAATACCTCGGGACATTTAACAATTTGTAACTTGGGTAGATGTCCCTTTAGTAACAGGATCAAGTATTTTCATGACGCAATCGAATACAGTCGTAGAATCACACTCATCTTTTGAATTTGTTAGATCTGAAAAGATCGAGTCATTAGGAATTGATGTAACGGAATACGAGCATAAGAAGACTGGCCTTTCGCACTTTCATATAGCGGCAGATCATACTGAGAATGTTTTCCTTGTCGGTCTAAGGACTGTTCCGGAAGACTCAAAAGGTGTTGCGCATATTCTAGAGCACACCGCTTTGTGTGGTAGTGAGCGTTTCCCCGTACGTGATCCGTTCTTTATGATGACGCGCCGTTCACTTAATACATTTATGAACGCCATGACGAGCAGTGACTGGACCTCTTATCCATTTGCTAGTCAAAATCGCAAAGATTTCTTCAACCTTTTAGATGTCTATCTTGATGCTGTTTTCTTTAGTCGTTTAGATCCATTGGATTTTGAACAAGAAGGCCATCGTATTGAGTTTTCTGAAACCGGTGATGCTGAATCCGATTTGGAATACAAAGGTGTTGTTTACAACGAGATGAAAGGAGCAATGAGTTCACCGGTTTCTCGTTTGTGGCAGTCGGTGACTAAGTATCTTTTCCCGACAACAACCTACCATCACAACAGCGGCGGTGAGCCAGAGAGTATCCCTGACCTAAGTTATGAAGAGCTGATTGAGTTTTATAAAACTCATTACCACCCGAGTAATGCGGTCATTATGACTTTTGGTGATATCCCAGCTGCTGAGCTGCAGGGCTTCTTTGAAGAGAAAGCGCTAAGCCGTTTTGAAAAGCTGGGCACCTCTATCGAAATTCATGATGAGAAACGCTACCACTCGCCATTGCGGGTGGAAGAAGGTTACGACCTTGATCAAGAGGATCTAAGTGGTAAAACACACCATGTTTTAGCTTGGCTACTTGGTCATTCCAATGATTTAGAAGCACAACTTAAAGCACACCTTATGTCACGTGTGTTACTAGATAATAGTGCTTCTCCGCTACGTTATGCGCTTGAATCAACTGATCTAGGCAGCGCGCCTTCGCCATTATGTGGTTTAGAAGATTCCAATCGTGAAATGAGCTTCATGTGCGGTATTGAAGGCAGTGAGCCCGAATCTGCGGCAGAATTTGAAAAATTGGTATTGGATACCTTGCAGAAGGTTGCTGAAGAGGGTGTGCCTCAAGCTATGCTGGAAGCCCAGTTGCATCAGTTAGAGCTGCAACAGCGCGAAATTAATGGTGATGGCTATCCTTATGGCCTGAGTTTGATCATGTCTTCGCTCGGGGCCGCTGTTAACAAGGGTGATCCAATCGCTATTCTGAACCTTGATCCAGTGCTAGAAAAGCTGCGTGAAGCGATCAAACAACCTGACTTTGTTCAGGCCATGGTTAAGGAGCTTTTAGATAACCCGCATCGCGTTCGTTTGACTTTACGCCCAGACAACAAACTAGCAGCTAGTCGTGATGCTGCAGAGAAAGCGCAGTTGGCTCAAATTAAAGCGGGTTTATCAGATGACGATAAACAACGGCTAATTGATCGTGCTGCTGAGCTAGCGGAGCGACAAGAACAGGTCGATGATGAATCGATTCTACCGAAAGTGACATTGACCGATGTACCAGATGAGATGTCTGTTCCAGAAGCAGTTGCGGTTGATTCTACGCTTCCTTTGACGCGTTATGATCGTGGCACCAACGGTATTGTTTATCAGCAGGTGATTATGCAGCTTCCGCAGTTAACGGAAGATGAGCAGCACATACTGCCTCTATACAGCTATCTTCTTACTGAATTGGGCTGTGGTGATCGTACTTATCAAGAGAATCAGCAGTATCAAACAGAAGTGACCGGTGGTGTTCATGGTTTTGCTTCAGTCAGGGGGGCACCTGATAATGAGCAGGATGTAAAAGGCTACTTCACATTAACAGGCAAAGCCTTAGTGTCTAAACATGAGGCGTTGTTAGATCTGCTGAAAGAGACGCTGCAATTTGCACGCTTTGATGAATTGCCTCGTATTCGTGAAGTGGTATCTCAACAACGTACCCGTAAAGAACAAGGTATCACCGGGCAAGGCCATGCATTCGCAATGATGGCTGCAGCAGCGAAGATGAGCCCGGCTGCAGCACTATCTCATGCAACAAAAGGTCTTGAGTCTATCTGCTATTACAAGCAGCTGGATGATCAGCTAGAGAATGACGATGCTCTTAAGCAGCTTTCACAACGTCTCCAAGAGTTGCATAGCAAGATCCAGTTTGCCCCACGCCAATACCTAGTAGTGGCTGAAGATGAGTATCAGGCTAGTGTTCAGAGCTACTTAGAGTCTATCTGGGCAGATGTGCCGAGTGAAACCTCTGCAGGGTTCTTACTGCCAGAGTTACGTAGCAAGGTGAAACAGGCTTGGGTTACCAGTACACAGGTAAGCTTCTGTGCTAAAGCATTCCCTACCGTGGCGGTAGATCACCCTGATTCAGCGCCACTTACAATTTTGGGAGACTTCCTGCGTAATGGCTATCTACACCGAGTTATTCGCGAAAAAGGCGGTGCTTACGGCTCTGGCGCTGGTCAGGATTCCGGTGATGCAGCTTTCCGTTTCTTCTCTTACCGTGATCCTCGTTTATCTGAAACCTTGGATGACTTTGATGGTGCGGTGAAATGGCTTCTGGAGACTGATCATGATGCTCAGAAACTCGAAGAAGCGATTCTGGGTGTTGTCAGCTCGATTGATAAGCCAGGATCACCGGCTGGTGAAGCTAAGCAAGCATTCCACAGTTCATTGTTTGGGCGCACGCCAGAACAGCGTAAAGCGTTCCGTGCGCGTATCTTGAATGTGACATTGGATGATCTAAAGCGCGTTGCCAAAACTTATCTTTTGGATAAAGAGGGCAGTGTGGCTGTGATCACCAGTAAAGAGCAGGCAGACAGTCTATCCGACGACTTTGAAGTAATTGAAGTCTAATTAAGGTAAAATTCGACTAGTGATCAAGGTAGACTTTGATTGCTAGTCATTTATTCCTTAATAATCCTCAAGCCTCTATGCCCACACAAGCGCTTTATCAAGGTGCGCTGTTTATCATACTGTCAGAACTGTTTTTGGTCTGTTCTGGCATGGTCGTAAAGCAGATCACTCATCAGCTACCTACTGAAATCATCGTTTTTGCCCGTAACCTTTTTGCGTTAATTTTATTGATGCCTTGGTTGTTGCGAAATGGGATCTCCTCGATAAAAACGAGCTCTCTTCGATTTCATATTGCGCGTGCGGCGGTCGGTGTGACAGCCATGATGTGTCTTTACTATTCATGGGGACACTTGCCTTTAGCAGAGGCGGCGTTGATCAAACAAACAGCTCCATTCTTTATTCCATTATTCGCCTTATGGTGGTTAGGTGAAAAGATATCTGGGGTAGTGAAACTGGCAATATGTGTTGGTTTCTTTGGCGTTTTTCTAGTGTTGAATCCCGGGCAGGGAACACTCAATGTTGCCGTTTTGATTGCACTTTTTGGCGCGATGCTAGGGGCGTTGGCAAAAGTTATTATCCGTAGGATGAGCGATACAGAACCAGCCAGTCGGATCGTTTTTTATTTTGCTTTATTTAGTACGGTTTTAGCTTTGCCGTCGGCCATGCTCAATTGGGTTACGCCCAATTTAGTTGAGCTGGGTTGGTTATTACTGATGGCTATTACCTCAACTGTTGCTCAGCTGTTATTGAGTAAAGGCTATGGTCTTGCGCCTGCGGGTCAGTTGGGGCCTTATACATACGCTTCGGTGGTTTTTGCTGCGCTGTTTGGCTGGCTATTATGGGATGAAGTCTTAGGCGTCTACAGCTTAATAGGCTTGTGCTTAATTTTTTCGGCTGGATTGTTGTCCCTTTCTTCCCGTAAAACTGTTAAATCCTAGTAACAACTGTTTGGTGTTTGAACAGTTTTGCCTGTCAGCTATCAATTTTTCTTCATGAAGCGAAAAAAGTACTTGTAATCCATTGTCAGAATGGTACTACTGTAAGTGTACAGGGGCGCACAAAAACATTAATTCATAGCGCTCTCACTGCAACAAGGCATTAAGGATTTGCACATGAATATCAAAATTACTCACCGCAATGCTAAAGTTTCTGACAGTGTAAAAGAGAAAGTAGAGGAATGGCTGAACAGCAGTCAAGAACGTTACGAAGTTATTACTAGTGCTCACGTTATTATTGAAAAAAATGATCGTGAGGACGTTGCTGAAGCAACAATTCACGTAGCAGGTAAAGATATCTTTGCGAAAGCATCCGCTGATAACTTGTATGCTGCTCTGGATGCGATGGCTGATAAAATTGATCGTCAGCTAGATAAGATTCACCAGAAAAACGTGAATAAAAAAGGAAATCAGAGACCTGCCGCTACAGTTGAAATGGAAGCGGATGAGGAACTCAGCTTAGCCTGATCTAGGATATAAAGTTTCTAAAGCCCAGCTATATGCTGGGCTTTTTTATTTCTAGAACAAAATTTTATATGCATGAGGCTTGCATATGCGTCGTGATTGGATGGATAATGATAAGTGTTATCATTAGCGTGTAGGTATTGGAGTAGGTAGTGAAGGCAGCGTTATTTTACGGCACCACAACAGGTAATACTGGCGATATTGCAGATAAGATAAAAGGTAGTTGGGATGCCGGCGAACTAGAGTTATTTGATGTCGCAGATAGTTCGCTCTCTGCTGCAAAAGATTTTGATATTCTTATTTTTGCTATACCTACTTGGGATTATGGTGAAGTACAGGAAGATTGGCTGGAAGTATGGAATGAAGTGGACCAATTGGATTTCAGTGGTAAACAGGCTGCCTTTATCGGTCTTGGTGATCAGTTTGGCTATCCTGAATGGTTTGTCGATGCAATGGGTATGCTACATGATAAAATCGTAGCTAAAGGTGCAGAAATTGTTGGTCACTGGTCTGTAGAAGGTTATGAATTTGAAGAATCTAAAGCATTAACAGACGACAAAAAACATTTTATTGGTTTGGCTTTAGATGAAGATTGGCAACGCGATCAAACAGATGAGCGTATTTCTGATTGGTTAGACCAAGTTAAACTAGAGCTAGGCGTTTTCTAATCTATCCAACGACCTGAGTATGAAGAGCCCTGTTTTTACAGGGCTTTTTTGTGTCTGTCGTTCTCTGGCCTATGCTGTAGTAAAAGCTACTTTCTATAAGGTAGTAAGAAACTAGGTCAGATAGGGATAGCTATGCCCGCCAGCAAACTCCGCTCGGAAATTAAAGCGATCTCAGTGCTGAGTATCTTATTTTGCTTATTTGCTGCCATTAATTTCCATTCACCACTGCTTCCACAGCTCGAAAACTACTGGCTCGATTTAACGCTTCAACAGCGAGCAGAGAAAAGAGTCGCAAGTGAGCGTATTGTGGTTATCGATATAGATGATGCGAGCCTGAATAACCTTGCGCCTATTGCGGGTGGTTGGCCTTGGCCAAGGGCTGTCCATGCCGAGCTGGTGGAGTTGTTACAGTTACAGAAACCTGCAGCAGTGGTGTTTGATGTGCTATTTGCTGATAGAGATATTTTTAACCCTGAAAGTGATCAGTATTTTAGTGAGGTGTTGGCTGCATCGAATATTGTCTATCTGCCGTTTTTACATCTGCAAACCTATTCTGATCATCTGTTTCCGCGTTTAGACCAATATCCAGAAACCGTCCCCATACAAAAGCCAGATAATGTTTCGACTATTCCTCATGCAAGTTTGGTCTTACCTAATGCGGTTGACGCGAGTGTTTGGCGTTTAGGCAGTATCAATTTCCATCCAGATGAAGATGGTGTTGGGCGTAAGTACGCAGCAATACATCCAATATCTGATTGGGGAATTATGACGATGCCAGCGCGAATCGCCGTTGATCTGAAGGGGGTTGAAATTAAAGAGCGGTCAATTTGGATCGATTGGTATCAAGGCAAAGGGGAGCCATATCCAAGGCTCTCTTATAGTGAAGTCTACACCCAATTGAGCCAAGGAGATGATTTTAGAAAGGCTAACTATTTTAAGGACAAAATCATTGTTATCGGTTCTACTGCTGCGGGTTTACATGATATCCAAGTCACACCTATTACTAGTACTTACCCCGGCGTTTTTATCCTTGCTACAGCTATCAATAACTTTATGGATCAGAGTTTTCTTCAACCAGTAGATGCTTTGCTAGTTTTGGTGATTGTGGGTGTAAGCTTTGGTGTTTTAGTGCTGTTGCTAGTTCGTGTGGGCAATTTCTATTACGCACTCATCGGAATAGGCGTTTTAATCGGAGTAAACGTGCTGTTCAGTTATCTGCTTTTGATCATGGAAGGGATGATGTTCCCTGTTATGACTTGGCTGGTGGCTTATATATTTGTTGCGGCTTCATTTTACGCATTCCGCTTATTGCAGCAGCAGAGAGAGATGAAAAAAACGGTCGATATTTTTGGCCGCTTTTTGGACCCGAAAGTAGTTAAAATTTTGCTTGAGCAAGGAATTACCGATCAAGCTTTGGCTGGAAAAAGTACGCGGGTAACCATCTTATTTACCGATATCCGTGAGTTTACTCATCTTTCTGAATATCGCAGTGCAACCGAAATTGTAGAACTTCTAAATCATTACTTTTCTCGCCAGGTGGAAGTTATTTTTCAGCATAAAGGTACGCTCGATAAGTTTATCGGAGATGCCATTATGGCGTTTTGGGGTGAGCCAATTGAAAATCCCGGTCAAGAGATTGCTGCTGTGAATGCGGCTTTGGATATGGTGGATCAAATGGTCAGCTTTAGACGGGAGTTTGGCTTATTTGATTTCGATATAGGTATTGGTCTCCATACGGGCGAGGTCGTTGTTGGAGCAATAGGTACCCAAAGTCGTTACGATTACACTGCTATTGGTGATGCTGTAAACGTAGCCAGTCGGATCGAAGGACTGACTAAAGAAACAGGTCGAAGGATTTTGGTTTCTGAAGAAACTCGACAGGCATGTGGGGATGCTTTTGACTTCGAGCTGATTGGTGACTATAAGGTTAAAGGCCGGGAAAAATTGGTAACCGTCTATCAGCCAAGGAGGTTGAGTGATGAACCTTAAATTACTAATTATCGGTCTTCCATTTATGTGCTCTACTTGGGCGACTGCTCAAACTGCCTACACAGTCAGAGATATCTCTGTCTATCAAACCCCCTCAATTTCTAGCACTGTCGTTACGAAACTCTCTGAAAAATCCTCTGTAAATATTCTGCGAAGAAGCGGTGGTTGGTACGAAGTTCGAACGGGTAACGCTCACTCCGGTTGGGTAAAGATGATAAACCTTCGTTACGTCAGCAAGCCCAGCACACAACAAGTTGCTGGCAATATGCAGTATCGCTCAAAAACAACCCTGACTACGGGTGTTAGAGGGCTGGATGAAGGCGGGATTATATCGAGTGGATCAGGTGTCTCCCTTAGCAAAGTAAAAGGTTATAAGGTCAGTGCAGATGCAGCTGCGAAGTTTGCGCGGGCAGGGGGATTAAAAGCTCGAAGCATGAATTATGTGGAGTAGCTTATGTTTACATTGAAAAAAAACGCTATCAAAGGGGTTGTTGCCAGTTTTCTATTGCTGGGCTTAAACGGCTGTCAGGTCAATAACATCAATCTGACCCCATTAATGGAAGCAGGAAAAAAATCGACCGATCTATTTGAGAAAAGCTTGGCTGAAGAAGTTGAGATCGGTGAGGAAGTGAGTGCTGTTCTGCTTCAAAAAGGCTCCATATATAACGTCCGAGATGTTCAAAAGTATGTGAATTCAGTGGGAATGTGGCTCGCTCAACAAACTGAACGATCTGATATCCCTTGGACCTTTTCAGTGTTACGAGATGATAGTTTTAATGCTTTCGCCACGCCCGGTGGATTTATCTATATTACAACGGGGACTTTAGAGCAGTTAGAGAGCGAAGCTGAGCTCGCAGGTGTACTAGCTCATGAAATTGCACATGTGGTTCAAAAGCACCACCTCCGAGCTATTCAGAAGGAAGCAAAAATCGGTATTGCAGCAGATCTTGCTCGGTTCTTACGTGACAGTCAAAGCGATTCAGATAGCAGTGGCACTACGGTATTTGGTGACCACTCAGTTGAAAATAAACTGCTGAATACCATTCAGGATGTTTACAGTGATGGTTTGGCTCGAAGCGATGAATTAGAAGCGGATAAGATGGGCATGGTGATCTCTGCCAGAGCTGGCTACGATCCAATGGCTTATATCGCGGTATTGCAAAAGATAGATGCTCAACAGGATGATAGTTCCTTTTGGCAGGCATTTAGTAAGCGTCACCCAAGCGCTGAAGACCGTTTGTCAGAACTACACAAGTTAGCGGATAAGATGACTTATATAGAAGGTAAAGAACTTAATAATCGTTATTCCAAAATGATAAAGTAGATGTACATGGAATATCGGAATATATGTAATGGATTTTTCCAATAAAGAGTCTTTTCAAATCAGTGTGGCCGGGCCTGATCGCATAGATGTTGTGCTTAAACAGTGGCAGCAACTTACATCGTATCTGCCTATTCACCATGCAAAGCCTTTTGGTTTGCCTATTCCTGAACATCTTGAAAATCAGCTCCGTCACACGCTTGAGCAATGTATTGAAAGAGATGATGCAATGGTATTTATAGCTGAGGGGGATAAGGTTTGTGGGACGATTGCCGTCATTCTGAATCAGCAAACAGGTTATACTCAGCCTAATAGTAGTGTTTTGTTTAATTTATGGGTAGAACCTGATCTGCGTAGAAAAGGGATAGGGCAAGCATTGGTCGTGGAAGCTAAACAGTGGCTTAAAGCTCAAGGGGTGACCTCTGTTCAGGCTGGATGGCACCCAGGAAATCCAGAGGCTGATGATTTTTGGTTGAAACAAGGCTTTTCACCTTACGAAACAATTGGCTCTGCATTTTTATAGTTAAGTAATCATTGTTAATTAACCTTATCCTGCGCATCTATATCTTTAAGGAATTTCATGAGCAATGCACAGCAAAAATGGGATCAAAGATACTTGGCAAAAAGCCAAAGTCTGGAAGCTGAACCTGTTGCACCAGAATATCTACAACGTCAGTGGCGTTTTTTAAAAACAGGTCGTGTATTAGACCTAGCATCAGGAGATGGGGCTGCCTCTATCTTTTTGGCGAAACAAGGCTTTAGCCCGGTAGCCACAGATATCTCTCAAGTAGGTTTGGATCGTTTGTCTGAGGCTATGACTAAATTGGGCTTGGAAGTGGAAACTGCTCAATTGGATCTAGAAGAGGAATCGGTGGATCTGTCAGGTCTGGGGTTGTTCGATTCGATAGTTATCTCCAGATATAAACCAGCTGATGGATTATGGGAGCAGCTGCTTGCTCTATTGAAGCCTGAAGGTACTTTATTAATGACTACGTTCAATCTGCTCCAGCATGAACGTACCGGTTTTTCTAAGCGGTTCTGTTTAAGAGAAAATGAACTTTTAGATCATTGTGCTGAATTAGCTTTAGTAGATTTTGAATCTGATCGTCACCAATCGGGGATGGATTCTTATATTTTTAAAAAAGAATCTAAGAAATAGATCTAAAATAAACCTTGCTATCATTGTGTATATACATTGTGATGCAATGAATTTACAAGGCATATTCGCAGTACATCGCTTGTCTGCCTTGGATCAAATATTTCAGTTTTTTTACCGAAAAATTACTGTTTTGTAACAAAACTGTAATTACTCTAGGAAATAATTCCGTCATAATTCGCGCGCCTGAACACAGGTGTGTTCAATTTTTTTCAGACTTTTAAGGTGCGTTGTATGGTAGCAACCAGTACCCCATTCTTGCAGATGTTTGCACGTTCACCGTTCAAACCTATGCAGGATCACATTGCAAAAGCGCAAGAATGTGCCGTTGAGCTTATTCCATTCATTGAAGCAGTCATCGCTGAAGACTGGAATGAAGCAGAGAAAGTACAAGCACGTATCGCTGTTTTAGAAGGCGAAGCAGATGCAATGAAGAAAGAGATTCGCCAGAATCTGCCTAAAAGTATTTTCCTTCCAGTTCCTCGTACGGATCTTCTAGAAGTTGTTCGTATGCAGGATAAGATTGCAAATCGCGCTAAAGATATCGCAGGCATCATGCTTGGCCGTCAAATGAAAGTGCCAACTGAGATGCAGCAAGATATGAAAGATTATGTTCGTGTCGCTTTGCAAACGTCTGAGCAGGCTTTAACTGCGCTTAAAGAACTGGACGAATTGGTAAATAGCGGTTTTGGTGGCCACGAGATTGATGTCATCGAAAAAATGCTAGAAAAATTGGATGCCCTAGAGCACAACACGGATGAACACGAACGTGCTATTCGCCTAAAACTATTTAGCATCGAGAAAGAGCTTCCACCGGTAGATGTAATTTTCCTCTATCAGGTTATTAGTTCGATCGGTGACCTGGCTGATCGCGCACAACAGGTTGGTAGTCGTTTACAGCTATTAGTTGCTCGTTAATTCATTCGGTAAGTTAAGATGGAAATCATTTCTCAGTACGGCCATATTCTTGTCATTTTGGCATGTGTCTTCGGCTTCTTTATGGCTTGGGGTGTTGGTGCAAACGATGTTGCCAATGCCATGGGTACTTCAGTTGGTTCAAAGGCGCTGACCTTGAAGCAAGCGATCATGATCGCTATTGTCTTCGAATTTATGGGAGCTTATCTTGCGGGTGGTGCTGTAACAGCGACAATCCGTAAAGGTATCATCGACCCAGCTATTTTGTCTGGAACGCCTGATTTACTTGTTTTTGGTATGCTGTCTGCACTTTTGGCAGCTGGTATCTGGTTATTAGTGGCGACACATTTTGGCTGGCCTGTATCTACAACGCACTCTATCGTTGGTGCGATTGTGGGTTTTGCGGCAGTTGGCATATCTGTTGATGCGGTCAACTGGGGTAAAGTAACTAAGATTGTTGCAAGTTGGGTAGTATCGCCAGTAACAGCTGGGCTCATAGCCTTCTTCTTATTTAGAAGTGTACAGAAGTTGATACTGGATACTGACAATCCTTTTGCCAACGCTAAGAAATACATTCCAGGTTACATCTTCCTAGTGGGCTTCATGGTTTCCATGGTGACCTTCACTAAAGGCCTTAAACACGTCGGTTTAGATCTTAGCTGGGGGCAAAGTGCACTAGCATCTATAGCTATTGCGGTTGTGATTATGGTGATTGGTATGCAGATGCAAAAGCGTATCACACCTGACCCAGATGCTGATCGTGACCATCACTTTACTAGTGTTGAAAAACTGTTTGGTATTTTGATGATGTTCACTGCCTGTGCAATGGCATTTGCTCATGGTTCAAATGACGTAGCAAACGCTGTAGGTCCTGTAGCTGCAATCGTAGGGGTTGTATCAGCCGGTGGTGAGGTTGTTCAAAAATCAGCTATGCCAGTTTGGATCTTACTACTTGGCGGCGGCGGTATCGTTGCTGGTCTAGTTATGTACGGCCACAAGGTAATCGCAACAGTAGGTAACAACATTACTGAACTTACACCAAGCCGTGGTTTCGCTGCGACACTAGCTGCTGCAACAACAGTTGTATTTGCGTCGGGTACTGGTTTGCCAATATCCACTACTCACACGTTGGTAGGTGCTGTATTGGGTGTAGGTCTTGCGCGTGGTATGGCTGCACTTAATCTGCGCATCGTAGGTACGATATTTGTATCTTGGGTAGTAACTCTGCCTGCAGGTGCCGGTCTAGCAATCATCTTTTTCTTCATGTTTAAAGGTATGTTTACCTAAACGTGGAAGTGCTTTGAGTAGAAAAGCCCTGTATTCGCGAGAATACGGGGCTTTTTTCTGTCTAAAACAATTAAATGATCACAAATCCATCATAATGATGTAAAATTTGGGCCCAATTTTTTGCTTTGGGAGTAAATCCCTAAGCTAGAACCAGAAATATCCGGAAAGAAGATGCATACAGTTGAGAAGATCGGCGGCACTTCCATGAGCCGCTTTGAGGAATTGATGGACACCATTTTGGTGGGTAAGCGCACCACACCAGAGGAACTGTATAACCGAATTTTTGTTGTGTCAGCTTATGGCGGTATTACCAACTATCTTCTTGAGCACAAAAAAACCGGTGAGCCTGGTGTTTATGCACGTTTTGCGAATGCTGAAAGCGAGCAGGCGTGGATCGATGAGTTGAGTAAAGTTCAGGCGAAAATGGAAGAGATCAATGCTGAACTTTTCGCTGATATGGAATTTGAACGCAACGCAGCTGATGCTTTTGTAATCGAGCGTTTGAATGATGTTCGTGATTGCATGAAGAGCCTGCACCACCTTTGTACTTACGGTCACTTCCAGTTGGAAGAGCACCTGATGAAAGTGCGTGAGATGCTAGCATCTATCGGTGAGGCGCACAGTGCATATAACTCTGTGCTTGCTCTGCGTAAAGCTGGTATTAATGCTCGTTTTGTTGATCTGACTGGTTGGCACTTAGATCAACCTCTACCGTTTGAAGAAATGGTTAAGACTCAGTTTGCCGATGTTCAGATCGACAAAGAGATGGTGATTGCTACAGGCTATACGCACTGTGAAGAAGGTCTGATGAAGACTTTTGACCGTGGTTACAGCGAGATGACTTTTAGCACGATTGCGACTGTAACAGGTGCAACTGAAGCGATCATCCATAAAGAATATCATTTGAGTTCTGCAGATCCGATGCTAGTCGGTACTGATAACGTAGTCACAATTGGTGCGACTAACTATGATGTGGCTGATCAGCTGTCTAACTTAGGTATGGAAGCTATCCATCCAAAAGCTGCGAAAGGTTTGCGCCGTAATGGTGTTAAATTGCGTATTAAGAACGCATTTGAGCCAGAGCACGAAGGCACGGTTATCTGTCAGGATTACCACAGCAACGCTCCTCGTGTGGAGATTATCGCTGGTCGTAATGATGTTTTTGGCATCGAAATCTTCGACCAAGAGATGCTAGGTGATGCGGCTTACGATATTGAGATCTCTAAGCTTCTAGCTCAGTTGAAACTTTACGTGATCAACAAAGATGCTGATGCGAACAGTATCACGTACTATGTTGGTGGCTCTCGTAAGATGGTTAACCGCGCAACGCGCCTAATGGAAGAAATGTATCCAGAAGGCCAGATCCGTCTGCACAACCTTGCGATCGTTTCTGCTATCGGTTCACACATGAAGGTTAAAGGTATTCTTGCTCGTACAGTAAGTGCTTTGGCTGAAGCGGATATCAACGTAATGGCGCTTCACCAGTCTATCCGTCAGGTAGAGATGCAGTGTGTTGTCTCTGAAGATGACTACGAGAAGGCTATCATTGCATTGCATGCCGCTCTGATTGAGCAGAGCCCGCAGAACGTAAATACTGCGGCTTAATCGCAAACATCTGTAAAGCTCGCGAAAGCGGGCTTTTTTATTTCTGCATTTCCATCTAATCTGCTTACTATTCTTAGTAAGGCGAAAAACTGATGGAAAAGCAGTCCCTAGAGTTCATTTATACAGCACTGAAATCTGCAGAAGAGCACGTGCGCAGCTTTGATACTAAAGCGCAGATTGTCGGTGTGGGTTACATTTTTACAGCAGGCTTAATCCATACAATCGGTTCTACGTTGCCGCAAAGGGATGATTATATCTCCAGCATATTGGCGATCATCCTCTCTTGGGGATTGGTCATTGGGCCGATCATTTTATTTGGTGCGGTTTTATATCCTACGCGCAATACGGCACCAAAAGTGGGGGCTGAGCACAGTAAAGTTTTGAAACTCTTTTTCACTGATAGTGAGCATTCAGAATCGACAGGGCATTACCTTAAAGCGCTGGAAAGTTCTGATCTGCGAGTCGAGCTGACTTATGAGTTATTAAAAGTCTCTGGTCTGCGAAATTTAAAACGTAACCGCTTTCTCCGTGCCTTATGGGCAGCGTTGATCTGTTTAATCATGCTTTTTGGTCTTCAGCTTTATCGAGCTGTGTTCGCTTAAAGTGTAAACGCGCTTCTATTCCTAACTCGTTGATTTTAGAATGCTCAGTATCTAAAAGATTAAGGGTAAGTAATGCAGTTAGTGACCATGACCCCAATCCGCAGTCATTTGAATCTGCGTCAGGGAGTGAATGAAAGAAGTGCTGAATATAGCCAATTCCTTTCGCAGTTAGATTGTGTGTTACAAAAGCGGTTGGTCAAACAGCTTGATGAATCAGGCGATCTATCAAACCGCATTGCTGTACAGCATCAAAATCAGGGCAAAGCTTACACCAATACTGGCTCTGACGATCGAGACACTCTGTGTTTATTCACTCACACTAAACAAATTACTGATCAGCTTAGTCTTGAAGCGAAGGTTTATAGTAATACCTTGTCTGTGGTGACCGTGACTATGGAGATGGAGTATGTCGTTGCTACACTCGAAGATATCGCTCAAACCTTGAGTGCTGACATTAGCCTACCTTCGGCAGAGTCTAACTATCAGGATCGAATCACAGCGCTTTGTCGCTCGATTGTTAAAGTCCCACAGAAGCCTGATGGACATGCTTTGCTTCCAGAGATCTATCAACTCCTCGATGAAGATATTGAACTGACGCTAGAGCTATTTGCCCAAGCCCAATCAACCTATCTGATTTCAAAATACTATCGCGACGAGCTTTACCCAGCGCTTCGTGATCTGCCTAAAACGATTCAGATTAACTATCTGGAAGCTTTGGGAGATTTCTCTGGCTTTAATGATATTAAAGAAACCGATGGTTCTAATGTCGATCAGCCATGGAGCTCTCGCTTACTGCGTTTAGATCGTTCTGAAAGGGAAGGAAATGAGTCGCTTATTGAAAACTGGTTAGCTGAAACACCTCATCCAGAACACGCTAAAGAGATTCTTGAGCAGGATAGAATGGATTCCTTAGTGTGGCTTAACTATGTATTAGTTGATGAAATCGATGAAAAGAACAAGCCTCTGCGTCACAAGTCAGACTACAAGTTAGAGGCTATGGGATTAGCTCAGTACTTTTATGCAGTACAACATGCCTGTAATTCCAATCTTTATATGGCGATCTCGGATACCTATTTAGAGAGTAATACCCATGTCGCCGAAGATATATTGGCGGGGGTGCGTGCGACGACGCGTATGCATATCAGTGATTATCATGAGAACTGCCAATATCTCACCCGAGATAAAAAGTTACTGCTCGAGAATATCCTAGCTGGCTGGGATTATGATCAGATGGTTCAGAATTCTGAGCGCCTGATTGAGGTCTGCTCTAGTAAAATTAAGGATATACATGCAACCCGTTCGGAAAAAAGCAGCTTCTACACCGATCTAATTCTTGTTGCGATTGGTTTTATCAGTCTGTTCGATCTTGCGATCACCATCTCTGAATACAGCCGTACTTATACATCAAATGCGGCGCTGGGTTATAGAGATGAACAGCCCTCTAGTTTCTTGAGTGGCGTGGCTAATATGGAAACTGACCTGCTTCTACTGTGCAGTGTTGTCTCAATCATTCTTTTATTTGTTGTGTACTATGTTGCGAAACGCCGTTAAATCTTTTGCTGTCATCGCCTTGATCTTGAATGTGGCGGTAGCTAGCCCTTTTCAAGCACAGCCTGTTTATACCTCTGATTGGAAGCCGTTTGTTAATGCTGAAGAAGAAGAGAAAGGTGTTGTTTCCCGAGTGGTACAGCTCGCCTTTTGGGAAATGGGGTTGGAGGCTGAACGAGCTAGTCTGGATTATTACTTCAGCTATAAGTTGGTAAAAAATCAGCAGGTTTTACTAAGTTATCCCTATTTCAAAACAGATCAGCGCTCGCAAGAGGTGTTGTTCTCAGATCCGCTGATGTCTGTAGAGAATGGCCTTTTTTATAACTCTAAATGGCAGCAATATTCCGGTAAAGGCATCGATTTTAACCAACAGAAAGTAGGTAAAGTCGCTGGTTATAGCTATGGTGCTGAAATTGAACCTTTACTGAAAAATGCTAAGGTCTTTAACAGTGATCTTCAGGCTTTAACGGCATTATCCAAGGGTGAAATAGATCTTTTACCAGCCAGCATTGAGGTTGCGAAAGTGATGTTACATAAGCACTTTCCTCATCTGTTACATGAGTTTAAATTGCTCGAAAATCATCGCGGTACAGACAGTGTTCATCTAGTGGCTAGCGCTAATGATGAAGGTCGGGAATTTATTCAGCGATTTAATTCGGCGTTAGCGCGTTTAAAGTCGAAAGGTATGATTGAACAGCTGCTTACCTATAATGCAGATGTTCAAGGTAGTGGTTATGTTCGCCTTGTACCCGCGGAAGGCTTTCCTTTAATTACTGGCTATGAGATTAATGCTCAAGGAGATAAGCAGTTCTTTGTTATTCCTCAGGGCAGCAGGGCGACGGTGTTAGCTTGGCATGACGTTGTTTTAAAACCGCATGCCACAGAAAAAGTGTTTGATGGCATGATGAAGTATTCTCAGGTGAAGGTGGTCGATGGACCACATGCGGGTCGATCACTTTTCGTAAGAAACATGCATCTAGAGGTAGAGTAATGGTTTCAGTCACACTAGGCTGGCTTGGGACAATACTTTATCTTTTGGCTCATGCTTGGCTTTCCTTACTTAAAAATAAAGCCTCTTATCACTACTATCTGGCCAATTTAGTTGCCGCAATTTGGGTTGCTACTTCCTCGTACCTGATTGCATCTTGGCAGGCGGTTGTGATTAATGTGTTTTGGGCGTTGGTTAGTTTTGCTGCCATGAAAAACTATGTATTACCGCGTCTACCTTTCAGTAATGCCCAATTATATGGACTACTGGGTGTGATGTTTCTGGCAGGAGCTGGTGGCTTACTGTTTGCGTATGCCCAGCAAGGAATGTCTATCTTGGCTTGGAGTTCATCTATTGCTTATTGCTTAGGCTACTGGCGATTTTCTGCAGGGCGGTTAAGTCAACAGTCCTACTATCTCGTCAATACTTATGCGGCGGTGATGTTGTTGCCGCAGCTTTATGCCGATGCTAACTGGCCGGTATTAGTGTTACAAATCGTTTGGGCCTCAGTCTCATTGTGGGGATGGTATAAGGGGCGAGAAGGTTATGTGCTGTCTCCTTAATTTCTCATCCGTTGGCAGCTTTCTTTTAATATGGGTAAAACATGTCTGAACCAAATACACCTCAATTAGATATTGATGAACTAGCGCGAGAGCACTTTTACCAAGTGCTATATGGCCGCAGGGATGTGCGAGGTCAGTTTTTACCGAATTCTATACCTGATGATGTGCTGACTAATATTTTGCATGCCGCACATCATGCACCATCGGTCGGTTTATCGCAGCCTTGGAACTTTATTCTGATTCGTGACGAGGCTAAGCGTCAGCGAGTTTTTGATGCTTTTCAAAAAGCTAACGATGAAGCTGCAGAAATGTTTAGTGGCGAGCGACAAGTTCAATATCAAGCATTAAAACTGCAAGGCATACTCGATTCACCTCTTAATGTTTGTATCACTTGTGATCGAAAGCGAGGTGGTCCCGTTGTGCTTGGCAAGACCCATCAGGCCGAAATGGACTTGTATAGTACTGTTTGTGCGGTACAAAACTTTTGGCTTGCTGCAAGAGCAGAAAATGTAGGGGTGGGCTGGGTGTCTATTATTGATAGGGATGTATTGGCTAAGTTACTTGAGCTCCCAGAAGGCGTAGTCCCTGTCGCTTATTTGTGTGTGGGTTATGTCTCAGAGTTTCTAAAAAAACCTGAACTTGAACTGGCTCAGTGGGAAAAACGCAGCCAATTGGAAGAGATGATTTTTACTGATAACTGGGGGAATAAAGCTTAGCTTTAGCCGATCTGGCGTTAATGAAAATGAACCTTGCTGTTTGAAAAATGATCTATATTGATTATATCGCCGTTTAATTTGAAATAGATTTAAACGGTTTATAGGTTGACCGCAGGGAGGTTCGATATGCGTTTCGTCCTCAGTTTTGCTGTCGTTGTCACTTTACTTACCTTGTTCATATCGCCAGTTAGCGCGCTTGAGGTGAGGAGTACGAGCGTACAGTTTTCTCCGTTGATAGAGCGGATTGTGCAGGCCAAAATAAAGCCTGTTTTAAAGCAGTTACCGGATAAAGATCAAAAGCTTTTAGCCCCGGTTGAAATTTCCGTGGTCGAAAACCTTCGTGCTGCGGGTATGGCTTTGGCTATCGATGATACACCCCCTCTGATCATTATTAATGATCGATTTTTGAAAGGCCTTTCCGCTTACATAGAAGCTTACTTGCTATCTGAGTCTTTAAATAGACCTGAGTTGGTGGAGCAATATTTCAGTGATTATTTCTGGCGTCATCATCCATCCTTTGTTGGTCCTCTGCCAAAATCGCCTACTGATTGGCTAAGTGCCTCGCCGGAACAAAGAGAACAGATTCAGGCGGAGCATGAGCGTTTATTAGAAAGTGTGATTGTCGATGTGTTGCTACACGAGATGGGCCATCATGCAGAGCATGCCTTTTATGGTTATCGCGCGTCGCAATATGTAAGAGAGGATAATGAACGTCTAGCAGACGATTGGGCGGCAAAAGTGAAAGCTGAGCATTTCGAGCCAGATGATACTTTAGGCCGCTTGATCTCTATTGGATATATCTTTGAGCAAGATCGCTGGGCGGCTCTAAAACGGGATGATTACTACCCAAGGATGTTATCAGCTGTTGCGGGGAGCTTGCCGATCTTGTGTGAAGATGCAACCGAGGCATCTAAACAACATTTCTGTAATCAGCTTTATGACAACATAAGTAACTACTTCTCCAAAAAAGTGGTTGATACCTATGCTCAAAGAAGGGATCGAGGTGAGACATTTGCGAGTTTCCCTATGGGGCAGATACATCTAGCAAAAAACAATTTCGTCGATGCCTGTAATTACTTCAATGAAAGCCTTATTTATGGTCAGGTCGCCCGCGCAGCAATTTATGTAGGTTGGTGTTACCAGAATGGTTATTTAGAGCCTTCGCCTCCAGATGCACAGGTTTTAGCTATGGCTAGAGTGGGTTATGGTTTCTCCGACAAGAAAAATATTGCAGGAATGCTAGATTCTAGTGGATCTCAACAATAGGGCGCGTTAGGGTTGCGATATTGCTAGGTGCTTGGTAATTTTTGCACCAAATTTGAATGATATTGTTAGGAGAACATAAATGGCACGCGCTACAGCTCGACATATCCTTGTAGATACAGAAGCACGTTGTAACGAACTAAAAGCAGAAATCGAAGGTGGTTTGGATTTCGCGGTTGCTGCTGAAGAAAACTCAACTTGCCCATCAGGCGCTCAAGGTGGTGATCTAGGCTCTTTTGGCCGTGGTCAGATGGTTCCAGAATTTGATACAGCTGTATTCACAGGTGAAGTGGGTGTTGTTCAAGGGCCAATCGAAACTCAGTTTGGTTACCACCTACTAGAAGTGACAAGTCGCGAAGACTAATACAAGTTTAAACTTGTAACTTAAAGACTTATAAAGTGCCGTTATGCGGCACTTTTTTGTATCTGGATATTTATATTTAATCCTTGGATGCTGGTGTTATGCTGAAAGTGATTGTTACTGTAATCTCGCTCTTAATTGTTGCTGTTCTCATCTTATTTGGATTTAAAGCCTTTAAGTCAAGAACCGGTGAACCGGCAGGAATTGTTGATAGTCGTTTAACTAAATGCAGTAGTAAGCCTAATTGCGTATGTAGTGAATTTTTGGGTACAACCCATTACATAGAGCCTTTGGCGTTACCCGCCAATGTTAAGGATTCAGATGCTGTAATAGCTGTTCTGCTTGACGTTATTGAAGGGTCTGGTGGTGTGGTTAAGAGCATTATCAAGGAAAACCGATATATCGCTGCTGAGTTTAGTAGCCGTATACTTGGATTTGTAGACGACTTTGAGGTTCGAATCGATATGGAAGAGCGCCTTGTGCACTTTCGATCAGCATCCAGAGAAGGCTATTCTGATTTCGGTGTAAACAAAGCTCGTGTTCGATCACTTACCTCTCAATTAGAAAAAGAGATAACGAAGATCAAGGAGTAAGCAGATGCATAAGGTATTGCTCGTTATTATAGCAATCGTACTCAGTGGCTGCGGAACAAAGAATGGCTTTAGCTATGTTCAACCCGAAGTAGAGAACAATGCAGTTGTTTATATCTATCGACCTGAAGCGCCTAATCCAGGTAAACAGCCGCTGGGTTGGATGTACCCCGAAGTATTTATCGATGGAAAAAGTCTTGGGGTGCTGAAACTAGAGAAGTACATTGTTGTGGAACTTGAGCCCGGTAGGCACGAAATTCTATTCACCGGATTAACAGATAAAGCGAACTGGGACGAGCGAGATTTGAAACGTAAATTCTCAGTTCATCATACTGAACAGAAGTACCTTAAGTTTCAGGTGAGATATGACCCTAAAACGATTGGGTTGCTAGAAAAAACTAAGTACCAGCAATTTCTTACTCCTATGAAGCATGATGATGCGATCTACGAAATCAATAAGCTCAACCCGCAATAATCATTGCCTTAAAAGAAGGTACTGCCGGAGCTAGCTGGCTAGCTCCGGTAAGTTAGCGAAGTAATCCAGTGCATCGGGATTAGCTAGCGCATCTTTATTGGTTACAGTTTCCCCTAAAATTACCTTTCTGACAGCCAGCTCAACAATCTTTCCGCTGATGGTTCTAGGAATTTCAGGTACTTGGATTATCTTGGCCGGTACATGCCTTGGAGTGGTGTGTTGGCGGATTGTCTGCTTAATTGTATTGCGTAGACTATCGTCAAGCAGAGTTCCTTCAGACATAACTACAAAGAGGACTACGCGTGTATCGTTTTCCCAGGGTTGACCTACGCATAAAGACTCAATCACCCCGTCAACTCGTTCAACTTGACGATATATCTCAGCGGTACCAATTCTTACACCGCCTGGATTGAGTACCGCATCCGATCTGCCGTGAATAATCATGCCACCGTGTTCGGTTATTTCTCCGTAATCACCATGGGCCCAGCGGTTCTTAAATTGATTGAAATAGGCATTTTGGTATTTTGCACCATCAGCATCGTCCCAAAAGTAAATAGGCATCGATGGGAAGGGGGATTTGCAGACTAATTCCCCTTTCTTCTGGGTAACCTCTACGCCGCTTTCATCAAAAATGGCGACATCCATTCCGAGCCCTAAGCATTGCAACTCACCCTTATGGACTGGGAGTATTGGGCACCCTAGAGCAAAGCAAGAGATGATATCTGTACCGCCCGAAATTGAAGCCAGTAAAAGATCAGTTTTTATTTCGCGATAAACATAATCAAAACTTTCATGGGCTAGTGGTGAACCCGTAGATAAAATCGCGCGCAATTCCGAAAGATCGAACTCTTCTTTTGGTGAGACACCTGCCTTTTCGAGTGCCGCAATATATTTCGCACTGGTGCCAAATACAGAAACTTTTTCTTTAGCTGCCATATTCCACAAAACAGAAGGCGTGGGGGCGAAAGGTGAGCCGTCATACAATGTAATAGTACAGCCGCTAGCTAGGCCGCTTACCAGCCAGTTCCACATCATCCAGCCGCAGGTTGTGAAGTAGAATAGATTATCTTCCCGGCTGATATCTGTGTGCAGTCGGTGTTCTTTGAGGTGTTGAAGGAGTGTGCCTCCAACGCTATGAACAATACATTTTGGTGTGCCTGTGGTACCAGACGAGTACATAACGTATAGGGGCGCAGCGAATTCAACTGGCGTGAAATTAACTTCGCATGCACTGTTATCGATAAAGTCGCTCAGTATACAAGCGCTTTTTATGTGGATTAATTCAGGTGCTGGCTCATCGAGATAAGGCACAAAGACGAATGTCGTGTTTTCACTTAAACGCGAGGCAATCCCTGAAATTTTATCTGAACAGTCTATGTGTTTACCGTTGTAGAGGTAGGACTGGGTCGTAAATATCACTTTGGGTTTTACTTGTCCAAAGCGATCGATCACCCCTTGCACACCAAAGTCTGGGGAGCATGAAGTCCAAATGGCGCCAAGTGATGCCGTTGCTAGCATCGCTATAACGGTTTCAGTGATATTAGGCATAAAGCCTGCGACCACATCTCCCTTGGTAATCCCTGAATTTTTAAGCCCCGCAGCGTAGTGAGCAACCTGGTTATAAAGCTCTCGGTAGCTAATTTCTGAACGTTTACCCGCTTCATTGTAATTAATTAGCGCGGTGTTTTGGTCCTGAAACTTTAAGAGGTTTTCTGCAAAGTTTAACTGGGCTTCAGGGAGCCATTTCGCACCGGGCATGAGGTCTGCATTTAACAAGTATGGGGCGTTCCCGATGCTGCCTATAACATCGAACTGTTCCCAAATGTTAAGCCAGAATCTTTCAGGGTTTTCTATAGACCAGCGGTGAAGCTCTGAGTAGCTATCTAGCTTTACCGAACTGCTTTTGTTTATGTTTTGCATAAACTGATATAGCTGAGATTGTTCGATTTGTGCTTGGCTCGGGCTCCACAACGGTTGTGTCATATACAGTTCCTAATTGAATCAATGTCTATAAAACAGAATAGACAATAAGGGTTTACCTGTATATGGCTTGAGGCTGAAATATTTTTTAGCTGGTTTGTTGGGGAGGGGCGATGGATAGTTATAGGGAGAGTGAGCCCTGCCATCTATAGATGACAGGGCTGATTATTAGCGCAGGAAGTTTTTGCTGATATCGCGGAACTCATCAGTTCCTGACTTTTGCATCCACTCAAAGGCAACCATTTCACGGCTAACCACGTGTATGCCAGCATGGCGCATGCGATCAAGCGCGAGTTCTTTATCTTCAGGGCTGCGTGACGATACACAGTCTGCCACAACGTAAACTTCTCGTGCTTGCTGTTTTAACTGAAGTGCTGTTTGTAGAACGCAAACGTGTGCTTCCATACCTGCAATAATAACTTGGTTAGGGCGGATGGAATTGATCTTTTCGTTACACGCAGGTTCCGACATGCAGGAGAAGAACTCTTTTTCCATAATGCCTTCTGCGGGGATTAACTCAGCTAATTCCGGAATCGTATGGCCCAAGCCTTTAGGGTATTGCTCACTGGTTAAGATCGGTATGTTCAGTTTGTTTGCAATAGCAGTTAACCAGATTGTATTTTCAACCAGCTCATCTTTCTTATGAATCGCGGGTACAAGTTTGTCTTGAATATCGATGATCAGCAGACAAGATTTATTCGGGTGTATTAGCATGCGAAATAGCCTTATTTTTATGCTGGTTCTAGCTCATTGCAGCATTGTACGTGTTCAAGGTTAGTTGCTGGAATCAAAGCATCCAGCTGATCTTCTTCATAATAATGAGGCCAGATCTCTTTCACAATGGCACCATTAGTCGCGAGCGTGTGGCAGGTATCAAGCATAGGCGGCTTTTTGGTGCCGTCCTGCCAGAAGTTCTCTAGTCGTTCCCGTTCTTGGTGTGTCGATTGGAAAGCAGCCGTCGCTAGAGGGCCCAACAACTCAAGCAGGTGAGTGCAGCCTTTGCGGCCACTAAACAGTTCTTTTGTTTGTTTGGTAAACCCAGGCATGATTTGTAGCCCGATCAACTGAGTGTAGGCATCAGAGATGGACTTGCAGCTTTCGAATGGAGTGTCGTCCATGCAAGCCACTGCATCTAATATATTTAGATCCATATCAACAGTAATTCGCACTGCCATATCATGTAAGGGTGCACCAGCTATCAAAGTACCATCGTGACCATAGTGATCCATGTCGAAGGTTTTGGTGTCGACAAGATGGGCTTCAATATCCCATAGGCCATCTTCTCTTTTGTAGCCTTCGCAAACAACTTTGCGGGTATGTTTCAGAGTTCTATTAACTGGAGCTGGTAAAGGCATAATTACTGCTTTTGATGGTTTAAAAAGGCTGTGCTTTAAATGCGGCTATTCTAATGTGAAAACGTTAGAAACACAGTAAATAATCCTAAATACGCTCAGGAATTGGTGTTTTTTAGACGAAAGATAAGTTTTGTTTAGCTAAAAACAATTCAGGGCAGCGAGTGCTGCCCTGAATAATTGGATGGGAGAGGTGCTATTCGTACATCGCTTGCATAGATTCTTGGGTCCACTCTAGGCTGGCTCTGTAAGCTTGATCGTATAGAGTGCCATCAAGGTCCATTGGCAGAAGATCCCAGTCGCCGTTTTCATAGTTCACGACATTTCTCAAAACTTGGCCGATCTCACCTTGACCTAGGCTGACTGCATTTTTGATATCATCGCCTAGCGGGACTTGCTCTAGCATAGTGTCACGCTCTATATCCAAAAGGGCGTGAAGGCCGGACATCATGCCTGCCATAAAATAGCTGCCATAGTTGCTCTTTTTCTGAGCTTGAGCGATCTCTTCACACATGCGACCACGCACCAACAAGCTACGAGAAAGCTCCTCTGGTTTGTCTTGATTAGATGACATCGCAATAAGCGTTGCCCATTTCTTAACTTGCTCTAAACCAAGCAAAACAATTGCTTCAGCGATAGATTCAACCTGTCGCACTAGGCTATAACCTGCAGAGTTAACGATACGTAGTAGTTTATAGGTTAGAGCAGGGTCTCGGATAATCAGTTCTTCTAGTTTTTCCGGCGTCGCTTTAGGGCTTTGTAACTCTTGAATCAGTTGCATCAATGCAACTTGGCTACCTTGAATCTTTTTGCCTTTGATGACTTTTGGTTTGCTTAGGAAATGACCCTGGAATAGTTTAAAGCCCAGCTGTACGCAGGTTTCTAGCTGCTCGTGAGTTTCGATCTTCTCGGCAAGTAGAGTTACTTTATGTTTACGTAGCTGTTGTACTTGTTCCTTGATTTGGTCTGGAGTAAGTTCGAAGACATCGACCTTTACGATCTGGGCTAATTCTAGAAGAGGATCGAATTTTGGATCATAGATAAAGTCATCCATAGCGATACGGTAACCTTCGCTATGAAGCGCTCTTACTGCTTCGATAACTTCTTCATCTGGCTCAATATCCTCTAAAATTTCTAATACGATGTGTTTTTTAGAGACTTCAGGCAGTTTTTGTTCGACTAGGATATCTCGAGTTAGATTAATAAAAGCTGGAACTCGTTTTAATTCCCCTGCATCTGAGATGCTAGTGTATGCATTGAGCAGAACTTCACCCGTAGCTTCGCTATTAGCAAACAGCGCATGTCCTTGGGCGTCTTCCGTTCTGTACAAAAGCTCATAGGCAACCACCTTTTGATTACGATCGAAAATAGGTTGTCGTGCCATAAGCACTTGAGAGTTTTCTGACGATTCCATAAAGGTGCTTAGTCCTTGTGCAAAATAAGATAAAGCGTAATGCCTTCAGTGTATCACCTACATAGCAGGTATTTCATACAAATATTGCGTTCATTCTGGCTCATAACAGTAAAGAGCTCTGCTTGCTACGGTCACAGTTCAACATTCACGTTCTTCATGCAGTATAATAGTGTACTTTTACAGATTCGGGACATACCAATGAGTATTAATTGGTTTCCAGGGCACATGCATAAAGCCCGGAAAGAGATCGCTAAAGTTATGGATGAGGTGGATGTGATTATAGAGGTGCTTGATGCACGTCTACCTCAATCCAGCGAAAACCCATTGGTTAATACCTTGCGCAAGGGCAAGCCAGCATTAAAGCTCCTTAATAAGAGCGATTTGGCTGATGATAAAATAACGCAAGAATGGATCGATTATTTTAATAGTCTTCCTGATACGCGAGCGATTTCCCTTGACCATACACAAAAGAAGCTGATCAATAGAATTGCTGAAATTTGTAAGCAGATGGCACCGTCTCGCTCAGAATCTGGGCGTCCAGTGCGTGCCATGATTATGGGCATTCCTAATGTTGGTAAATCTACGCTTATTAATGCCTTATTAGGTAAGAAAATTGCAAAAGTAGGCAATGAGCCTGCGGTTACTAAGAGCCAGACACGGTTTACCACGCGTAATGGTATGGCACTTTCAGATACGCCAGGCATATTGTGGCCAAAAATCGAGGATGTAGATTCAGGCTATCGGCTAGCGGCGAGTGGTGCGATTAAAGACACTGCAATCGAGCATGAAGATGTAGCTATCTTTGCCGCAGGCTTTATGCGGGATGATTACCCTGAGCGATTGATTGAACGCTTTAAATTCAAAGAGATGCCTGAGCTTGCTGAAGGTGTATTAGACGAAATTGGCCGCCGTAGAGGGTGTTTGCGCCCAGGTGGTGTTGTTGATCGAAATAAAGCTTCAACGTTGCTCTTGAATGAAATACGCTCGGGTAAGCTGGGTAAATTAAGCTTTGAAACTGTTCAAGAGTGGGAAGAAAAACGCCGCATAGCTGAGCAGGAAAGATTAGAACAAGAACGATTAGAAGCAGAAGCACAGGCGGCTGCTGAGAAAGAAGGTAGTAAGTAATGTCACGTTTAAAGAAAAGCCGAAAAGCGAAAGGCTTTATTCCAAATGAAGGCCCAACACGTAATGAGCGTTTGGCTGATCCTGATAGCTACGATAGCAGACGACGCAAAGCTAAGCAGGAAAAGAAAAAGAATCAATCGGTATTTGAAAAACAGCGTCAAGCTGATGACAACTCCACAAGTAAGAAGCAACCAGAGCGTAAAACTAGACTGGCTGATAAGATTCGTGAACTAAATAAATCCAAAGAAGAGAGTGCTGAATAGCGCTCTCTTTTTAGTTGTAAGTATTGTAAAGCGGGTTGTCTGTTTTATTAATCTAACGGATAATTATTCTCATTTTTATTAGCTGTAAGTTGCTGATCATGAAATCTCTGTTTAAATATTCTCTTTTGGCCGTCGCTATTTCAGGTGCTCCTACAGTTTCGGCTAACGATCTGGATGTTGGTACTAAGAAAACAGTAGCGACACATAATCAAAGCCAACAATCACAAAAACGCATCGATAATATTGAGCAGAGCACTCAAGTTGCAGTTGATGAATATCTCACCAACGAGCGTCTGTCGGATGTGACCGAAGCGTACAATGCGCAAGTAGCTTTACTGATTGAGTCGCAGAAAAAAGAAGTTTTAGATTTAGAAGCGCAAATCGCCTCCATTGAAGAAACTGATAAGGCCGTTTTACCTATGTTGAACCAGATGGTTGAAACATTAGGTAAATTTGTAGCGCAAGACACACCTTTCTTACGGTCGGAACGTAACGAGCGTTTAGAGAAACTTGAGGCGCTCTTGCTTCGCGCTGATGTGAGCGTGGCAGAGAAGTACCGTCAGATTCTTGAGGCCTATGCTGTGGAAGTGCAGTACGGTCGTACATTCGAATCGTATAAAGGTGCATTAGCTTCAAATAATGGGCAGCAGGTTACATTCTTACGTTTAGGGCGAGCTGTACTGTACTACCAGTCGCTAAATGGTGCTGAGAGTGCACTATGGCAGCCTTCTTCACAGTCTTGGCAGGCGCTCACTGATTCTCAGAATTTAGAACTTACTAAGGCTATTCAAATCGCTCGGCAGCAGCAGGTGCCAAGTTTGTTGAATCTTCCTCTGCCTAAACTGGAGCGATAATGATGTTGAAACAATTCGGTTTAGCCGCAGTCCTTGGTTTTAGCTCGCTACCAGTATTTGCAGAAACTGCGCCGCTTAAAGGTTTACTTAACGACGTAAAACAGATTAGTAGTACCGATACGGCGATCAACCGCCAACGTGAAGCAGAATTCAATGCTGATTTAAGTAAACAAAAAACGCTTCTAGCGAAAAGTAAGGCTCGTTTAGCCGCTGCTGAAGCAGAGCAGGAGCGCTTAAAAGCTGAGTTCGATGCGAATGATGAACAGCTTGCTGAATTAGAAGCAGCACTACAACAACGTTCCGGCCAACTAGGTGAAGTATTTGGTGTCGCTAAAGAGTCTGCATCTGAATTAGTACCCGTTCTGATGGATTCAATGACCAGTGCTGATAACCCTGGCCGTTTAGATCAACTTTCATTTGCTGATTCTAAACGTGTACCCAAACTTCAGGACCTACAAAGCCTTTGGTACCAGCTGCAGCTCGAAATGACTGCCACCGGTGAGATCAAGCAAGTGACAGTGCCTGTTGTAAATCGGGAGGGTGTTACTGCTGATACAGAGGTTTTGCGTATAGGTACCTTTGCCGCTGCTACTCGTGATGGACAATTCTTACATTGGGATCTGCAGCAGCAAAAACTGTCGGTTTTAACGACTCAACCAAGCGGTGGTGCTCAACAAGATATCGTTGATTATCAAAATGGTACTAATGCGGATGTTTTGATCGATCCAAGTCGTGGTCAGCTATTTGCGCTGTTGGATCGTATGCCAAAGCTTATTGAGCGACTGCATCAAGGCGGTGAAGTAGGTTACCTCATCATGGGCTTAGGCTTGATTGGCTTGCTGGTGGCTTTCTGGCAGATGATGCGTATGACCAAAACTGAACTACAGGTTCGAAAGCAACTGGCTCAACCTGCGCAATTAATGGATAACAATCCGCTTGGACGAGTTTTGCAAGCTGTTAGCCGTTCCAAGCTCGGTTTAGATCAACTTGAAATGAAAGTGGATGAGCTAATCCTCAAAGAAGTTCCAAAAATCGAGCAGGGCCAAAGTATCGTTAAGCTACTAGCAGCCGTTGCTCCGCTTTTAGGTCTTTTGGGTACTGTTATCGGTATGATCGCGACCTTCCAGAGTATCACTCTGTTTGGTACCAGTGACCCTAAATTGATGGCGGGTGGTATCTCTCAAGCATTGATGACTACCGTTTTAGGTTTGGTAGTCGCAATACCGTTGCTCTTCTGTCATAGCTATTTGACGAGTAGAAGCCGCCGCATCACTCAGTTGCTTCAAGAGAAAAGCTTAGGCTTGTTGGCAACTGATGAATCTATTGCAAAAGAAGAGAAGAGCACTCATGTGGCCTAGTCTTCATGATTGGATGTTTGCCTTAGGGCAATTTTTCCAAACCGGAGGGTGGGTTCTCTATCTGATTCTATGGGTAAGCTTTCTTATGTTCACCCTTATCCTTGAACGGATCAGCTATAGAGTATGGGCTTATCCCAAGCAGAGAGCCTCGTTGTTAGATTATTTGCAAGGTCAAAGCTCCCCAGTTAAAAAATTGAGTGCTGTTTGTGATCTGGACTTAGCTTTGAAAAGCCAATTTCAGATGATCAAAAACCTAATAACTTTATGTCCGTTGATTGGTTTGTTAGGCACGGTGACTGGCATGATTCAAGTGTTTGATAGCCTTGCTTTGTACGGTACAGGCAACCCTCGAATGATGGCCGCAGGTGTGGCTAGCGCAACATTCCCGACAATGACGGGGATGGCAGTCGCTGTAGCGGGGTTACTTTTTTACAACCGTTTATCTAGATGGTCTGAAGCGGAAAGAAACCGCTTGCGCCGAGTGTTACATGAGGAGTCTGCAGCATGAGACAGCGAGTCAATTTAACTCAGCAGCAGGATGATGCCGAAATCAATATGACACCTATGCTGGACGTGGTGTTCATTATGCTGATCTTCTTTATCGTATCGACTTCGTTTGTGCGTGAGGCAGGCATCGATATTAATCGACCTACCGCTCAAACCAGTGAAAGTCAGAGCAAAACAGCGGTTCTAGTTGCTATTTCTGCAAACAATGAAATTTGGGTCGATCGCAAGCCAGTTGATGTGCGTATGGTGCGACCAGCTATTGAGCGCCTGAAAAGCGAACAATCTGAAATCAACGTTGTTATTCAGGCGGATGAACAAGCGACTACCGGTCAACTGGTTAAGGTAATCGATCAGCTACGCTTAGCCAATGTCAACTACACAGTAGCAACTCAAGCAGGTTCGCAATAATGCTACGTGCTTTAGTCGTTGCCCCTGGGGGCCTGTTATTAGCCATATTGCTGTTTTATGCATTGGCCATGGTTTCCGGAATTGGCAAACAGGTTGAACCTGAGAGTGTTATAACGCCTGATCTTGATTTCTTAATGGTTCGACAAGAAAGTGATATTGAGGCCCGTACTCGCGAATTACCGCCAGAGCCGGAAGAGATCGTTCTAGAAACTCAGCCGGAGATGCCACAGGTACAACAGCAGGTTGTGCCTATTACCAGCACGCCTGTGACGGCCGTTGATATCCCAAACATTGATGTTGGAATTAGCGTCGCACTTTCACCATCGCTAAATAACCTAGCTGTACCGACGCCTGAGCTGGTTTTAGATACGAACCCTACCGCAGTCAGTCAGGTGCCGCCGAGTTACCCTAGAAGGGCATTGCGCCGTAAAGTTGAAGGTAGTGTGACGGTGGAGTTTTTGGTGACTGAAGCTGGCACGGTGAAACCAGACACGATTAAGGTTATTGAATCTAATCCAAAAGGCACTTTCGATAACGCTGTTATTAAAGCGATTAAGCGTTGGCGTTTTAAAATCAAAACCGTAGACGGTCAAGCGGTGAAGTTTAAAGCACGCCAGGTTTTGGAATTTAAACTCGATAAGTAAATAGAACTGAATAGAACAGTTTAGAAAAATGTTGCGATCATTAATTACAGTTTGTTTTTTGTTGTTTGCTCTTCAGGGGCATGCGGCGAAACCTGCTCTATCTGCTTATGAATACAAACAGCTAAATGCTGCCTTTAAATCAATGGAGGCGGGGCAATGGAAACAAGCGAATCAGCAATTGTTGGCTGCTGAGCAAAAGGTTAAGTCTGATTATGCTAAAGCGCTTGTGCAGCATAATCTTGCTCAAGTTGCCCTCCAGCAGGAGCGTTATTCCTCTGCAATAAAATATCTGAAAGCGACCCAAGCTTTAAAAGCCTTGCCTGATGCACAGCAGATTAATCTATTGCGGACTCTGGGTCAGCTCTATTGTATGCAGGAAGCTTGGAAAAGCTGTGTTTCTAATCTTCAACAGTGGATGGCTAGCCCTGGGGTTTCGGTAAAAGCGAATGACCATTTGATGATGGCTCAAGCTTATAGTCAGCTGAAGCGTTGGAAATCCCTGTTACCGCACATCACTAAAGCGATTCGTTACAAAGGCATTGCACCAGAAAGCTGGTATCAGCTGAAAATAGCGGCGCATATTGAGCTGAAGCAGTGGAAGCAGGCAGCTAAACAGCAGCAAGTTGTGATTCAACATTACTCCTCTAATCCCAAGCAATGGCGTCAGTTGGTTTCTCTGCAAATACAAGCAGGGGATCGAAAATCTGCACTGGCTACTCAGCGATTGGGCTACGAACGGAAGTTGTTAGTGTCAGCCAAGGATTATGAGCTACTCGCGCAATTAATGCTTCGTTCGGGTATTCCTTATCATGCCGCTAGAGTAATCGAGCAAGGTTTCCAAAAAGGTGTGATCAAGCAAAACAGCAAAAACTTAAGGCTGTTAAGCAGTGCTTGGATTCGGGCGCAAGAGAAGCCTAAGGCGATTAACGTGCTTTCGAAGCTAAACAGTATCGCACCAAGTGAGAAAGTATCTTTACAGCTGGCGCAGATTCAGCTGCAAGAGAAACGGTGGGATCAAGCAGAGAAAACGCTTGCTAATCTGTTGAAGCGCAAACCTATAAAAGTAGCTCAGATTAAGTTGATGCAGGGTATCGCTCAAATCAATCAAAAGCATTTTGAGCAAGCGAGAATATCTTTAGCAGCGGCAGAAGGCGATGCTAAATACGGGAAAATGGCAGCGAATTGGATTCGGTATCTAGACCAGATGGAAATGGATCTTCAGGCAAAAGGTTGAACCTATGACATCAGCACCGGTTAAGGCCCTTGAAGGGATCAAGAATTTTAATCCAGCACGTATCCTCTTGATCGAGGATGATCGCGAGGTAAGTAACTCTGTTTCGGAGCTGTTAAAAAAACAGGGCTACCATACGGTTCAAAGCTTCACCGGAAGGGAGGGTTTGGTTACCGCTATAAATCAGAACTTTCATCTGATTCTTCTAGATAAAATGCTACCTGAATTAGATGGTTTAGAAGTTCTACAGCGTTTACGCAAATATCGCGATACTCCCGTTGTTATGTTGTCTGCTTGTGGTGCTGAGCAAGATCGTATTGAAGGGTTTAAGGGTGGTGCGGATGATTATCTGCCAAAGCCGTTCAATATGACTGAGCTGTTGCTTAGGGTTGAGGCGTTACTTCGACGAAGTAAACCTAACAAAATTGATAAATCCGATGGCGTTTTAGCAGACGGTGCTATTAAGCTAAATTCCAAGAAAAAATGTTTACAGTCAGATGACGGCGATATTGAACTGACACCGATCGAACATGATCTTTTAAAAACATTTATCACCCATAAAGATGAAATACTGACAAAGCCTTATCTTTATCAGTTAATTCTGAGTAAGCCTTTTAGTCGTTACGACCGAAGTTTAGATATGCATGTTAGTAATCTTCGCTCGAAGATGGCGGGACTTGTTGACGAACAGAAGATTAAAACGGTTCGTGGTCAAGGATATTGTTATCAATGAGCCGGAGATTATTCTGGCAGCTTAGCTTTAGCTTATTGGCTGTATCATTGATTATCTTTTCTAGTCTTCACCATCTCTCTTATGAAGTGACTATTGGGATGACTGAAATATCTGAAGATAGTCAGGAGAGGTTAAAATCTTTAGCTAAGGACGCTGGCGAGCGATTTAAAACTGAAGGCGCAAAATCTGTTCTCCAACTCACGGAGCAAGTCGAAAAAGATTTACGTACCTGGTCTGCATTAGTAACTGCAGATAACACCATTATCTCTAGTCAACCCATTCCTGAGGCTTTACAAAGCAAAATAGGCTTTCAGCGATATGTGTACTGGCCAGTTCATGAATTCATGGAAAATGTGCTCATTGGAATTCCTTTAGAACAGCAAACCGGTACCTTTGTAATTGAGCTACCAAGAAAGATGTATCCAAAGGTTGATACTGATCTAGTGCACAGCCTACTGACCATTGTAATTCCTTCTTTCATCATTCTGATTTTTTGCTGGATAGCCTATAGATACCTAATGCGGCCTTTAGAGGCCTTAAATCAGGGCACCTTAAAATTAGCTTCAGGCGATCTTTCTGCACGTGTGTTGCCAAATCTGCCTGATAATCGTAAAGACGAATTAACCCAAGTTGCCGAATCTTTTGACAGTATGGCTGCAAGGGTAGAGCGTTTGGTTAATTCTCAGAGACAGCTTTTGGGTGATCTATCGCATGAATTGAGAACTCCGCTGACGCGAATCGGGCTAGCGATTGAGATATGCCGGGATGATCAAGAAAAATCTAAGGAGCTTTTACCTAGGCTTCAACGTGAAGTAGATCAAATGCATCAGTTGGTTGAAGATGCGTTGACCCTAGCATGGCTAGATGGAGATCCAGAAGTTGAGCTAAGTGAAGCGTTTAATCTAGCTACCTTACTGGATCTGATATGTGACGATGCGCTTTTTGAATACTCTGGCCGAACACTAATCCGTAACTATGCTAAAACTCTGAACGTTTCAGAATCATCGCAACAAGCGCTTTCTCAAGCATTAGAGAACGTGGTAAGAAATGCGATGAAATATAGTCCCGCTGATCAACCCGTTGAGCTGACTTGCTCTGAAAAGGGTAATGAGCTGAATATCTGTGTATCTGATCGGGGACCGGGTGTGCCCGAAAATGATCTTGTTAAGATCTTCGACCCTTTTTACCGTACTGATAAGGCCCGCAGTCGTGATGTTGGCGGGGCTGGATTAGGTTTAGCTTTATGCCAGCGGCAAATTCAAATGCTGGGTGGTTCTATCAAGGCGAGCCTGAACCCATACGGTGGGCTGGATATCAATATCAAGCTACCTCGTTAAATAAAACCCTCCAAATATTAGCGTTATTTTTGTAAGAAGTGTAAATCTTGTAACTGCTACTTTGTATCTAATGAATAATGCACTCGATTCGCATTTAGATTAAGTGGTATGAATAATGAAAACGCATATTTGCGCTAAGAAATTGCCATTGGTTTTAGCCATTGGTATAGCAACTCAAACATGGGCAGATTCGTCAGCAGTTGAAGGTCAAAAAGTACAAGTTTGGGGTACTCAGATCAGTAATGCTTCGACGATGTTGAGTGATGATATTGAGATTAAGCAAGCAGACCATCTGAGTGATCTGCTTCGAAATCAGGCAGGTGTAGATATAGGTGGTGCTCATTCCCTTAATCAGCGAATCAATATTCGTGGTATGGAAGACTACGATCTTGATATTACGATTGATGGAGCAAAGCAGAACAACAACGTTTACCACCATATGGGTAACTTGTTAATTAATGCGGATATTCTAAAAGCTGTTGATCTCCAGGTAGGTACCAACTCAGTTTTGACTGGTGGCCTTTCAGGTGGCGTCGCTTTTGAAACAAAAGATGCAAAGGATCTTTTGCGTGATGGTCAGCAAGTAGGCGCACGTATCAGTGCTGGCTATGCTAGCAATGATTACCATAATTATTCTGTTACTGCCTATGGCCAACTAAACGATCAGTTAGACGCCATTGTTTACTTCAATGACGTAAACCGCGACAACCCGGAAGATGGCGCAGGTGTTGAAAGCGTTGGTAATGACGGTGATATTAAGAATGGCTTAGTTAAGTTTGGCCTTGATATTAATGAGTCTAACCGCATCGAATTGAGTTATGACAAGTACACTGATGAAGGTGACTATGCGCCTCGTGCTGATATGGGCGCTGCGACTAATTCATCAATCACAGGTACGACTGTATACCCAACAGAATTTGAGCGTCAAACAATCACTCTAGGTTACGAGCTTGATCTTGGTGACATGCTGAACCTACGTGCCACTGTCTACGAAAACGATATGAATTTATGGCGTGACGAGGACGATAACACTTTTGCAACCTATCGTTATCGTGAAGGTGAAGCGAATCACCGTGGTGTGAATGTTCTTGCTGAATCTATTATTTCAGGTGAAGAGCTTACGCATAATGTCCGCTATGGTTTTGAGGTTTACCGTCAGAAAACCAAATTGCAAGATGATTCGGTTACTGTAAACACCGAAAAAGCAAAGTCTTACGCAGCTTACATTGAAGATGAAATCGAATTTTCTAACGGTCTAGCGCTGACACCGGGTGTTCGTTATAACCGATATAAGCTAGATACAGCTGTATCTGATGAAACATTTACTGAAACAACATTTGGTTTGAATGCTGTTTATCCGCTAACTGACGCTTGGTCTGTACGAGCGAGTGCTACAGAGCTTTTCCAAGGGCCTAACTTATCCGAAGTGTTCGTTCCCGCATCTACTGTAGAGAATACCGAATTGAAGCCTGAAACAGGTTTAAACTCGGAAATTGGTATCACCTTTGAAGATCGTCAACGTTTTGGTTTGGATCGATTGAATTTTGCTTTAACCATCTTCCGTACAGATGTGGATGATTACATCGATGATGGTAGTAATGCTCTGCAAAACATTGGTGACTATCGTATCCAAGGTTTTGAAACTAGCTTAGGTCTAAGTAAAGGTAACTTTGATGCTCGCTTTACTTATGCGCATTCAGAATCAGCTAATGATGTCACGGACGAGCCATTAGGCCGCCAAGTGGGTGATAGCATCTCTTTGGGACTTGATTACCACATGCCAGCACAAGATCTAGCGGTTAACTGGACCTCGCTTGTAACGATCAAAGAAGAGCACTTTGATAAACCATCTTATGATGTACATAACATCTCCGCTCGTTGGACACCAAAGCAGGTTGATGGTCTTAATCTGACCTTCGGCGTAGAAAATATCTTTGATGAGCATTACACATCCCATGCTTCACGTATCGGTGACAGTTTTCACCCTCTATTTGGTGACCTTCACCTAAACGATTACGAGCCTGGTCGTAACTTTAAGTTAACTGCGGCTTATACGTTCTAATCTATCCCTTCCCCCTTCAGGGATTTAAGGTGGCAGCGCTCTACGAAGTAGGGCGCTGCTTTTTCTGTAAAGATTGTAACGATATTAAAGCCTTATAAAGAGAATCGTTTATCGTAATGGTTTTGATTCTCTTTTGTCTTTCCAATGAACCAGATCCTTACACAACAGCCAAACGTGAAGACTCAGTCCAAGTCTAAATCTAAATCCCAGTCGAAATCTAAGTCTAATCGGTTGGTCCGCTGGCTTCATAGTTATACCTCTATGTTCATGCTCGTGATCATGCTTTTTTTTACGGTCACGGGTATCACGTTAAACCACCGAGATTGGTTTGAAAGTGCTGATGCTCCGAAACAGTTAACGGTAGATATGCCAGATTCTCTTTTAGTTGAGGGGATATGGGATACAGAACCGCTTGACCAGGCTAATCAGCTGCGTAAATGGCTTAGTGCTGAGCATGGCATCTATGGCAACAAAGTAAGTTACGAATGGGAAGCAGAGGAGCGTTTCCTCGTTATAGATATTAAACGTCCAGGTGGTTACAGCATCGTAGAGGCCGACGTTGAAGCCGGTGAAGTCATCGTTGAGCAACAAAATTACGGTGTTGTTGCGACGTTAAATGATCTTCATATGGGGCGATACAGTGGCGAGTTGTGGCGCGGATTTATCGATATTTCCGCACTGCTGATGCTGATTTTTACTTTAACTGGCTTTTGGTTAGTCATCCCGCAAAAGAAAAAACGCAACAAGCTCTTTGCTATGAGCCTTATTGGTACCGGCTCAATGGCACTTGGTTATGTTTGGCTTTTGATGGCTTAAGGAAATTTAATGAAAAAACTAATGTGCGCAGCATGTTTCAGCGTAGGGCTAATGAGTCATTCAGCCATTGCCGCAGATACACATCAAATTGAGTTAACCATCCCGCAAATAGCGACGTCTAAATATCAGCGTCCCTTTGTTGCTGTATGGGTAGAACAAAAAGGCCAGCGCAAAGCGGTAAGTACTATCAGTGTTTGGTTTGACGATAAAAAATGGCTTAAGGATATCCGTCGCTGGTGGCGTAAAGCGGGTCGCTATGGTCAAGCGGTAGATGGCGTGACAGGGGCTACCCGTGCTCCTGGTGGCTACACATTGAAATGGGATGGAACCGATAACCAAGGTAAAGCACTTCCAGCAGGGGAATACACTCTGTATTTAGAAGCGGTTCGTGAACACGGTGATCGTACGCTGTTGAAACAGAAGGTTTCCTTAGGTGAGGGACAACAGGTTTATAAACTGGATGCCGGTGCAGAGCTAGGCCCAGTTAGTATCAGTATTGGAGAGAGTAAATAATGATGATTAAACAACTAGGCCGCACAATTAAAGGATGCCTTTTAGCGAGCGCTTTAGGCGTGTCAGCAGTAGCTCAAGCACATCCATTATGGATATTGCCAAGTGAATTTACTGTATCAACGGAAGAGGGGCAGGGTGAATGGATCACTGCTGATGTAAGTGCCTCTCATACTGTTTTTGGTTTTGATAAAGGTGTGCCGCTAGATCACTTCCTTGTTTTTTCTCCTGATGGCGATCGCAACGCGCTGGGCAGTTATTTTAAAGGCCATCGTCGTAGTGTATTTGATCTGTATATCGATCAGCCTGGTACTTACAAAATCGAAGGTAAGCGCCAACCTTACTATTTTACTAGCTATAAATCGGGTAAGCGTGACACCCCTAAGCGCATGATGGCGGATAAGATCGAAGCGAAAGAGCGTCTACCTAAAAATGCTCGCGATGTTTCTACCTTATTGATCGATATGGTAACTGCAACGTACATCACTAATAACGCGCCTACAGACCTTGTGACTGAGGTCAAAGGCAAGGGATTAGAGATGCAGTTAGATACACATCCAAACGATATTGTTGTGGGTGAAGAAGTTGAATTCACCATGCTATTGGATGGTAAGCCAGTGGCGGGTGTTGATGTTGAAGTGACTCCTGCTGGAACTAAGTACCGCAGCGAACGTGGTGCTATTCCGGTTACTACGGCTAAAGATGGCAAAATCATCTTCACACCAGAGCAAGCAGGCCCATGGTTAGTTGGCGCTGATTTAAAAAGCCCAATTAAGAGTGATCTGGCTGACTACCAATATGCGATCCGTTTCGTAAGTTTTGAGGTTTTACCTGAGTAATGCTTAAAGCAACAAAATACGGACTAATAGGGATATTAATGAGCGCAAGTGCATCTGCACTTGCGCATTATCCAGTTATGACTTGCGAGCAAGAATCGGCTGAAATTCTATGCCATGTCGGTTTTAGTGATGGCACTAAAGCAGTGGGTAAGCCAGTTAAGCTCTATGACTACGATGAGACCTTACTGGTCTCTAAAAAAGCCGATAAGTTCTCTCAAGTTCGCTTCATACAACCTGAAGGTGAGTTCTATATTCAGTTCGATTCCGGACATGAGTTTCCGGTAGAGGTTGATTATGGCGAGCTTTAAAACCTCAGCACTGGAAGGAGACGGAACTGTTGAGGTTGTTAGGCCTGATAATGGACGTATCGAGAGTTACTGGTTGATCGGCAGTATCGTGATCATTCTTTCTATCGCAAGCTACGTTTTGCAGAATAATCAGGCTCCGAGTTTAGCGCCGCAAAAACATCTTGAGCTTGATGTTGAAGGCAAAGCAGTTTTGACCGCCTTAAGAAATGCTGCCGATGAGATTATGTTTCTATCCGATGATGGCAGTCTTCCTGCGGTTTCAGAACTGATCGAACAAGAACTACCGCCGTTTGCTGACAGTAACGGTACTTTCGCTGCCTACTCGTGGAACCTTCTCGATTCTGTTTGCTATTTCGGTCGCTCCTCCAAAGAAGGCTCCCGCGAGTTTGTCTTGAAAATACACAATGATCATTCCGAGATCTATTGGCGACAAACCGCTGTAAATACTCCAAATTGCGATCAGTTAACAAACTGGGAAACGGCTTCCACTCATGATTAAGCGTTTAATTACATTTTCTTTATTTTTGTTTTCCAGCGCGTTGATGGCAGAGCCATTGAAGGTTGGTATCACGCTACATCCATACTACGCCTACGTTGCTAATATCGTTAAGGATAGAGCGGAGATTGTTCCTTTGGTTGATGCCGGTTTTAACCCTCATAGTTATGAGCTTCAACCAGCCGATCTCAAACGTTTAATGACCATGGATGCCTTGGTGGTGAATGGCATCGGGCATGATGAATTTGCGTTTAGAGCACTTGAAGCGTTGGAAGCTCAAAACGGTAAGCAGCGTAAAAAGATTAAGGTGATTCTGGCTAATCAGGATGTACCTCTATTAGCTGCCGAAAATACCGTTGGCGCCTGGAACCCTCACACTTTTGTGTCGATCAGTGCGGCTATCCGTCAGGTCTATACCATTGCTAAAAACCTTGGTGAATTAGACCCAGATAATGCCAAGTTCTATAAGAAAAATGCGGTGCAATACGCGCGCAAGCTTAGAACGCTGAAGAACCAATATACCCAAGCGCTGAACGGCTTAGATTTGAGTGGTATTCGCATTGCGAGTACCCATAACGCTTACGGTTATTTTTTGCAGGAATTTGGAATCGGCATCGACACAGTGATCGAGCCTGCCCATGGGGTAGAGCCAAGTGCGAGTCAGCTTCAAGGAACGATCGACCGTATTCGTGATGCCCAAGTACAAGTGCTATTTACCGAGCTAAACATGGATTATCGCTATGTGGAGACGGTAGAAAAAGCAACGGGGATAGGGCTGTACCATTTTTCACATCTGACATTCGGCGAGTACGACGCTGAACTTGTTTATCGTGAGATGGAGCACAACTTAAAAACTTTAGTTAAGGCGCTTAAAAGTGCATTGGCCGATGAAGGAGCCGCATAATGGGGCCTTCAATTAAGTTGGATAATGTAAGCCTGAGCATTGCAGGTAATCAGATTTTATCGCCTATCTCAGCTGAATTATGTGCCGGCAAAATGCACCTGCTGGTTGGTCCTAACGGTGCAGGTAAAACCTCGTTGCTAAAATCCATGTTAGGTTTAACTCCCCATCAAGGCGAAATACAACGCGCTTGGATGAATAAAGCGCAAAGGCCTGCGTACATCCCGCAACAGCCGCGATTTGACCAAGTCTTACCTGTAACAATTTCAGACTTCCTCATTGCCGGTTTAAGCCGCAAACCGGTGTTCTTTCGTCGACGTACAGAGACTCAAGATACTGTTTTGGAATTATTAGAAACCGTTGGCTTACAGGGCAAAGCAGAACTACAACTTGGACAGTTATCTGGTGGTGAAAGGCAGCGCTTGATGTTTGCGCAAGCGCTAAGCCGATCGTCAGATCTTTGGTTCTTAGATGAGCCCATGACGGGTCTAGATGCTGAAGGCCAAGCATTGATTACTGATCTGATGCTCAATCTTCGAGAGCAAGGTAAAACCCTGGTGGTAGTTCATCATGATATGGGATTTGTCAGAGAACATGCCGATAACGTGTTGCTTATTAACGGCGGTTTAGTTGATATGGGGCTTCCAAGTGAAGTCGATCTTGGCATTGTTGGGGCTTCATTTGATTCATCCTCAAAGAGAGAGATGGAGGCAGTAGCCTGATGGAAGCATTACGCAACTGGGCCTTTGAAATGCAGGCTCAAGGTACGCTGCCAAGCATCTTCGAATATGGATTTTTGATCAATGCCTTAGTAGCTGCACTCATTATTGGTCCTCTTCTTGGGGGCATGGGCAGTTTGGTGGTAATCAAACGTCTGGCTTTTTTCTCTGAAGCAGTAGGTCACGCAGCTTTAACAGGTATCGCGATTGGTATCTTGTTGGGCGAGCCTGCAGCGCATCCTTATGCGTCGCTATTTAGTTTCTGTCTTATCTTTGCCTTGTTGCTCCACTGGATCAAAAGCCGTACTCAAGTACCTTATGATGCACTTGTTGGTGTATTCCTAGCAGTGGCTATCGCAATGGGCGCAGCCTTGCTGCTTTATGTGGCGCGTAAGGTGAATGTTCATATTCTTGAGAACGTATTGTTCGGCTCGATACTGACCGTGCAGGATCAGGATCTCTTCATTCTCGCGGTGATAGGTGCAATTTGTCTATTACTAACGGTTTGTTTCGGTAATCAGGCTTTGCTTGCTTCGTTGAACCCAGAGCTGGCGCAAGTGAATGGTATTAACACGCGTTTGTTCGATTATGCATTTGTTGTACTAATTGCTCTAATTACCGTTGCGGCCGTGAAAATTGCCGGAGCTATTCTTGTAGGGGCGATGTTGTTGATCCCAGCAACAACCGCTCGTTTAATTACCCGAAATATCAGACAGTTCTTCTGGACCAATATCCTGCTTTCAACCATTTGTTGTTTGGCCGGAATCATCTTACCTATGGCCTTAGAGCTACCCGTACCATCCGGGGCGGCTATTGTGTTATTGGCCAGTTTGGGATTTGTGTTGGCTGTTATTACTAATCGTATTCGTAGTTTTGCTTAGAGTTCCTGTTATGAAAATTAAGCTGATTTTGACTGCTTTAATGCTGGCGTTGTCGGGTTATTCTGTCGCTGAAAATAAGGCAGAGCCTCCACGTGTTGCGTCGGCAATGCCTATTATCCATGCCATAAACCAAGCCCTGCTTGAGGGTACGGATATTGAGGCGATTTATCTGCCACCAAAACGTTTACCAGTGTCCCGAATTAACAACTGGCTAAAACATAAAAGTGGCGCGGCTATCTCAAAACAAGGTCCTGTGACTGCTGTCGTATCGATTGAGTCGATTTGGCCGGAATACGCTTTGTTTAAGCATCTGAGAGCGACCAATGTTCGTGTTATCAATGTAGATGCAGCGCAAGAAATTCTGCCGGGTGGGGCCCAAGTAAGTTTAAGTGCTCAAGACCTAGAGCAGAGTACGTACTTTTGGTTAGCGCCTGATAATCTTCGTGTAATGAGTCAGATCGTTGCGCGTGAATTTCAGCGTATCTGGCCTGATCAGGCACAGACTATTCGTTCAAACCAAATGGCACTGCAAAAACAGATCAGTGATTATGCTCTTAAGTTAGATGAGACATTGCTTGAGTATGATGTTGTCGCTGTTTGTCTCGACAACACCAAGCTTCAACCGCTAGCACAAGCCACTTACTTGCCAGTGGAAGAGCAATGTGGCGAGGCATTACAGATCAAACCTAAGAGCAAAAAGCTCAAGCCGCAATCGGGTTTATGGCTGGTGGATACAGCGACCAAACCACTGAAAATGGATCTTGCACGGTGGCTATCAAATAATCTTAATCAGCTTGATCAAGCGCTTCAGCATTAATAATTGTATTGTTCTAAATTTGAACATTTGAAATTGCTCTTCTACGTTTACTGAATATAGCGATAGCCCTAAATGCTGCTAAGGACGGCGGAATATTCAGTAGAGGAGCATAACGATGTCTCATTCACCCGTTCATAGGGCAGCAGATGCCCCAGTCAAAATTCACTTAGAAGCGGGGCAGACTTATGCGTGGTGTGCTTGTGGTCGCTCGGGTGATCAACCGTTTTGTGATGGCTCTCATCAAGGCACAGGAATAGATCCCGTCGTCTTTGAAGCCGAAGAGGATGGTGAGGTTTGGCTTTGTATGTGCAAGCAAACAAAAACACAGCCACTCTGCGACGGTAGCCATAAAAACAAACCTGAAAAATAATAGCTTGTGGTAAGATAGCGCGCTTTCAAACCAGTGGAGAAAGCGTGTGACACAGTACGATGTAGTAATTATCGGAGCCGGAGCTTCAGGCCTGATGTGTGCCGCTACTGCTGGTTATCGAGGACGTTCTGTTCTTGTTATCGAACACACTAAAAAAGTTGGCCGAAAAATCCTAATGTCCGGCGGTGGACGTTGTAACTTCACCAATATTCATAACGGTCCCGCTAACTTCCTTTCGCAGAATCCTCATTTTTGTAAATCTGCTCTCAGTCGTTATAAAGCGCAGGACTTTATCGATCTGGTTGATCGTCATGGTGTGGAATATCACGAAAAAACACTCGGCCAATTGTTCTGTAATGAATCCAGTAAAGAGATTCTTCGGGTTTTAATGACCGAATCAGAATGGGCGGGTAATGAGATCCGTACCGAGCTGAGCGTCAATGGTATCGAGCCGCAGGAAGAGGGCTATTTACTGCAAACCTCATCTGGTCCGATCAAAGCTGAATCCGTTGTAATTGCGACCGGTGGTTTATCGATTCCCAATGGCGGAGCTACCAGTTTTGCCTACGATATTGCGGAGCAGTTCGATCTAAAAGTGCTACCTAAAACAGCAGCGCTAGTTCCTTTTACGCTACAGCCAAAAGAGAAAGAAGTTCTTAAAGAACTCTCGGGCGTATCTCATAAAGTCAAAGCGACGATTGGTAAAACCAGCTTTGTCGAAAGCATGCTTTTTACCCATCGTGGCTTAAGTGGTCCTGCTATTTTACAGATCTCCTCCTATTGGCAACCGGGCGGCGAAGTGGAGATAGACCTGTTCCCTGAGTTTGATCTGCTTGCATGGTTAAAAGAGCAACGCGAAGCGCGTCCAAAAGCGGAAATTACTACCATCATGGCGCAGCAGATGAGCAAGCGTATGGCTCAGATCCTCTGCCAGCTATTCGGCTTTAGCGGCATTATGGGTAACCAATCCAATAAAGACCTAGATGCGATCAACAGCGCTTTCCGTGAGTGGAAGATCAAACCTTCCGGTACCGAAGGTTACCGTACAGCGGAAGTGACCCTAGGTGGCATCGATACCAACGAGATCAACCAGAAAACCATGGAAGCTAAAAAAGCACCGGGTTTGTACTTTATTGGTGAGTGTTTAGATGTAACTGGACACCTTGGCGGTCATAACTTCCAATGGGCTTGGGCATCAGGTTTTGCAGCTGGGCAGGTGGTTTAGTTGTGCTTGGTTGAAGAGCATAAAACGAAAAAGGGCTTGATTTAATCAAGCCCTTTTTTTATTGGTATCTATGAAGGCTGTTAAGCAACTTGAGCAGCCATTTTCTGGCTATCCATATACTCATCGAAAGTGCCGTGGAAGTTGATCATCTGCTGATCTTTAATTTCGATAATATGCGTTGCCAATGAGGATACAAATGCACGGTCATGGCTGACAAAGATCAAAGTACCATCAAAGCCTAGCAAAGCATTGTTGAGCGCTTCGATCGCTTCCATATCCATGTGGTTGGTTGGCTCATCCATGATTAGGACGTTCAAATCCATCATCATCATTTTGCCGAACAGTAAGCGGTTCTTTTCACCACCGGAACAGACTTTCGCTTTCTTATTAAAGTCGTCAGCCGTAAAGAGTAACCGGCCTAACATTGCACGAACTTTCAGATCATCATGCTTAGGTGTACGCCACTGAGACATCCACTCAAATAGGGTTAGATCAGAATCAAAATCAGCACTGCTATCTTGCGGGCAATAACCAATGACTGCATTCTCAGACCATTTGATGGTACCTTCGTTCGCTTGCAATTCGTCCACTAAGCAGCGCAAGAAAGTAGTTTTACCGGCACCGTTCTCGCCGATAACGGCAAGCTTAGCTCCGGCTTCTAGAATCAAATTACCGTTTTCGAATAATTTATTGTCTTCAAAACCGTGGCCGACATCTTCCAGAATCAGCGCCTGACGATGCAACTTTTTATCCTGCTTTAAAGTGATGGAAGGGATCTGTCGGCTGGAGGTTTTAACTTCATCCAGTTCTATCTTCTCCATCTTCTTAGCCCGCGAGCTTGCCTGCTTAGCTTTAGAGGCATTGGCAGAAAAGCGATTTACAAACGCTTGTAGTTCATCCAGCTCAGCACTCTTTTTCGCATTTTCCGTTAACAGCTGCTCACGGATCAAAGAGGATGCTTCTAGGAAGTAGTCATAATTACCCGGATAGATTCTCAGCTCACCGTAATCGATATCCGCCATATGGGTACAAACCGCATTCAGGAAGTGACGGTCGTGGGAGATAATGATCATAGTGCACTTGCGTTGGTTTAGGACCGACTCAAGCCAGCTAATCGTATGGATATCCAAGTTGTTGGTCGGTTCGTCCAACAGCAGAATATCTGGGTTAGCAAACAATGCTTGTGCTAATAACACGCGCAGTTTCCAACCCGGTGCAACCTGACTCATCAAGCCAAAATGATATTCCTCAGCAATACCGGCTTCCAATAGGATGTCACCAGCACGACTTTCTGCGGTGTAACCATCCATCTCAGCAAATTCGCTTTCCAGGTGGCCAACCTTCATACCATCTTCTTCGGACATCTCTGGTAGCGCGTAAATACGATCACGCTCTTGCTTGACCTTCCACAGTTCAGTATCACCCATGATTACTGCATCGATAACCGTGTATTCCTCAAAGGCAAATTGATCCTGACTAAGCACACCCATCTTTTCACCCGGTGTAATAGACACGTTGCCTGATGTTGGTACCAGATCACCGCTGAGAATCTTCATAAAGGTCGATTTGCCGCAGCCGTTCGCACCAATCAAACCATAACGATTGCCGTTACCGAATTTAGCCGAAATATTTTCAAACAAAGGCTCAGCGCCAAACTGCATTGTAATGTTCGCAGAGGATATCAAGGGAGTGTCCTGAGGGTAAAAATTTAGAAGATGTACAGCGGTCTTAAATGGGCTGTGACAGAGGGGCGAACTTTAACAGAAAAGAGGAGGAAAGAGGTGATTAATTAACCTGAAATTATTTAAAAATCATCGGTAGCAATATAGGGGCAATTCCTCCCATTCTCAGCATGAGTTTTACTTAACCCCAAATAGGAACCGCAGTTCCTATTTGGGGAATCAGTTGCTGTTTTTTTACTACCTAACCCAAAAAGCCTTACTCGCTTCCTTGTGAGCTTGTTCGCGGCTTAAATCTATATCTTTCAATTGCTCATCACTTAACTTCAAAAGCGCTTTTCGGGTGCGGTAGTTCTGTCGCCATTGCTTGAGGGTAAATGCCAGCTTATGCAAATCTATTGTCGGAAGAGGATAACTATTTCTAATCTCTTTTGATGGCTGGTAGTTTTCGCATACTTGAATGCTCATCTGTGTATCCTCCGTTTATGCTTAATTTGTAGGTATTATTGGTCTTGGGTTGCTATAGTGACAAACGATATAAATTTCTATTCAGTTAACTAAAACTTAAGTGATATGAATCGTTTACCCCCTCTTAAAGCCTTGCGTGTTTTTTTGGTGGCTGCTGAGCATGGCAGTTTTAAAGTGGCAGCTGAAAAGTTGTTTGTGACGCAGGCAGCTGTTAGCCAGCAGGTACGTTTGCTGGAAGACTACTTTGCAAAGCCTTTGTTTATTCGTCTGAACCGTGAGGTGCGTTTATCTCCGGCTGGTGCTGCTTTGCTGCCTCATATCCAGCAGGCGTTTAAGGCGATTGAAGAGGGGAGTAGAGCGCTTTCGGTAGATCCTTCACCTAATCAGCTTAAGATCACTTCTCTACCTTCATTTGCGGCGCGGTGGTTGATCCCTAGGCTGGGTTCATTTCAGCAGGCCTATCCGGAGTTCAATTGCTTAGTGTCTACTTCCTGTGATCTACATGATTTCTCGGATGATAGTCAGGATCTGGCGATTCGTTTTGCGGAAGGGGGAAAAACGCAGCTGATGGAGAAAATTCTCACCGAAGATTATATCGTTTCGGTCTGTCACCCCGATCTTTTGCAAACAAAGGATGGTGCTGATCTGAACCTTGGCAGCTTACCCTTGTTGATTGATGACTCACCTGAACTTAAACAGGTTAATGCTGGATTTGTACGAGAGATGGGGGGCAAAAATCAGGTCGTTCTGCAGTTGTTGGATTCTAGCCTTCAGGTGGATGCTGCATTGAATGGCCAGGGTGTTGCGCCGGTTCGTTATAGTCTGGTGTATGAGTATATTGAACGCGGTCATTTAGTTTGCCCGCTTAAGTGTTACTGGAATTCGCCATATGCTAACTATCTGGTTGCGCCTGAAGCTAATTTTGAACGGCCTAAAGTGATGGCTTTTACCGATTGGATTATGGAAGAGGTTAGAGCCGTAGAAGCGCATTGGCAGGTATTTAAGGGTTCTTATAAATTTTCACTTATGGATGATTAAGGTAAATGTGTTTTATCAGCTCTTGGATTTCTTCGTGCGTCAGGGGGGATCGTCTGTACATCTAACAACGAAGCTAAGATCTCTTACATAGTCAGATATAGCGAGATCACCTGTTTACAGAAAAATACTCTGTTATACTCGCGCCATTGTAGTTAGTGATTAAGAGGCCTTATTTATGTCGAATCGTCTGGTGATTCTGGATACTGAAACCACAGGTATGAACCAGGAAAGTGGTCCGCATTTCCAAGGGCATCGGATTATTGAGATCGGCTGTGTTGAGGTAATCAACCGTAAGCTGACCGGCAAAACCTTTCACGTCTACATCAACCCAGAGATGCCGATTGACCCTGAGGCGATCGCGGTCCACGGTATCACTGATGAGCAGGTTAAAGACTGCCCGAAATTTGCTGAAATCGCTCAGGAGTTTGTCGAGTTTCTCGACGGCTCAGAGATGATTGCACACAACGCGCCTTTCGACGTCGGGTTCATGGACCATGAATTCGGTATGTTGGGAGCTGGTTGGAAGAGCACCGATGAACTCTGTAAAGTCACCGACTCCCTCAAGATCGCTAAAGATAAATTCCCGGGTCAGAAGAACAACCTCGATGCCTTATGTCGTCGCTTAGGTATTGATAACTCCCATCGTGAGTTGCACGGCGCCTTGTTGGATGCCGAGATTCTTGCTGATGTTTACCTGTTGATGACAGGTGGCCAAACCTCTTTGTCGTTGTCGGATGATGAGGCTGGTGGTGATGCAGGGCAAATCAGAAGACATGCAGATGCACTACAAGGCTTACCTTTGGTCACCTTATCCGATGAAGAGCTAGCCGAGCACGAAGCTTTCCTAAACATGCTTGATAAGAAAGCTGGTGGCAGCTGCACTTGGCGCCAGGAATTGGTCGAGGCGGATTAAACCTTACCAATACATCTTTACTGCGCAATTCAGCGAACCTGCAATGATGGTTTCAGATGAATAGATGTAGAAAGCCCCTCGAAAGTCCATTTAGCTCAGAGGGTCTTAATCTATAGGCCTCTCTTTATTGGTTTTGAATATTCCGAGAAGGGCTACCTCATAGACATCATGGTTTGATACAGAGCAGATAATGTAAAGAAACATGGGTTTCTTAGCACATTAGATCAGCTGCTCTGTTGTGGTCATATTTGTATTCGGTATTATGTTTTGATCAATGTGATCATTCATTTCTTTTTAGGCCAAGGATATTTTGCAAACAATCGTAAAGCCTGCAGAATCTCTTATCGATTTCTCGGATCAACCTGACTTTGTTGCAACATTGTGTAAGCAGGTTAACCTCCTACCTTATATTTCTAATCGTATATACCATGCTTCGGTTTCTGTTGATCGACAGGATTTGATTGCCTTTCTTTCCAACAATACCTCTCACCAGCAAATGTATTGGCATGAGCGAGATCAGGATCGAGTACTGGCAGGCCTTGGTGTTGCGGTGGAGGTAATCAAAGACTCATCAGCAGAAGCGATTGCTGAAGTTAGAAATTTATCATCTCGGATCTTTAGCCAATCTGAAAAAGCGTATCTCCCTTGGTTCTTTGGCGGGTTTTCGTTTGCTGAAGAAGATGAGAGTGATATATGGCAAGAATTTCCATCCAGTTATTTTGTTTTACCGAAGATCTGTTTGAGTGAAACTCAAGGTGCATGTCATCTACATATTCACCTTCTATGTGACGGTGAGGCTGAATGGAATACTGCAAAAAATGATCTGATCAGGCTGCTACTTGCACTGGATTGGGATCAGTCCTTTCCAGAACATAGTGACGAAGATCTGCAGTTTCAAAAATGCTCTAGTATCGATAGAGTCCATTGGCATGATCTGTGTGATCAGGTTCAGAGTGACATTGATCAAAAGCATGTTGAAAAAGTTGTTCTCGCAAGAGATCTCGTTCTCTCTAGCAATGATTCAATGAATGTTCACCAATTATTGAATCGTTGGTTGGCGGTAAATCCAGATACCTATTCGTTTATGCTGCAAAGAGGCGATAAGTACCTTTTGGGCTGTTCACCTGAGCGCCTTTATAAAAGAGAAGGGCAACAACTTTGTACCGAGTCATTGGCTGGAACGGTTGGGCGAGGGGACGGTTTAGCCAGTGATGAACTGTTGGCTCAAAAGTTACTCAATGACTCTCAGTTTCAGAATGAACATGGCTTGGTCAGCCAATTTATACAGCAGCAGCTTGAAGGTGTTTGTAGCACGGTTGATTTTGAACCTACTCAAGTTATGAAATTGGAAAAGGTTCAGCATCTTTACCAAAAGGTGACGGCTGAACTTAACAGTAATATTGATGATGCTGAATTGATAAATCTGCTCCACCCGACACCTGCTGTATCGGGTTATCCTAGAAATGCCGCCTTGAATTTCCTGTCTTCAAATGAGTCCTTAGCGCGTGGTTGGTATAGCGGAGGGATTGGAATCGCCAGTTATAGTGATGAGAGGGAGTTTGTTGATTTTGCTGTCGTGATTAGATCTGCGCTACTGGAGAATAACCGTTTACACTGTTTTTCTGGTGTCGGTTTGGTTGAAGGCTCCGATTCAGAATCGGAATGGCAGGAGCTGGATTCGAAAATTAACTCTCTTCTCGATGTGGTTTATGGAACAGCACAACACTAATCTGACAAATCTATGGGCCGCTGCTGTTCTAGAACAGTTAGTTCAGTTGGGCGTCGAGGACATTTGTATAGCGCCGGGTTCTAGAAGTGCTCCTTTAGTTATTGCGGCTGCCAAGCTTTCTCTGTCTAAAACCAATAATGGAGAGCAGGGGCAGCTGAGATTACACACGCATATTGATGAGCGAGGCTTAGGTTTTTTCGCACTGGGTCTTGTCAAAGCGCGGTCAAAGCCAGTCATCGTGATCACTACATCTGGGACTGCGGTTGCCAATTTATATCCTGCAGTCATTGAAGCGTTTCAAACATCACAACCGTTGATAGTGCTCTCTGCTGATAGGCCTGAAGAGTTGCTAAATTGTGGCGCGAATCAGGCGATTAATCAGAAAGGAATATTTGCGGATAATGTTGTCGAATTTTGTCAGATTGATGCGTTAGATTCTGAAGCAGAGATTTCAGAAAACCTGACATCAATTGTCAGGGCTTACCAGAAAGCAACTATGTCAGGCCCTGTGCAGATTAATTGTGCCTTTAGGGAACCGCTTTATCCAACAGATGATGTGGATCTGTTAGATACAGACAAATACCTTCAGGTTTTTGATCAGGCGAGGTCACCTACCTCCTCAAAGTTTGAGGCTGAGACTATCCAACCAAGTGGAAAAACGCTTCTTGTCGCCGGTGATTTAACCTCTTCGCAAGCACAGCATGTTTTGGCATTGGCCGAACGGTTTGATACCCCAATTCTTGCTGACATAAACAGCAATTTGCCGAAGCATCGATTGGTTATTCAAAGTGTTGAATTGGTGCTTGAAGCTCAGCCTGACCTTCTTGCTGAATACGACTCGGTGATTCAGTTTGGTGGGCGGCTTGTCGGCAAGCGCTTGTTGAATTGGCTATCTGAAAGCCATTTTGAAAACTATATTTTGGTATCTCCACAGGCGTTAGCTCTCGATCCCTCTAAAACGGCCACCCAGATTTGCTTAGATATAGATGAGTACTGTCAGGACGCAGTTATCGAAAACTCAGATCATGCTCAATTGTTGCAAAAGAGCGGTCAGATACTGGAGAAAGCACGAACCTTTGTGCGTTCACTCTCATTCGGTGAACTGAAAGCAGCGCAGACTCTATGTGATGTTCTGGATGATAGCGTAGATCTTTTTATCGGTAATAGCTTAAGCATTCGCTTGATGGATCTGCAGTCTAATCGAGATTTCTCTGTCTTTAGTAACCGAGGGGCGAGTGGGATTGATGGGCTGTTGGCCACGGCTTGCGGTGTACAGCAGGGGCGAGAGAGGCCTATGGTAGTTTTGTTAGGGGATACCTCGTTGCTGCATGATTTAAACAGTTTGATGATCGCACGCCGTCATATTAGTGACTATCCGCTTATATTGATTGTGCTTAATAATGATGGCGGTAGCATATTTAACATGCTGCCTGCGGCAAATTTAGGTGATGTCCAGCGGGACTTTTTCCAGCTGCCGCATGGTTTGGAGTTTGGCAATATCGCTAAAAGTTTTGATATTCCTCATTATTCACCTAGCACCGAAGCGCAATTTACACAGCAGCTTACCGAGTTACTCAAGCCGAATGGAGTGGCAATGATCGAGTTACAAGTACCTCCCACTGAGAGTAGTCAGCAGATAAAAGCACTCTATGAGTTTTCAAGAAATCATGGCGCAGCTTCTGATTCGACAGGCTAATCATTAGATGCTGATCGACCATCCTTATTGCCAAGGCCAGATATTAGCCGAAAGTTCCCCCGTTATACTCTGTCTCCATGGCTTTATGGGGGGGCAGGATGATTGGAAACCCGTTATAGATCTTCTCCCAGATAGTCAGAAACTGAATATTATTTATCTCTCTTTGCCTCTTTCCTTCCCAAAAGAGGTGACAGATATTGAAGGTTATAGCCGTTGGTTGTGGCAGCAACTTCCCGATTTTAAACAACCGGTGTTTTTACTAGCGTATTCTCTGGGTGCACGTATCGGGATGCATTGGTTGAGGGATAATCCTGGTTCAATTTGTGGTGCTTTATTTGAGGGAGGTCACCCGGGCCTCCCCGGCGACAAAGCGCGGCTAGACAGTGATTTAGTTTGGCAGCAACGGTTTAGTCAGCAGGATCTTAAGCTCACTTTGGAGCAGTGGTATCAACAAGGTGTGTTTAACGGTAGGGAAAAAGATACAGCGGAACAGATCTATCAACGGCATAAAACTGATCCATCTGTTTTAGGAAACCTGTTACTGACTCTATCTGTGGCTAATCAGCAGGATATGACATCCTCTCTTGCTGCTCACCCTATTACCTATCTCACAGGAGAGCATGATAAAAAATACACCGAATTAGCAAAACAGCTCGTTCAACAGCATGCTAATATCGTTCATCATGTTATCTCAGGTGCAGGCCATAATTGTCACAGTGATCAGGTCTGTGGTGTGAGTAGGATTTTATCTAATTTTTTAACGGACTTTATTCATGACTAACCCTGCAGACAGCAGTATCCAGAAGGGCGCAGATTGGGTTGATTGCGGGCAGCAATTTACAGATATCCTTTATCACAAGGCGGAGGGTATCGCTAAAATCACTATTAATCGTCCTGAAGTACGTAATGCCTTTCGCCCACAAACGGTTAAAGAGATGATTGCGGCAGTCAATGATGCACGTTATGACGATCAGGTAGGTGTGGTTATTCTGACTGGGCAAGGAGATATGGCCTTTTGTTCAGGCGGGGATCAGCGAGTTCGAGGTGATACGGGCTACGAAGATGAGTCTGGCGTTCATCACCTTAATGTTCTGGATCTCCAGAAGATGATCAGAAGCCTACCTAAGCCAGTTATCGCGATGGTAGCGGGTTATGCCATTGGTGGGGGTCATGTATTACATCTGGTGTGTGATATGACCGTAGCTGCAGAGAATGCTCGATTTGGCCAGACCGGCCCTAAGGTAGGGTCTTTCGATGGTGGTTTTGGTGCCAGTTATATGGCAAGTATCGTAGGGCAGAAGAAAGCCCGTGAGATCTGGTTCTTATGTGATCAGTACGATGCAAAAGAAGCACTAGATATGGGCCTAGTAAACAAGGTTGTACCTTTAGAAAACCTAGAACTAACCACGGTTGAGTGGTGCAGAAAAGTGCTTAGGCTTTCACCTATGGCATTGAGAACGTTAAAGAGTGCTTTCAATGCTGGAATAGACGGGCAAGCAGGTCTTCAGGAGCTAGCCGGTAACGCGACTATGCTGTTTTATATGACCGAGGAAGGGCAGGAAGGCCGTAATGCCTACAATGAAAAACGTCCACCTGACTTTAAGCGATTTAAACGGCAGCCATGATCCCTAAGGTCAGGATTTTTGAGTATGAAATTCCGTTTACCTCTCCCTTTGTTTTTAATATGGGTGGTAAGCGGAAAACACTCAACACTAGACAGGGATTGCTACTACACTGGTTGTTTGACGATCAGAGTATTTATACAGAGGTCGCACCCTTACCGGGTTTTTCAAATGAAACCCTAGAACAATGTAAGCAGCAGTTATTGATGCTTAATTCGAGTGATTTTTCCGCTTCCCCTAGTCCAAATCACTTATACCAAAGTGTGCGATTTGCAATTGAAGCTGCGTGGTATCAACTTGAGTATCCTTTGCGTTCTACAGCTGTTCGATCCTGTTCGCTTATTGATAAGAGCTCCGAAAGCCATCGAATAAAAATCAAAGCAGGGCATCAATCATTCGAGAATGATGTTTTGTCTTTAAAATCTGTATTAGCTTATTTGGAACCTCATCAAAAGTTGCGAGTTGATGCCAACCGGACATGGACGATAGAAGAACTGGAAGCTCTACAGCAAGCACTCAATACGTCACAAATCGATTATGTGGAAGAGCCGCTTAAGTGCCTCGACCATTATCGATCTAACGGGTTGCCGATTGCTTTTGATGAATCTCTCCGCGAACTTGATCCGCTAAAGCCTGTTCCGGAAATATTCTTTACAGCTAAAACCTGGGTATTAAAGCCAATGCTATGTGGGTTACAGCGGACTATAGAACTTGCTGAATTGGCTCGTGAGAGGGGAATAGCCTGTGTGCTTTCCAGTAGCTTTGAAAGCAATGTCTCATTGGAGTTTTATCATTCACTGGCTCGGGATCTTGAGTTAACCGAGGAGCAGGGTCTGGATACTCTTAAGTATCTTGCAAAAGACCTACAGCCCGCAAAAATTAAGCTTAGAGCGGAAACAGTCCCATTGGTAGATTGTAAAGAGATTGCGCGGCTATGTTAGAAACGCTCCTCGAAAGGCATTATGGCAATGGCAGTACGCTGGGTGATGAGCATCATCGCTATTCTTATGAGGCTTTTAATCGTCTGATCAAATCTAAGAGAGATGAGCTGTATTCATTCGGTTTAAGAGAGCATCAACTTGTTCTTTATAAAGCTGAAAATACCCTTGATACGCTTATTTTAAGCTGTGCCATTATGGAATTAGGCGCGGTGGCTGTGCCATTCAATCCTTCATTCAGCGAGAACCAACTAAATGAATTAAAAGCTCTTAACCGGTATGCGTATTTTATAGATCAGCATGGGGTAGCGGCACTCCATGAAGAACATGAAGAGGGTGTTGTCGATCCATCCATAGTGAATGGGATTTTTACATCGGGATCTACTGGAACACCTAAACTGGTGTGTCATCGTTTCTCGAACCATATAGCCAGCGCTAAAGCCTCAGCGATGATCAATCCTTGCGACTCGTCTGACCATTGGCATGTATCATTGCCGATCTACCATATCGGTGGCTTTAGCGTACTTTTCAGGGCAATAGTATCTGGTTCATCTTTGACTATAGGTGGTCGTGTAGAAGATCCATTATTTCTACAGGAAATGGGGATAACGCATGCTTCGATGGTTGCGACACAGTTACAACGCTTTAAAGCATCAGCTGACAATATAAAGGATTTAAGGTTAAAAACCTTGCTGATAGGCGGTGGTCCGACTGCCGAAAAACTATTACGTTCATGTGCTGACCTGCCGTTAAGAAAGACTTATGGCATGAGCGAAATATCGTCACAGGCTTGTACTGAAGCTGATGATGGCTCAATGGCGGTGTTAGACAGTGTCGAGCTAAAGATTGATGAAGAGGGTGAGATCTTACTGGCAGGTAAGAGTTTATTTGCAGGCTATCTTGTTGGTAACCAATTGAGATCGCCAAGTGCATATTTCAAGACAGGTGATATCGGCCGCTGGGAGAATAATAGACTGCTGATAACAGGGCGTAAGGATAATCAGTTTATTAGCGGTGGCGAAAATATTCAGCCGGAAATGATTGAGAAACAATTACTCAAGTTGGTAGGTGTTACTCAAGCGATAGTGGTTCCTGTTCCTTGTCCTGAATTTGGCTATCGACCTTTTGCCTGGACAAATCCAGATTGCTGCTTTGCTCAGATTAAATCCGATCTGAAAAGATTATTACCCAGTTTTATGATTCCCGTTGGTTTTGCCTACATACCTGATTCTATGATGGTGAAAGGTCTCAAGTTATCTCGTAATGAACTCACCGCTCTAGCTGAAAAAGAGCGATAAGCGTTATCTGTTACTAACAAAAATAGACGTTTCTGACCTCAAACGATAAATCTTATTTACAGGAAAACGAATTAATAATAGCTATTAAATTAATACTGCAATGTGCCAAAGTGGATGCTCTGCACAACAATCATTACAGGCTAATTTAATAGTACTTGAGCAAACTGATATACTGAAAACAGAGGATGTATGCTGGTATATGGCTATTTTTATTAAAAACTCTTGACGGCGAAACAGGTCGAAGTGTTTTTTAAAGAATGAGAGCGTTGAAAGTGACAACTAAGAAAAGAAAACTCACTTTATCAAGAATAGAAGAGCGTGTTCAACAGTTACCGCTTCTGCCTTCTGTTGTTTGTGATTTGATGGCGCTTGATACAAATTCTCCCTTCTTTTATGACAAAGTGACTGAGTTGTCTCAAGCAGACCCTCCGCTGGCAACAAGAGTACTTAAAATTGCTAACTCAGCCTCTTCGGCACATTCCCATGTCATAACTGATCTGCATGAAGCACTGATTCGGGTTGGGACAGATAAAATATTATCGATTATAACAACATTATCGGTTGCTCGAGTTTTCACCCCCGTAACAGATCAGCAAAAAGCCATTTGGCAGCACTCAATTGAAACAGCTCATATTGCGAAGTTTGTGGCGATCCATCTAAAAGATATTAACGTGGATAAAGGGCTGGCATTTACTTCAGGCTTGTTACATGACATAGGCCGATTCGTACTGTTTGAAATGACAGCTAAAGCCATTGATGTCGTAGATGCTAAGGGCTGGGACACGCCGATAGAATTACCTGAGGTAGAGAAAGGAGTACTTGGTTTTACCCATGCCGATGCTGGCTTTATTGCGGCGAAGAAATGGCAGTTGCCGAAAGTAATTGTAGACATGATTCGTTATCACCATAACTACGATATAAGCAAACACAACGAAGTGTCAGCAGAATTGCGGAGCTTAGTTTTAGTTGTCCAGTTCGCAGATTTGGTGAGTGTTTTAATTGAAAAGAACCCAGAATGGCCTGATTGGGATGAAGCAAAATTGACTAGCGAAATTCGTAGCTTCTGTCACCACGATAGTTGGCCTAAAGTAAATTTCCCAGTAAATGAACTGGTGAAAGAACTACCAGTTATATCCAATGAGTGCTATCAGATACTTGAAAAGCTAAGGTTGAGATAAAATCTACCCTACTGTTTATTAGTTAATACTGGTTTGTTATCTAGAAAAAGTGCTTGGACCTCATGGTGAAGTGTTTCTGCCTCAAGGATTTCCTTCGTCTGTAGCAGTTATCTAGTGAAAAGTCTGGTTACTTTCGTAGGCTGATATGCACTGGAACTATCAGAAAACACTCTGATTAGTCCCAATATTGGAATTATTGTTTATATATTGGGACTTTTGGGCTCAGCTTAAATCTTTACGACGAACAGCTGTAATGAGATAAGCCACCAAGGCCATTTAGTTCAGAAGGCCTTAATCTGTAGAACTTGTATTCTACTTCTTGTGATTGTTCAGCATAAGGCTGAGTCATTACTTTCTGAAGTTCTCTGATCAGCTCGTAATTACCTTCCGCAGCTTGTTGATAGGCAGGTTGTACAAACCATTCACGTAGAGTGTACTTAGGGTTTACCTGTTTCATCTGCTGAATACACTCTTCTGGCGAACGATTCAGAGCGGTATTAGCCAGATCCAAGGCAGTGTTCCATTGATTGAGCCAATCTTTCCAGCGTTCGCTTAGTTTGCTAGATGGCGTTTGGTAAAAGCTATTTGTTAATGGCTCTAAGCTCTCTGGCAGGTTGGATAGTTCACGGAAGAAGAGAGTGTAATCAGTTTGGGTCTGCGTCATCAGAGCTAACAGCTCTTTTACTAGTTCTGGCTCAAATTTATCTAGCCCTAGCTTTGCGGCCCACATTGCTTCCATTTGATTGCTCATGGCCTCTGCAAAACCGTTTCTGATTTCACTAAGCTGCTCTATCCCTTCAGGAACAGTTTGGAATAGAGGAGCTAAGGTTACGCAGAACATATGGAAATTCTGTTCAGCGGCTAAAGGCTGATTTAGGAAGGAGAAGTGATGCCCACCACCGGTCCAGGGTTGGAATTGTGGATCAAACTCATCCATAAAGCCGTAAGGACCATAATCTAAGGTAAAACTACCCGCAGCACAGTTATCGCTATTAAAGTTGCCTTGGCAGTAGCCAACTCGAATCCAGTTGCTGACAAGAGAGGTAAGTCTGTCGCGGAAAGCTTGAGCGAGTAATAGTGCTTTCTCTGGTAGCGATAGCTCATGGTCGATCAGATCGCTGTATTCACGGTCGATCAAGTGCAGAACCAACATCTCGAGTTCTTCGAGTGCTTTAGGGTGTTCTTGTTTACGAGCGCGACGCCCAAAAAGCTCCAATTGACCGACACGAATAAACGACGGTGCTACACGTGTTGTGATCGCAACCGGGTTATAGACCATGATATCGGGATCTTGCGAATGAGAGCCTTCTGAATACCACGGGCGTCTGACCGTTTCAGATTTCGAAGCAAAAAGACTCAATGATCTTGATGTTGGTACGCCGAGGGCATGCATATGCTCTTGCGCTAAAAATTCTCGCACACTTGATCGTAAAACTGCACGGCCATCTGCGCCGCGGCAATATGGAGTTTGACCGCCGCCCTTAAGCTGCATCTCCCAACGTTTATTGTTGAAGATACCTTCTAAAACAGAGACTGCTCGCCCATCTCCATAACCGTTGCCTGTGCCAAATGGGCATTGTTGATAGTACTCATTTCCGTAGATGGAAAGGGCATAACCACAGGCCCAGCCTTGTTGACGCAAAGGTTCTGGTACTTGAGAAAGGTCGGCAGAGAACATTCGCTTGAACCCTTCCGATCGTGCTAATGCGTCATTAAAGCCTAGTTCTTGAAAGAGTGTGTGGCTATGTGCGATGTATTCAGGCTCACTGATGGGTGTTGGGTTTACTGGCACGTAATGTCCAGAAAAAATCTCTCTGGGAAAATGATCAATACCGTTTTCGGTAGCATCTGGATCAGCATTGAGCGTTTCTAAAAGTGAATAGTCGGCCAGAGCTGCAAGGTCATCAAGTGTAACGATAGCAGGTTCATTATTTGTAGCAGTTGGGTCGATCATTGTAGCTCCATAAATAGGCATAAACGCTGGCTGGTGTAGTTTCAGATATCCTCTTACGTTTGGAAAGAGGCTAAAGATCTTTTATTGCTGCTATGCATTTAGAACGGTTTGAAAGTTTAGTTTCTTAATTCTGTTCAAGTCATCAAATCTGGTGTTGATTCGATTTGTATCTTTGCAAAGATCCAAGTTCAGAACTGATCCGTAATAAGTTTTTGGCTTGCTACATTATTTTTGAATTTTTGTTTAAAAAATGAACATATGCCGCCTTTATGACTGTTTTTTTAGGCCCTAAGTTCATACTGAAGTCCGTAGAAATAAGCGGTTTAGCGTCTATAGTAAATCTATACCCCATTGTTTGATTACATAGTGTGAGAAGTGAAGGGGCTATGTAAGCATTTGGGAACTCTACTCGGTTGCTAAAATGGTCTTTAAAAGAGAATCGCGAAAGCACTTCTGGTCCATAATTATAATAATGATGTTAGTCGGAGCGATATCTTCTATTGCTTCTATTGGTATCCTGTACAAATCAGCGGTTGAGGCTGAGAAGTCTCGTCTTGTCTCGCTTGTCTCCAGCAAAGCCCGCCTCATCAATGCCATCGCTGCGTTTGATTCCCAATATAGCCGCGTAGACCACCCTGAAGGTGCAGTAGGTGCGACCCTTAGCCAAGTTCGAAGCTCATTTGAATTGAAGAATGGTTTTGGTGAAACCGGGGAGTTTGTTGTCGGGAGATTAAACGGTGGCAATATAGAATTTTTAATGAGCTCGCGCAAACTCAATCAGCCCCCTCAGCCAATACCTATAAATGACAGTGCTGCAGAACCCATGCGGCGGGCACTGAATGATCAGTCGGGAACCATAATAGGCCTCGACTATGAGTCCAGAAAAGTTTTAGCTGCTTATCAGTCTATACCTGTATTGGATATAGGTATCGTAGCAAAAATTGATATGACGGAAGTTCAAGAGCCCTTTATTGATGCGAGCATTAATGCAGCGCTGATAGCTCTATTTATTATTGTTTTGGGAACTCTGTTAATTAGCCAGATAGAAGAGGAAGACCATTCTAACCAAGAAACCTTCGCCTTGAAGTCAGGAACCAGCACTAAAGAGTGGCTAATCTATCGTTCTTTACTTCTTGCTGCAGTGGCATTTGCAGTAATGATCAGTTCGTTAGGGTTGCTCTATCAATATGCTCGGGATATTGAGAGATCTAGCCTGTTAGATATGGTGGAAACTCAGGCTAGCTTGATCAATTCCGTGGCTGACTTCGACGCAAAATATAACGATGCTGACTTCCCAGGAGGGGCGTTTGCGGCAACATTAAAGCAAGTTAGTACAGCGCTCCAAGAATCCCCTGGATTCGGTGAAAGCGGAGAATATCTAATTGGCCGTTTCGATGAATATCAAATTACCTATCTCACGCAACCTAGGAATTCAGATGGCCCAATAAGCAGTTTTCATGTGGCTGAGCCTCGTTCCAACGCGATTAAGCAGGCTTTAGCAGGAAGAACAGGGATGACACCTGATGTTGATTATCGGGGGGCAAATGTATTGGCTGCGTACACACCTATTCCAAAACTAGAGGCAGGATTGGTTGCAAAAATTGATGTTAAGGAGATGAGAGGACCATTTATCCAAGCCGCTTCACAAGCAAGTGCGGTGTCTGTCGTTGCAATAGGATTTGGTTCACTATTTTTGTGGCATTTGTCTTTGTCTTACAAAAATAGACAGCGTGTTGAAACCGATCGTTTGATCAGTCGGGGGTTATCAATGGTAGAAGAGAGCAAGGTCACAGTTGTTCTTGTTCTATTTACCTTATCTTTGGGTGTAGCCCTGTTTAGCCTTGACCTTCTTTTACCGCTTGGGGTGGCGTGTGGGTTGCCCTATATCTTCTTCGTTTTAACCGGCAAACTCTTCCCTAGGCGTGAGTACACGCTTGGTTTAGCTATCATTGCGACCGCCTTGGTATATGTGGGTTACCATTTCTCCCCAGAAGGTGGGCAAGACTGGGTTGTTATCACAAACAGGATGCTGGCGGTGGTTGCAATCTGGTTAACAGCATTAACCGTCAGTCTTTCTCAGGCTCAAAACCGAGCGCAAAAAATACAAGCGTCTCAATTGCGCAAATTATCATTAGCTGTGGAGCATAGCCCTGCGTCGGTCATTATTACTGATCCCAATGGGATGATTCAGTATGTGAATGAAAAATATACTGAGCTTACCGGATACAGCAGGGAAGAATCTGTGGGCCACAAAAGTAATATGACCAAATCGGGAAACACGCCGATAAAACAATATCGGGAGCTTTGGGAAACATTACAGCATGGGCAAGAGTGGCATGGCGAATTCCAGAATAGGAAAAAGTCAGGAGAGCTTTATTGGGAGCGTGCCTCTATTCACCCAATCACCTCAGCTTCAGGCAAGATAGTTAACTATGTTGCGCTACAAGAAGATATCACTGAGCGGAAAGAAAACGAACGTAAGCTTAAATATCACGCGACTCATGACACTTTGACAGGCTTGCCTACACGTAGCTTATGCATGGATCGCTTGAGTAAGGTGCTTGATTTAGCCAAGCGTAATAACCAGCAAGCGGCAGTGTTGTTTATTGATCTGGATGGTTTTAAGGAGGTCAATGATAACTTTGGTCATGATGTGGGCGATAAGGTATTGATTGAGACCGCACAAAGACTCAAAAGCAGTGTAAGAGAGTCTGATACTGTTGCGCGGATAGGTGGTGATGAATTTATTATTCTCCTCAGTGAAATAAATCAGCCAAATGATGCTAGCCAAGTTGCTAGAACAGTATTAGATCGCATTAAAAATAGTTACTTGTACGATAGGAATGAAGAGATCCATATTGGTGTGAGTATCGGTATTTCCCTTTACCCTGATAATGCTCTTGATCCAGAAGAGTTAATACAGTTCGCAGACAAGGCGATGTACAGCGTAAAAACCGAAGGAAAAAATAATTTCTCCTTTGCGAAGAAGGCTTCTTAAATATTATTTATACTGCTTGTTTTTGAATCTTTTTATTCTAAATAAGCTGGTATTAATGTATTGGTGTTTATATTTTATTACAGACTTCTTAAATATTTGTTTCAAAATATCTACTAATTTAGTTAGTGCTAAATCTTATTGCTTATCTTATTCTCTATAGGAAAGTGTAGTAAATGGTTACTACAACCCTAATTTGTGTGCGGCAAATAGTACTGTTTTCTATGTTCTTTAGTAGAGTGTTAAACGCTTGTATGAAAAATATTGCGCACCAAAATAATGCATTAAAAACTCCCAATCTTCTTTTAAAATATCTATAAAAATCATTAATTGATTTATTTTAGAAGATATTAATAAAATATTTTGGTCATTATTAAACAGATAGCTCTCTATAGGTTTTGATTAAAAACTATGGCAGCCTGCGGGTCCTGCTTTTAGGGTCTTTAATCAAAATGGAGTTTTTTAAGATGACACTATCTCGCAAGCTCACCATCATTTTCTTAGCGATCGGTATTGTACCTATGCTGATTTTGGGAGCATTTCTTACCTATACCAGTAGTAGCAGCTTAAGTGATCAAGCGCTTAATAAGCTAGAAGCGGTACGCAGCATTAAGCAAAATCAGATCGAGTCTTACTTTGCTGAGCGTGAAGGCGATGTGATGATGCTCTCTGAGATGATCAATTCCATGACTTCAGCAGGACATACTCTAGATAGCATTGAACAGATGCTTGGTGTAAAAGGGGGTGATGGTAGCTTCTTCGCAAAGTATATAAACGCCTACGATTATTATGATCTTTTCCTAATCAACCCAGCAGGCACTGTCTTCTATACAGTGACACGCGAAGCGGATTACGGCACTAACCTACTATCAGGCCCGTATCGTGATTCTGGCCTAGCTAATGCTTTCAGAAATGCCCGTGATGAGAACAAATTTGTATTAGAAGATTTTGCACCTTACGCACCGAGTGCGAATGCTCCGGCTAGTTTTATTGCTTATCCAATCCAACAGAACGGTCAGTTTGCTGGCGTAGTAGCGTTACAGCTATCGATCGAAAAGATCGGTGCGATTATGCAAGAGCGCGATGGTATGGGAGAAACAGGTGAATCTTATCTGGTTGGCTCTGATAAGCGCATGCGTTCTGACTCTTTCCTTGATCCTGAAGGTCACTCTGTGATCGCGTCTTTTGCAGGTACTGTTGCTAAAAACGGTATCGATTCAGTTTCGGTTCGTGAAGCATTAAATAATAATGAAGGCGTAACTGAGCTGATCGATTACAACGGTAACCCTGTATTGTCGGCGTATACTTCGGTGAAGGTAGGGGATCTTACCTGGGCACTTATCTCAGAAATTGATGTGGCTGAAGCTCTTGAATCTGTGTCTGGCTTGAAGATGACGGTTCTGGTTACGGTATTAATCTCAATGGTTATCGTCATTGCTGTGGCTTATGTGTTTTCTCGATCGATTACACGCCCGTTAGGTGGTGAGCCACACGAGATGAAACAGGTAGCCGACACCATCGCATCCGGTGATTTAACCTTAGCCATTGATGCAAATCAGCAACACGGCAGCGCCTATAGCTCGATGGCTATTATGGCGGAGAATCTACGTAAAATGGTTGCCGATATGATCAGTATCAGCGAGCAGATGGCACGTAGTAGTGAAGAAACATCAGTTATTACTACGCAAACTCATACCAATACTGAGCTGCAACAAAACGAATTAACAAAGATCTCTGCGGCAATGGTGCAGATGGTGGCAACGGTTCAAGAGGTTGCCTCTAACGCTCAGAATGTTTCCGATGCCACATCAAATGCATCTAGAGAAGTCGTCGCCGCTCAGAAAGGGATAGAGCAAACCATGCAATCCGTTGCTGAGCTTTCCCATGAGGTGGATCAGTCCAATCAAGCGATCCTAAATCTAGAAGAGTACAGTGCCCAGATCGACTCTATCTTAGCCGTGATTGTGAGCATTGCCGAACAGACCAACCTATTGGCATTAAATGCGGCGATTGAAGCGGCTAGAGCAGGCGATCATGGTCGAGGTTTTGCAGTGGTTGCTGATGAGGTTCGCTCCCTTGCACAAAGAACGCAGGATTCAACACGCGATATCGAATCGATCATCACCCAGCTAAAAGAGGGGACGCGCCGAGCAAGTGAATCTATGAATGTGAGCATCAAGAAAACTCAGCTTTCACTTCAAAGCACCAAAGAGATGAATGATGTGATTATCTCTATAGGTGCCGGTGCAGAACGTATCAGTGAAATGATGCTGCAAATTGCTAGTGCTACAGAGCAGCAATCTTGTGTGGCCGATGAGATCGGCGAGAACGTAAACTACATTCATCAGTTGGCAATTGAGAATGCCACGGGTGTTGGTGAAACCGCACAAGCGACACAGCACCTATCGCAATCTGCGGGTAATCTGCATCAGCTGATCGCACAGTTTAAAACTTAATGGGTTAGTCATAATATATAAAAAAGGCCTTCATGATGAAGGCCTTTTGTAGTTTAAATCTCATTAGCCGCCGGTATATCGGCAAACATGCTATTACTCATCCAGCGGCTGACATTGGCTGTTAAGGAGCTGGGTCCAATAAGGTTCAAGCGCTGTTGTCTGATCGCAGCTTTGTAGCTGATATCGCCCATCCAGATCTCAATCATGGTACGCAGATCGGTATTAAACCAGATATCGACCTCTTTACCAGGGTCTGTAGTGCAGACATCTTTATGGTTACCATCGACCATTACCCACCATTTAGCTAAGTGTTCGCGGTCGCTAAAGTTAAAGCAGATTGTAGTTGCGCCATCTGGGAGTTTATCTGTCTGAATGCTGCGTTCTAGATAAACCATCAGCAGTTCAATATCGAGTTCACTGTCTGAGATCTGGCCTCTTGTCCAACGCATGCCCCAATCACCAATTTGCTGAATGATCGGCAACAGTTCTTTGCCTTGTTCGGTTAAAAAATATTCATAACCCCGTTGGTTAGGAATCTTTTTACGAATCACAATCCCAGCTGCTGTCAGCTCATTTAAGCGCTTAGTCAGCATAGTAGGGGAAATAGCAGCCATGCCGCGCTGAAAATCATTAAAGCGTTTTCCACCCATGAGTAGCTCGCGGACGATAAGAAGCGTCCACTTTTCGCAAAGTAGCTCCGAGGCTTTAGCGATTGGGCAAAATTGCATGTACTGCATATAAATCTCTACTATTTTTTCGTTTTTATTCTTAACTACAGAATCTGTAGTTTAATGCTACGGTTTAGATAGCATTCAAAGAGTGAACTTCAAATTAGTATCAATGCTCTGATTGATTACAAAAACAATAATTGGAGCAACAAACCATGCCTAAGTTCATCATTGAACGTGACATCCCAGAGATCGGTTCTGCCGATGCGGATGCATTAAAAGCTGCTGCAGCAAAATCTAACGCGGTACTCGCTGAGATGCAGAGCGAACATAAAGATATCGCTTGGGATTACAGTTACGTCGCTGGCGATAAAACCTTCTGCGTTTATAACTGTGCTGACGCTGAATTAATCGAAGAGCATTCACAGCGTAGTGGTTTCCCAGCATCCATTATTACGGAAGTTGAAGCGCAGATAAGCCCAGCAACTGCAAAGTCTTAAACAAGCTGTAGTTATTGCAACCGGTGTTACCTTAGCACCGGTTTTTGTGCTGATGTACTGTACTTAAGACCCCAGTGTTTAAGTCTTAAATGCAATTATTGCAACGAGAATATGCAGTTAGCATGTTATAAAATAACAAGAATAAGTAGCCATGTATCAGTTCTATAATCGTAGTCTTAGCTATGTTTTCTTATTGACCGTGCTGTTTGTATGCACGTTAGTCATGAGTCTTTGTTCCAGTGTGCATGCTGGCGTATTAACTAAAGCCGACATCGTTAAAGCCTTTCCTTCTCCCTACATCGTCGGTGATAAAGATGAATCCCTAGCGGTATGGCCGTTATACCAGCAGATATCTACCGATACGCCGCTGGTGGGCTATGCCTATGAAACGATTGATATGGTTGCCGTACCGGGCTTTGCGGGGGTGCCTTATAACCTATTAGTGGCAATGGACCCGCAGGGATCATTTATCAGCGTAAAAGTTCTATCTCATCACGAACCTGTATTTCTTGAAGGTTTGGGGGAGAAGCCTCTTTTTGATTTTGCTAAACAGTACTCTGGCATATCGTTGATGCAGAACATCAAGATCGATGCCAGCCCGACGGTCGCTCAGCGTGAGAATAAAGCCAATGCTTATATCGACGGCGTGACTAAGGCGACGGCATCGGTTCGAATTTTAAACCAGACTTTATTATCAGCATCATTAACCGTAGCCCGTGAAAAGCTCGGGTTTGCTAAAGGGCGAGATCCCGATCTGATCGCGCGCTTAGATAAAGAGCTTTTTGAGCCTATGAGTTGGGAGCAGCTCATCGATGCAGGTCTCATTCAAAAATTCCGTTTTACCAATGATCAGGTAGAGCAACAGTTTAAAGATACGATTGGTGAAGGGCTGGACGAAGAAGGCCTAGAGGCGCCAGAAGAAACCTATATTGAGCTCTATGTAGCAAACCTAAGCGTGCCATCAGTGGGGCGAAACCTATTACTACCGGAAGCTTGGGAATATCTAAAAGAGAGTACGGCAGAGAATGACCAGCTTCTCTTAGTCGTCGGTGGCGGTCGCTACTCATTTGTGGGTGAGGACTTTGTTCGCGGTAAAGTGCCGGAGCGAATTAGTCTGCAGCAAGCCGGTTTGCCGGTTGAAATGCGCGATTTCGATTTAAGTGATCTGCTCGATCTGTATGAGCTGGACTACAAGATTAAACTGCCTGAAGCTTTATCTGAACATGAATGGAAGGCATTTCATGTAATCGGACAGGCAGGTTTAGATCCAGCATTCCCTTATGAATTTCAGCTGCATATTAGCCGTGAAAAGGGTTGGTTGTATCCAGAAACAGTTAGTAAAACTTTGGATTTCAAAACCGAGCTTGATGACGAGTATTACATCGCTGCAGAAACGGATAACAAGACCTGGCACAGCCTTTGGTCAGGACGCACTACAGATATTGCCATCCTCCTTGCTGGCTTATTTGTCCTGACGATTGTGGTGGTACGATACCAGCTTCTAACTAAAGGTCAGCAGCATCTGCGTTGGTTCAGACCGCTATACCTAGTCTATACTTTGGTGTTTATCGGTTGGTACGCACAAGGTCAGTTGTCGATTGTAAACATTACTGGTGTGCTACAAGCGTGGCTAGCAGGGCGTAGTTTAGAGTTCTTCCTGTACGATCCTATGACGGTGATTATCTGGGCTTACGTGGGCATTACCTTCTTTGTTTGGGGGCGCGGCACATTCTGTGGTTGGTTATGTCCATTTGGCGCGCTGCAGGAGCTTATCGGTAAGGTGTTAGCCTTCCTAAAAATCCCTCAGATTAAGATCTCTGAGAAAACCGATGCGAGACTAAAAGGGCTTAAATATCTGGTTCTGCTGTTCATCTTAGTGGTTGCCGTTGTGTCCGTTCCGCTGACAGGTTCCGTAGTAGAGATCGAGCCATTTAAAACCAGTATTACTCTGATCTTTGATCGCTCTTGGCCATTTGTGTTGTGGGCTGTTGTGCTATTGGCATTAAGCCTGTTTGTTTACAAAGGTTACTGCCGTTATATCTGCCCATTGGGTGCGAGCATGGCTGTTCTGGGTAAACTGCGGATCTATAAATGGCTGCCACGTCGAGAAGAGTGTGGCTCGCCTTGCCGGTTGTGCACTCAGAAATGTGAATACCAAGCGATTCCACGCAGCGGTGTGATTGATTACAACGAGTGTTTCCAGTGTTTAGATTGTGTCGTAATTTACGATGATGATAAGCAGTGTGTACCGCTTGTATTAGAAAAGCGCGGTCGTAAACTGAAAGTTAAGAATGTCGCTTAATTGATAATAAAACCACCACTATGATTTTTGTAAGTTAGTGGTGGTTATTATCTGTCGTTATTCTGTTACAAGCTCGCCCATGGAATCTAAAAGCGATTTCGCTTGTTCTTTGGCTATATCAATATCTAGTTCTTGCTCATCTGTAGCTTCTTTTAGCGAGTTGATGCTCTCTAAAATGAACGCTTTGGTGTTATCTGTAAATGGGGTTAGTGTTTCTACTAGCTGATCTACTTGATCTTCAACAAAACTAGCTGCTTGCCAGAAATCGTCTTTTACCGGTTCGGGTAGTGCTGATTCAAAATCGACTAAGTCTTTTACAGCTTTGCTTTCAATAATCGCATTAGTGCGATTTAAGAACTGCTCAAAATCAGCTTCTAATAGCGCTAGATCATGCTCTGCCAAACGCGAGGTTGCTGGTCCTGCGTGGTTGGTCTGTTTAATCAGATCGTCTCGCTGCCCAGCTTCTAACTGGCTTAAGTTATTGGCTAACTGTTTAGTCTGGGCGGGCTCATCTTGATTTAGCAAAGCGTGAGTGACTAAGAGTTCGATGGTTTGGCGTTGATCCTGAATGGCTGTATCACGATCTTTAATTTCATAGAATGCTCGGCCATCAGAGATCCTCTTCTCACCCATATAAGATTCAGCGACAAGCATTCGAGTATTGTGATCCGATCTAAGGGTATCGAGTGTTGAAAGCGCTGCGTCATTGTTGGATAGATCATGTTCAGAGTCATCACCTACCAGAGTATTTAACCCGGTAGAGGTGATCTCTAAATAAGCTCGCTGATGGGTGCTATCAAGATGGCTAAGATCAGTGGCCATCTCTTTTAACTGATCATCACTAAACGTGTAATCTTCAGTTAGAGAAACAAAGGTTTCTATCATTCCGTAAACAACTGAACGGGTATCATCAGCATGATTCAAAACAGCGCCGTGCCACTCTCCGGGTTGTGAGGTGTTGATGATAGGTTCTGGCGAATCTGGCTGTGTGGCTGTTTTGGAAAGCTCAGCTAGGTAGGTGACTACCGCGTCTTGAGTTTTAGGCTTAAAACCTTCTACAGAATCTAACAAGCGGAAACTCAGTTCTAGGTCCCCGCCAAATAGCTGCAATAGATTAGATTGTTGCAGTTCATCTGTGCCTTCGAGGTTATCTAAAATACGGTTAGTGTCTTCTGATAATCGCTCTGAATCGATATTGTTGATAGCAGTAACGAAGTTATGAATATCGTTAGCGGCAGGGGAGCTTGGATTGAGCAAACCGCCGGAATCGTAAACCGAATCATCATTTGCTAAAGAGACTTTACTGCTCAATTCATCCGCTTTTGCCAACACTTGGCTACGCGTATCACTATCCAAAGAGGATAGTGTTTGTATGAAGTCTTTTGCATTTTGTTTTCCGGAGGAATAATTGAGAGCAAACGAATTGAAATCGGGCGGTGTTTGTAATGCCAGTGCTGCGTTAGCAAACTGTTTTAGCTCGGTCTCACTCAACTGTTGTGCAAGCGTTAAAAACTCCTCATCTTCTAAAATACCAAGATCAACTAAGTTTTGACCTTGCTCTTGGGATAGCTTGCCCAAGACGGTATGCATCTGATTGGTTTTTTCCGATTCAGGAAGAATCACAACCTGATGTTTTCCTTCAAATGCAGTAAATCGAGTAAACTCACTCGGATCTTGCTGGCGCAGTTGTTCTATCTGCACCTCTACAGAATTAATCTGTTTGAGCTGGCTTTTCAGTTCTTGAGAAGGTTCAACCTGCTGAGGTTTGAGAGTTGAACTAAGTCCCTGTTGCAGTGGCAACTGATCCGATGTGATCTTCATAAATCCTTTCGCTTTAACTTCATGCGGGGTTTTATCTATAACGGCCAGATCTCAAGAATATTGACTGATCTGGGTTATATCAGAGAGAATTTTTGCTAAAAGGTTCGATTAAAAGCCCAAGATGTAATAAAAAGAACCTCTTTCTTTGATAATTAAAGTTTTTGTTATTTAGGGAATCATAAGATGATCGTTATCTACGGAATTAAGCAGCAGCTAAACCCTATCAAAGCAGAACTGTCGGATGTTATTCATCAGTGTATGCAGCAGGTATTGGGTTTTCCTGAGGATAAACGCGCACATCGGTTTATTCCTATGGAAAAAGAAGATTTTTACTATCCCGGTGGTCGCAGTGATGCCTATACAGTTATCGAGATTAATATGATGGCTGGGCGCAAAGTTGATACACAGAAAGCATTGATTAAAACCTTGTTCCAAAATATTGAAGAGAAACTTGGGATACTGCCCGTCGATATCGAAATCATCATCAAAGAGCAGCAACCTTACCAGTGGGGGTTTAGAGGTATGACGGGTGATGAGGTAAACGATCTTAAATACAAAGTTAATGTTTAAACATAACAAACGTTGTTATTTTCTTTGCTCATTTTTAGCAGTGAAGTAAATAGGTTCTCAAGTGCGATTCAAACGCATTTATGTTCTGCCAAGAGTTCTAATCGGTTATAAGCCACTAGGTTGGGCAGAAAGATGATCCGCACTTTCACACCTTCACTTTCCATATCAAACGCATCGATCACCCTGCAGGCATATTTTGCATATTCCTCAGTTCGATATTGTTTAATCACTCCGATTTGTAGCACTTTCTTGGACGTCCACTTCGTATCAGATGCTAAAGGCTCTTTATCGCTATTCAAATAATCAGCGATTTTTTTGTGTTTTCTGCTGTAGTTTTTCTTCTTAGCTTTAGGTGATTTGATCTTCTCGCTACGAAGATCTTCATTGTTGTAATAACCAGAAGGAAGCTCATCCTCTTCATCCATGAAAAAGGTTTTAGCACTGACTTGTGGGCTAATGAGTACAGCCAATAGTAGGCTTAGGCCGGTGAGAATCGATAATTTGGGATTGATAAGGTTCAATTGCATCGTGTTAATTTCGGTTACTGCTATTCCTTTTTCAAGATTACGCTACCTATATGATTTTAAAAGAATAAGTTTATTAAAATTTTATCTAAATTTATGAGGGTTTATTGAGCTGGCGTTTATAAACGCTCGATATTGATCATTGTTTGGTATTTATCTACCTCGGCGATTGAGAGCCGTTCAAACATACTCCTAGCTAACTTATTAATGCTGTTTGGAGGATTGAATATGGCTGGGCGTTTAGAAGGTAAAGTGGTACTGATTACAGGTGCTGGTGGCGGACTAGGTAGTGCGCAAGCACGCATGATGGCTGAAGAGGGTGCGAGTGTAATGCTGGCAAACTTACCAGAGGATCCCATTATTGCAGAAGGGCAGAAACCAACGGGGCTTTGGGATAATGCTGTTAAGGTTGCAGAGGATATTCGGGCGGCTGGTGGTAAAGCAGATGTGGTGGCTTTGGACGTTACTGAAGAGCCTCAATGGATTGCTGCAGTTAACGCAACCGAAGCAGCCTTCGGTAAGTTGGATGTATTGGTCAACAATGCGGGTATCTACTATCACGCAGGATTATTGGACCATACCGTGGAGAAGTTTGATCAAATTGTGGGTGTGAATCAGTTGGGTTGTTTGTTGGGCATGAAGTCTGCGATTCCTGCAATGCGACGGAATGGTGGCGGGTCTATTATTAATTTTGCATCCATTTATGGTATTTCAGGCGCAGGGACCTCTACAGCTTACCAAAGCACTAAAGGTGCTGTGCGCTTGATGACTAAATCCGCGGCGCTTGAGTTTGTCGGTGATAATATTCGTATCAATTCAATCTGCCCTGGGATGTTTGATACTAATCTGTTTGAAAGTTCTGTTCCGAAAGAAGCGTGGGAGCCTCTAGTCAATATGGTGCCTATGAAGCGCTTTGGTAAACCCAAAGAGATCGCTTACGGCACGGTTTTCTTAGCTTCTGACGAGGCTTCTTTTATGACCGGGTCTGATCTGGTGATCGATGGCGGCTATACCTGCCCTTAAGTTATTTAACTAATTCTGATCTAAAAAGGCTGCACTTAAGTGCAGCCTTTTTGGTTTGGCCGAAAGTGTCCTAATTTAGGCCGCTACCTTTCTTATGTCGATTTTGATTATAGATCACACTTAGCTCACAAATATTAAATACTTGGGAGCTTAAGCTATGAAAAACACAGCGTTATTAGTAGTTGATGTACAGGAATCCTTTAAACACCGCGATTATTGGTATGATGAGGGTTTTTCTGAATATGAAGCGAGACAAAATCGGCTAATTGATGCGGTAAGAGCTCAAGGTGGCTCAATTGTGTTTATCCTTCATAATGAAGATGAAGGTGTATTCTCTGTAGAGTCCGGTTTTGTCCGTTTGATGGACTTTCTGCATAAACAGGATGAAGATAAAGTGTTTAACAAGTGCGTTCATAATGCGCTGCTCGACAGTGGTTTGCACGAGTGGTTAAAAGGGCAATCGATTACCAAACTATTGGTGAGTGGCTTAAGAACGGAACAGTGCTGTGAAACCACAACAAGAGTAGGCAGTGATTTGGGTTATGAGGTTGATTTTGTAGTCGATGCTACTCATACCTTTACTATGAATAATCCATTTACCGGTGAGACTGTGAGTGAAGAAGCGTTAAAGCAACATACTTCGATGGTTTTGCAAGATCGCTTCGCAAATGTACGCATGGTTGGAGACTATGAATAAAAAAAGGCGTGTTTATTTGTTGGTGTTGCCACGTGTCCATTTATTGGATCTGGCAGCGCCTGCTCAGATATTTGCGCATCCTTCTTTAGAGGAGAGTATAGAGTTGCACTATATCTCTCCTCAGCCTGAGCTACAGTCCAAGCAAGGCTTACATCTAGCGAATCTAGAACCCTTACCTGAGAGGTTAGATGCAGACGATTGGTTGTTGTTGATCGGTACAAGTCAGTTAAATAAACATCTCCATGAGGCTGATTACCAAACTGCGATTCAATGGCTCAATTCGGTGAAATCTCAGTTTGGCTTGTTAGCAGGGATCTGTTCAGGTTCGCTTCTAGCAGCCAAGGCAGGTGTATTAGATGGCAAGCGATGCACGACACACCATGACCTTACCGCCTCACTTTGTCAGATCGCACCAGACGCTTTAGTACAGGAAGATTGTATTTTCGTTACTGATGGCAATATATGGACGAGCGCCGGTATCACCACAGGGTTGGATCTTTGCTTACAGTTAGTTGATAACCATTGGGGGCAGGATCGTGCAGTACAAATTGCCCGTGAGATGGTGATCTATATGCGGCGATCTGGCCAGGAAGCGCAGCTGAGTTTTTGGTTAAACCATCGAAACCACACTCAGTCTCGCGTTCACAAAGTTCAGGATCTGATAATGGAACAGCCGGGTTTTGATTGGGATGTTGCGCTGTTGGCAGAGCGAGTTCACTTGAGTGAACGTCATCTTAGGCGTTTGTTTCTGCAAGCAACGGGGTTCAATCTGCAAGAGTATCTGCAGCAGGCGCGCATAGAGCTAGGGCGTCAGTTATTAGAACAAACCAAACTGCCTATAGATGTTATTGCTGAGCGTTGTGGTTTTCAGTCTGAAAGAAGCTTAAGGCGTGTTTGGGCGCGGTGGCGGGATGGCACACCTTCGCAGTATCGAAGGAATTTAAATCTGATTGATATTTGATCAATTTGGTTGTGGTCGTATATGTTTAAGTGACTGCGTTTCAACACCGTTTATGGAGGCGAGGCATGTCTACTTACCAAGGTACCATCAAGGGTTTATATATAGGGCAGCCAAAACCAATTGGCCCAGATGATGCGCTAAGCGGTATCTTCAAAGAGCCCGTTGATACTTGTTTACTAACCAAAACAGGGCTTGAAGGTGATGTTCAAGTAGATAAGCGTGTGCATGGTGGTCCTGAAAAAGCGCTGTATCAATTCCCCTCAGAAAATTACGCAATTCTTCGCCAAGCCTTACCGCACCTTGAAGATAGTTTTATCTCTGGATCGATAGGTGAAAACCTTTCCAGCGAATCAGTGGATGATACTCAGGTTCATATTGGTGATATTGTGAAAGTGGGTGGTGCTTTAGTGCAGGTATCCCAACCCCGCAGGCCTTGTTGGAAAGTGAATCATAAATACGGCAATGGTCATATAGCGCCATTGCTGATGTCGCAGGCGATTAGTGGTTGGTACTACCGTGTGTTAGAGGAGGGTGAATTGCAAGTAGGCGATACATTCGCTTTACAGGAACGGCTAGAGAATAGTGTCGCTGTTGCTGAAGTTTGGAAAGTCTTTGTAGAAAAGCTACAGTCCAGATTACCGCCAGAAGCGTTTAATACTAATATCCCAGGTTTATCGACTGAATGGCGTTTTGAATAGCTGTTATCAGGGCTTAACCGTAAACATCGTAGAAGAAGTAAGCAGTGATGCCACAGCTGGCGAAAATTACAAAATTACGCACCCACTGCTGTGGTAACTGACGTGAGTAGTGCGCAGCATAATAACCGCCTGCAAGTGTACCTATCAGCACGATCGTACCGGAGTACCAGTCAATCACTCCATCAATAATAAACAGCACAATTGCGATCAGCGATACGCATGAAGATACCAATAATTTGATACCGTTCATGGTGTTGATATTGGTATAACCCGCCAAAGCTAAGTAGCTCAGCGTGATAATGCCTAAACCGGCATTGAAGAAACCTCCATAGAGGCAAACGCCAAACAGCAGTAAGATCAGAAGAAAACCTCCTACTGCTGATGCATGCTTATGGGTGCCCGAAAGGTTTTTTAATGCGCTGTTAAGTCGTCCGCCAAAGATAAATAAAACCGTGGCAAACAGCAGTAACCAAGGCACAGCTTCAAGAAAAACTTCTTCAGGTGTTCTTAGCAGTAGCACGGCACCTGCGATACCACCGATAAAACTAATCAAGATTAATTTTATGAGGTTCTTTCGATCTTGCCTGATATCTTTTCGCAGCGCATAGGTACCGCTCATATAACCAGCACAGGCAGAGAATGTATTGGTCGCATTCGCGCTAATCGGCGGTACACCCACAAACATCAATGCCGGAAAGGTAATAAAGCTGCCGCCACCAGCGATTGCATTTAATACACCGCCAAAAAAACCAGCTACAAAGAGAATAAGGAGTTCAAACAACATACAAATGTGAAGTCTAAGTGAAAGAGCGATCAAGTATACATGACTGATCTCGACATTATCTAAGTAGAACCGCTTAAGTAGATTTTGCTTAGGTGAATTTAATACAGCAATTTATTCTGATTAAGTTAGCCAATAACTGCGTCAAGTAGCTATTGTTATGATCTTGATAACAGAGTGTTTACTTTGCGATATCTACCTGAGGGATAGATATTTCTCTACTATTGTCAAAGCGTTTTCATATACAGGTTCCACTTCAGGAGTTAGCGATTAATGCAGCCGATTATTCAGGTGCAGGATTTAAATAAAACTTACGATTCTGGGTTTACCGCTCTACGTTCGGTGAATCTTGATATCAACAAAGGTGAAATCTTTGCGTTGTTAGGGCCTAACGGAGCGGGCAAAACAACGCTGATCAGTATTATTTGCGGTATTAGTCGTGGAACCTCTGGTACGGTTTTAGCGGGTAACCATGATATCGCCAAAGATTACCGTCTAGCGCGAAGCAAAATCGGATTAGTGCCGCAAGAACTGACTACTGATGCTTTTGAGACGGTCTGGGCAACGGTTAACTTTAGCCGTGGTTTATTTGGTAAGGCTCCTGATAAGGCTTATATAGAGAAAATTCTTAAGCAGCTTTCTCTCTGGGATAAGCGTAATTCTAAGATGCTGGAACTGTCGGGTGGTATGAAACGTAGGGTGATGATTGCCAAAGCCCTATCTCATGAGCCGGAGATCCTTTTTTTGGATGAACCTACTGCGGGTGTTGATGTCGAACTCCGTCGTGATATGTGGGAGATGGTTAGAGAGTTGCGTGATAACGGCGTGACGATCATTTTGACTACGCACTACATTGAAGAAGCCGAAGAGATGGCTGATCGTATCGGTGTTATTCGTAAAGGGGAAATCATCCTGATCGAAGAGAAGGCGACCTTAATGTCTAAGTTGGGTAAAAAGTCGCTGCACATTCACCTTCAACAGCCGATGGAGCAAGTGCCTTCAGAGTTAGAACGTTTTAATCTGACTTTAGAGCAAGCGGGGGAATATCTTCAGTATGTTTACGATGCCAGTGAAAGTGAACAGGTTGCTGAATTGTTAGCGAAATTAAACGATCTTGGCGTTGGGATTAAAGATTTGAACTCTTCGGAAAGCTCGCTTGAAGATATCTTTGTAGAACTGGTGCAGGAGTAAGTGATGAATTTTTACGGTATTCGAGCGATCTATAAGTTCGAAATGGCACGCACCTTTCGAACGTTGATGCAGAGTATTGCTTCCCCTGTGCTTTCAACATCGCTCTATTTTATTGTCTTTGGTACTGCCATTGGATCAAGAATGGGGGAGATTGATGGTATTAGCTATGCGGCGTTCATTATTCCGGGGCTGTTAATGCTGTCTCTGTTGAGTGAGAGTATTTCTAATGCTTCGTTTGGTATCTTTTTTCCAAAGTTTTCTGGGACGATTTACGAAGTGTTGTCGGCACCGGTTTCACCTTTTGAGATCGTGGTGGGCTATGTTGGCGCGGCAGCAACCAAATCGGTCATGTTGGGGCTATTGATACTGGCTACGGCGAGCTTGTTTGTCGATTACACTATCTTGCACCCACTATGGATGCTTTGTTTCCTTGTTATTACTGCTATTACCTTTAGCTTATTTGGCTTTGTTATTGGTATCTGGGCGGATGATTTCCAAAAACTACAGATCATTCCATTGATGGTAATTACACCTCTTACTTTCTTAGGCGGAGCGTTTTACTCGATCAATATGTTGCCTGAACCTTGGCAGACCATCTCATTATTTAACCCTGTTGTTTATTTGGTGAGTGGTTTCCGTTGGGCGTTCTATGGTGTGGCTGATGTGAATGTTGGCCTAAGTTTGGGAATGACCATACTGTTTATGATGAGCTGCATGGCGATCATCGCTTGTATATTTCGAAGTGGCTACCGCATCAGAAGCTAGATCGTAGCGATTAACGAATAAATCGGTGCTCGGTGATGATATCCATCAGGGCATCGATCCCTTCTTCTTTAGAACCGCTGTTGTCTATATAAAGCGTGTTCGCTGGCATGTGGTCCAAAAAGTCAGCATGGCGCTTTAAACGTTTCTCTATCTCTCGATCCGTTTCCCTGCCGCGATTATGTAACCTATCTCTCAGCAGCTCGGTTTGAATATTGATCATCACTGGAATTAGAAAATCGTATTGTTTCATGGCGATCGGCAGGTATTCACGGGAGCCATTAATAATGACGTTAAGCCCGGCTTTAACCCAGATCTCGACCTCTTTACCTATTCCATATAAGTGACCATGAGATGCCCAATGCATTGCAAACATAGCGGTATCAACACGCAACTGGAACTCTGATTCTGTCAGATGAATATGATTTTCGCCGCCAGCATCGGCAGCACGGGTGATATATCGGTGGGCGATAAATGCTTGATGGCTATGCTCTAAGCGCTGCCTGCAGCCTTGGAGTAGGGTGTCCTTTCCCGAGCCTGAGGCTCCCATAAGATAGTAGAGTTTGCCGCTCATCAACTTTCCGCTAGTTAGATTGAATGATTTAGTTATAGCAAAGTGCTTTTGTTAAAGCTTTACTGTTGTTGATTTGATTTGATTTGATTTGATTTGATTTGATTTGATTTGTTTTAGACCTGTAGATGAGTTTGTTTAATGTCGCTCCTATTTTGATCAAGATATGTTTAAATTAACTCATTCTGTTACAGGGTTGTTCAATATATGGAGGTTGTGACAGTGAAGTTATTTAACCGTTTGGCTATTTTTGTAGCGGCGTTGCTTTTACCGCAGGTTGGCATAGCCAACCAAACGGTTCAGCTCTATACGGTTGATTATCCTCCCTATAGCTTGATCGATGATAAGGGGGCTATCAGTGGCATTGATGTGGAAGTTACGCAGGCGGCTTTCGCTGCGGTAGGTATTAATGCGGATATACAAACGGCCCCTTGGAAGAGGATATTGAAAAGTATCCGTCATGGTCGAATGGCTGGGACCGTCACTTGCTCTAAACGGGCAGGCCGAGATCAATTTATTCTGTTTAGCGATGTTTTGAGCGAAGCAAATCAATCTGCAGTGATGCGTCTAGATCGATCTGATGATGATATCGTCAATTTTGAGGATCTTAGAGAGGTTTCTGTATCTGTAGTAGATGGTTGGGGAATACAGAAGGAGTTACAGCAAGCGGGTATAGCCCACTCTGTAGTACCTGATGTAGATAGTGGCATCCGCTCGTTAATCTACCGTAATGTAGATGTTTTCTATAATGCGGGGTTAGTAACAAATTACCGTGCACGAAAACTAGGTTTGCAGGATGAAATTAAGATTAAGCGCCTGAAAGGGATGCACAGTACGCAGTATCATTTGTGTTTGAGTAAAGCGTATCCGAAAGCGGAAGTTCTTCTAGAAAAATTTAATGAAGGTCTACGTTTAATCAAAAGCAACGGACAATATCAGGCTATTTACGATCGCTATCTTTAATGGCAAAACATCATTTTATGGGTCTAAACTTACGACGTAAAATTGCTCTCAAACAAGCACGTTTTATTTTGATTATTGCGTTGCTGTTGGGTGTGTTCTCTACCGGATTGCAGATCTATTTAGATCTCCAGCAGGTGAGAAAAAATACCACTGAGGACATTGAACGCATCATTAGCCTGTATCGTGATACAGCGACTCAAGCTGTTTATAATTTGAATGCATTTCAGGCGAATGAGGTCACATCTTCACTGATCTCTTATCCCACAATTTACCATGCGCAGTTGATCGATGACTTCAGTGAAACTTTAGCTGAACATAGACGTGATCAGACCTTGAGTTCTAGCTTTCTATCGTTGCCTGCCCAACAGTTATTCGACCTGAATCGCTATATAGAGATGGAATTGGAGTTGGCTTCTGTTAATTCAGGCAACGAAAGAGCTCGGTTGATAGTTGAGTTAGATACAATCCATGTAGCTAATAGTTTCAGTCAGCGCGCAATCAATAGTTTACTTTTGGGTTTGATGCATAGCGTTGCTTTAGCAGCGATTATTTTGCTGTTGATTTATCGGTATCTTTCCCGACCTATAGTGCAAACAGCAAAATGGGTGAATGAACTACGTTCGGAAGGTAAAAGTTCGGCTTTGCCATACACGGCAGAGGATGAACTAGGTGACTTGGTTCGGAGTTTTTCTGGGCTTTGGAAAGATCGTGAGGCAGCTACTGACAAATTAACGAAGATGGTGGCTGAGTTATCTGAAAGTGAACATTTCTCTCGCTCAATAATGGATAACGCCGGGGACGCTATGTTCTTGTGTGAACTGGACAGCACTATTTTTCGTGTCAACAATCAAGGGGCGAGCACCTTAGGGCTATCTAAACAGCAGCTCCGTGATACTAAACTTGCTGAATACAGCAAAAACTACTCATTTGATGAATACCTGCAGCTTTGTGAAGGTATTAGTGATACTCAAGTCACTACCTTTGAAGATCTCCAGATTAACGCCAATGGTAAGGTCTTTCCGGTAGAAGCGAGAGCCATTAAGTTATCCCTTCAGTCGGATGAGTACCTGCTTATTGTTGCTCGAGATATCTCGGTGCGCAAGCAAGCAGAAAAACAGATCCATGAGTTAGCCTTTTACGATACCTTGACCGGGTTGCCTAACCGTCGCTTATATTTAGACAGGCTGACAGCATCGCTTGAATTGCATCAGGCTAATCATAGTTTTGGCGCTGTACTATTTTTAGACTTAGATAGATTTAAAACGATTAATGATTCCCTAGGACATGGTGTTGGTGATGAATTGCTGAATAACATCGCGCAACGTTTAACCCATGTTCTACCAATTGAGTCGACTTGCGCGCGATTTGGCGGTGATGAGTTTGTCATTCTCTTACCCGAAACGGGTAGCTCTTCAGATGTCTGTGCTGATGTATCTGCCCATGTAGCTCAAGAAGTCTTAAAAGTTATGTCAGAGCCGTTCAGTATCGAGGGGCATACGCTCTACTGTACTGCTAGCCTAGGTATCGCTGTTTTCCCTGCATCTGATGCTTCAGCTCAGGATATTATTCGTCAGGCAGATACAGCCTTATATCGTGTTAAGGCGATGGGGCGAAATGGTTTCCAGTTCTATGATCCTGAGATGCAATCTACAGCGCAGGAACGACTAGAAGTGGAGAAAGGGCTTCATCAGGCGCTTAAATCCAATCAATTTGTTTTATGGTTCCAACCTCAGATTTGTAAGGATGGTCAAATAATAGGGGCTGAAGCGCTTATTCGTTGGCAGCACCCGGAAAAAGGGCTAATTTTCCCGGGTGGGTTTATTCAGGTTGCTGAAGAGAGTGGCCAGATTGTTGAGATTGGCAATTGGGTTTTAAGAGAAGGTCTGAAGCATTTGGCGAAATGGCGTGCCGATGGTTTACCTGAGAGCTTTCAGCGTCTTGCAATCAATATTAGTCCTATGCAATTTATGCAGGTGGATTTTGTCGATCAGGTGATCAGCTTAATGGCTGAATTTGATCTTCCAGGCGATGCTGTTGAATTAGAGATTACCGAAAATATGCTGCTTAATAACTTTGAAGTAGCAAGCCACAAGATGAAACTCCTTAAAGGTAAAGGGGTTTGTTTTGCGATTGATGATTTTGGTACGGGGTACTCTTCGCTTAAATACCTTCGGAATTTGCCGTTGGATATTCTTAAAATAGATCGCTCTTTTGTAACCGGTCTTCGCTCTAAATCTGAAGAAGCAGCTATTGTTGAAGTTATTATGGCGACAGCAGATCGTTTAGGGTTATTGGTCATTGCTGAAGGGGTTGAAACCCTAGAAGAGAAAGAGACCCTAGTTGAATTGGGTTGTGACTGCTTCCAAGGTTATCTACTATCCAAACCACTGCCTGCTGATAAGTTCATAGAGTTTTCATCAGCTAATTCTTCCGCAGAAATTGATTGAGTAAGTAATGGGTTCATTAAGTAAACAATTAGAGACGATCTGGGAGCTAGCTTCAGATGCGCATACCGCGATTCAGCGTGATTTTGCGGATATAGACCCACTCATTGGTGTAAGCCAGAATATGCGAAAGCAGGGTATACCTGCGGATGTGATGACGATTGATTGTTTAAGAACGCGTAAGCGAATCATTGTTATATTGCATGATCAACAACCTGACATTGTAAGTTACAAATTTGCAGGTATGGACTCAGATCCTGAAGGTGACTTTGAAAGTTTAGCGTTTGAAAAAGTCACCAAACAGACAATCTATCAATGGATCGCACAGTATTTCAAAGAGCCGTTATAAATTGATCTACTAAAATGAACCATCAAAAGCAATCAGGCCAGTATTAACTGGCCTGATTGCTTTTTTAAGTTCGGTTGCCCCAAGGGTTTGATGCTGGGCGTTTAGGTCTGAGTTTCTTGTTGTTACCTTCAGACTGCGAATTTGGCTTCTGTCCTTTAGGTTTCGAACTATTTCTTTTATGCTTATTCGAACCTTCACTTGTTTTGTGTGATTGGTTTTTACCCTGAGGTTTGTGCCCGCGGGAATTCTCCCCTGAACGTTGGCCGTCACGATGGCCTTTAGCCTGCTTGGGTTTGTTACTGTTATTTGACTTCTTGCGAGCCGGTTTTTTGCTTAAATCTGAGGTTGGTAGAGCGTGTACCGGTTCGAAACCTTCGATGATCTCTCTGTCTAATACTTTACCGATTAAACGCTCTATCGCGTGTAACTGATCAAATTCATCAGCACTTACCAATGAAACGGCTTGGCCTGTTGAGCCTGCTCGGCCTGTACGGCCAATACGATGAACATAATCTTCAGGCACATTAGGTAGATCAAAGTTTACTACTTGTGGTAATTGGTCAATATCAATTCCGCGGGCTGCGATATCCGTTGCAACTAGAGCTCTTACAGAACCACTCTTGAACTCAGCTAAGGCCTTGGTTCGAGCGCCTTGGCTTTTATTACCATGAATGGCAGCAGCACTGATTTTGGCAGTTTCTAGCTGACGAACTAAGCGGTTAGCACCGTGCTTCGTTCTGGAGAATACAAGCACTTGATGCCAATCATTGTCTTTGATTAATTGGCTCAGAATTTGCGATTTCTGCTTTTTATCAACTGGGCAGATCCACTGTTTAACCGTTGATGCTGTGGAATTGGCCGGGGTGACCGAAATCTCTACAGGATTAGAGACAAAGCCTTGGGCTAATTTTCTAATTTGCGGTGAAAATGTCGCTGAAAATAGAAGGTTTTGGCGTTGTGAAGGCAAAAACTTCAGGATTTTCTTAATGTCATGAATAAAGCCCATATCCAACATGCGATCAGCTTCATCTAGGACAAGAACTTCTAGTTGAGCAAATTTAACAGCACCTTGATTATGCAGATCAATTAATCGACCGGGCGTCGCTACTAAAACATCAACACCGCCTCTTAACTTGGCCATTTGTGGATTAATTTTGACGCCGCCAAAAACTACGGTTGAACGTATGGCTAAATTCTTTGAGTAGCTCTCAACACTATCGTTTACTTGAGCTGCAAGTTCTCTGGTTGGGGTAAGAATTAACGCCCTAACATGCCCGCGCTTAGCAGGAGTACCGTGGCTTAATCTCTCTAAAATCGGGAGAGTAAAGCCTGCGGTTTTGCCCGTACCTGTTTGTGCGGCAGCCATAAGGTCGTGACCTTCTATGACTGCAGGGATTGCCTGCTCCTGAATAGGGGAAGGAGTTGAATACCCTTTTGCATTAATTGCATCAAGAATAGGGCTCGATAAGCCAAGTTCATTAAAGCTCATTATTTATCTCTTAAGGAAAAGCATTATTTGCGCGAAAACGTTCAGGTCGATCCATACAGAAGACTTTTAACACGCAGTCATAGTGTTTGATTGGAGCTATGGGCGTCACACTGAACGTTGCGAGGCCTTAGGAGATAGGGGAGAACCGTACTACATTCCTGCTCTACAGGTAGCTCGTAATGATATTTGATGGATAATTACGGCACTGGGTAATCAATTCGCGGATACTAGCATTTTGAGAGCTGCTTAGCAGCTCAAACTTGATCAGATGAAGTTTATCTGTTGATCAAGGTGCGAACCTTCATAACGTCCGCAAGTTTTTCAGATTCAAAGATCTGGGTTCTAATTGAAATTTAGGCATGCTAACCGGGCCATAATTTATTGCCGGCCTCTAGGTTGTGCATCTCAAGGCACTGTTTTTAGTGTATTTATCAGTGAACGTAGCTACACATAAATTCAATAAATTGAATTCCATTCATTTTGTGTGGTTATGACCTTATTGTTAACTTGTTATTTTTTGCTAAACAAAAGTTGAAAGCTAGACTGAGTTTGTAACCGTTTGAAACCAATTTATAAGTTTTCCACTAATACACGGCCAATCAGCGCAGTACTCTGGGTATATGGAAATTTGTAATGTGCATTAAGGGACTAAACGCATGAACAGCTATGTTAATCATCATAACATATTGATTTGTGATGACTCTCTTACAAACGTTTTGATACTAAGCAAGTTAATCGAAACTGAAGTCCGTAATACATCCATTACTTCCTTAACCGACCCTAGAAAAGTCTTACCTCAACTTGAACAGCAAGATTTCGATCTAATTTTGTTAGATCTCGAAATGCCAGGATTAAACGGCTTTGAGGTGTTGTATCAAATTCGTCAGCGCTGGGAGATGGATCAACTCCCTGTCATTATACTCACGGGTTCTACCGGAGCTGATCTTCGTAATAAAAGTTTATCGAATGGTGCAAATGATTTTATGAATAAGCCGTTTGATCAAGCTGAAATCTGTCTAAGAGTAAATAACACCTTAAAAATCGCAAATGCACATAAGGTACTTTCATCTGAAAAAACTAAATTAGAGTCACTGGTTCAAGATAGGACGCAAGAGTTAGACAAGACGGTAGAAAATGTCATCCAATTACTAGGGATGATTGGTGAGTATAAAGACACGGAAACAGCCAAGCATGTTCTAAGGGTGGGAAAAATTAGCCAGGTCCTTGCTTTGGGTGCAGGGCTGCCAGCTGACCTTGCTTATTTGCTTGAAAAAGCCGCTCCACTGCATGACATAGGTAAGGTAGGCGTGCCAGATAGAATCCTATTAAAACAAGGTCCTCTGGATGAAGAAGAGATGAGGATCATGAAGCAACACACTGAACATGGCTATAACCTATTATCTGGAAATGATGCTCTAGTCATACAATTAGCACGTAGTATTGCAGCTACACATCATGAAAGGTGGGACGGAAATGGCTATTTGCACGGCCTGAGCGGCGAATCAATCCCGATTGAAGGGCGCATTACTTCTATTGCTGACGTTTTTGATGCTTTGGTAAGTGAGAGGCCATATAAGCAGGCTTGGTCGTATAAGGAAGCAGCAGATTACATAGTAAAAGAATCTGGTAAAGCATTTGATCCTAAGTTGATTCTGGTATTTCAACAACACTTAGACGATATCATCCATATTCAAAAAGAGTTGGCAGATTGATATCGAGTGATGGAAAACTTTTGTTTGTGAGATGATTCGGTTTTATCTAGTGAGCCTTAAATATCTTAGGATTATTAGAGAGACTGTGAGGTATAATGGGCCCATTATTTTGTAAGTGTGTCTGAAACACGCGTAATTGAGGCTTGTATGTCAAACGATTCACATTCTCCATCGTTAGAACAATTGCAACAATATAACGAAGAGCAGCTTTATAGCTTCTTTATAGCGGAATCTGTAACTAATGAGCAGATTTGGATTTTGACAGATGAATACGGTTGCGTGATGTTAAACACAGACGATGAAGACTGTGTGCCGGTTTGGCCGTCAGAAGAGCTAGCACAAGCTTGGGCAACTGAAGAGTGGAGCGAGTGTAAACCGGAAGCGATTAGTCTCTCTGTTTGGCATGAGCGTTGGACACCAGGTTTAGAAGAAGATGGTTTCGCAGTAGTTATTTGTCCGTTTGAAAGCCAAGATGGCATAGTTACTTATGCCGAAGAGTTAGAGAAAGCCTTACAGAAAAAGGCTGCTAAACTAGCACGTAAATAAACTATTCTGTTTGATCTGTACAAGGCTGTAGTCTTTAGCTATAGCCTTCCTATCATTGAATATTTTCCATATTAAGAATTTTTCACTGGGCGTATACCTACCTTTCTGGGAAAATAGACTCTAATTTCATATTCAAGTAGCCTCGTTTTATGCCTCGTTCTGCTCCTGACTTGTTTTCATACCCTAAATATTGGGCTGAATGTTATGCGCCAGCGCCTTTTCTTCCAACTTCAAGAGAAGAGATGGATGCATTAGGCTGGGATAGCTGTGATGTCATTATCGTCACCGGCGATGCATATGTAGATCATCCTAGTTTTGGCATGGCAGTGATGGGGCGTGTGCTTGAAGCACAAGGTTTTAGGGTAGGTATCATCAGTCAGCCTGATTGGACTAGTGCGGATGCCTTTAAAGAGTTAGGCCAACCCAATCTATATTTTGGTATCACGGCTGGTAACATGGACTCTTTGATCAACCGCTATACCGCCGATAAACGTACGCGTCATGACGATGCTTATACGGCTGGTGGTATGGGCGGTAAAAGGCCGGATCGTGCGGTTATTGTGTATAGCCAGCGTTGCAAAGAGGCTTATCGTGAGACGCCTGTAGTGCTTGGCGGTATTGAGGCAAGTCTTCGTCGAATTGCTCAATATGATTACTGGAGCGATAAAGTTCGTCGTTCGGTTTTACTCGATGCGACAGCCGATATCTTGCTTTACGGTAATGCGGAGAGAGCTATTGTTGAGCTTACGCACCGTTTAGCTAATGGCGAGACCATTGAAGAAATTCAAGATCTCCGAGGGACGGCGATCCTAAAAACAGCGTTACCTGCCGATTATATTGAGGTTGATTCAACCCGTATTGATTGGCCGGGTTACATCGATCAGCTACCAAATCCTTATGAATATACAGATGCGGCGACCTGCGATAAAAAAGACGCGTCTAAGGGCGATGAGCCTCAACCTCTGCGTGTTATTCCTGCGCCACTAAAAGGTAAAGAGAAGCTACCTGACGAAACTTATATTCGCTTACCTTCTTTTGAAAAAGTCTCTAAAGATCCGGCTTTGTATGCTCATGCATCGCGCGTTTTGCACCAAGAAGCGAATCCGCACAATGCGCGTGCTTTGGTGCAAAAGCATGGTCATCGAGAGTTATGGGTTAACCCGCCGCCAATCCCTTTAGAAACGGCAGAAATGGATAAGGTGTTTGGCTTGCCTTATCAGCGAATTCCGCACCCTCGTTATGGGAACCAAAAAATTCCTGCATTCGATATGATCAAGTTTTCGATCAATATCATGCGCGGTTGTTTTGGTGGCTGTACCTTCTGTTCTATCACTGAGCACGAAGGCCGTATCATTCAGAGCCGCTCCCATGAATCGGTTATCAATGAGATCGAGGATATCAAAGAGAAAGTACCGGGTTTCACTGGTGCTATCTCTGATTTAGGTGGCCCAACATCAAACATGTACCACCTGAATTGTAACGATCCAGATATTCAGGCTTCTTGTCGTAAGCTTTCGTGCGTCTATCCAACCATCTGTAAGAACCTGAATACCGATCATAGCCCTACGACTGAGTTATATCGTAAGGCGCGTAAGGTAGAGGGTGTACATACCGTTTCGATCTCTTCTGGTTTGCGTTATGACCTAGCCGTAGAAGACCCAGAGTACGTAAAAGAGCTTGTGACTTATCACGTAGGTGGTTACCTCAAGATTGCGCCTGAGCACAGTGAGGATGGCACACTATCTAAAATGATGAAGCCAGGCATGGGAACTTACGATGCATTCAAAAAGATGTTTGATCGTTTCTCCCGTGAGGCGGGTAAAAAGCAATACTTAATTCCTTATTTCATAGCGGCTCATCCGGGCTGCGAAGATGAGGATATGGTTAACCTTGCTCGTTGGTTGAAGAAGAATGAGTTCAAAGTAGATCAGGTACAAACCTTCTATCCATCACCAATGTCCTTGGCGACGGCGATGTATCATTCGGATAAAAACCCACTTAAAAAAGTGACCTACAAGAGTGAAAAGCTCTACACACCTAAGAACACTGAACAGCGTAAAGTTCAGAAAGCATTGCTTCGATACCATGATCCTGAGAACTGGCCACTATTACGTCAGGTGCTGCCGAAAATGGGGCACAGTGATCTAATTGGTGAGCGCGACTCATGTTTGATCCCTGAGGAAGAGAAGAGCGCTAACTCCAATCGCAGAGGTGCTACTAAAAAGCCTGCGGTGAAATCAAAAGCGGCGAGTAAGCACAAGAATGCGAGTAGTAGACGACAAGATTCAAAAGCAGGTATGTCCTTTGCTAAGCCAGCTAAGAAGCGTGTAGGGGGTAAACCGAGTGGTAAGAAGCAAAGAATGAAGAGCGTAAAGCCACGCTAAATTCTGAATTTGTCATCTAAATGCACTAATAGCAGTTTTAAATGTCAAAATTGTGCTGTTGTATAGCAGGAGCATTGCTAGAATAGCAGTAAGGTTTAGCTGAAATTTCATGCTAAGTTGCCTAAATGTAGAACGTCTTAAGGAGGGTTGGTCATGACTACCGATAAAATACACCCTAAATTTACCGAAGCGATGGAAAAGCTCACTCAGATGAGTGAGGAAGAGAGACTGTCTGAGGAGAATAAAGAGCTTTTTGAACAAGCGATGAATTATGCGCCTTTAGATATTCAGCCCAAATTAGCCGCTATTCGTAAAAAATATGACGAACTGCATTAATTGAGACAAACACGTAAAAAATGTCGCTTAGGCGGCATTTTTTATGTCAGTAATTTATCTAGCAGCTCATCATCGATAAACTCATCTGCTGCTTGGATATTGGAGGTAAACTCTTCATCCTCAAATGAATCAAAACAGAAACCGAAGCTATGAATAAAGGTTTCAATTCCTTCTAAGCAATACTCTCGGTAAAGGTCTACCAGTTCATTCAAATCGTCACTGTCTGTAAGTGCCATCTCTTCTAGCTGTTCTATTGCCGTTAAAGTCCCTCGATTTAACGACTCAGTGATTAAGTTAATAAAGCGATCCAATGATTGCTCTTCACTTAACTCAGGTAGTGCGTTGCGAAATAGAGGAAATTGCTGGGTTATATATTCAAGCGTAGCTGTGGCATATTCTTGCGGAGCTACATTACCTGAGGGGGCAGGATTGGATCCCAAAAAAGCATTGCCTGTTTCATTATGTAGCTCATGGCCTAGTAGCATGATGACTTCTTCATAAACCTGAGCCAGAGGCGGAGACAAAGTACGATCTGTGAAACTTGCGCTGACGTTAGAATATGTCTCTGGATAAGGTTGAAAACTGGTTTGGTAAACCTGTTTGTTGATGTCTTGTAGTTGAGGGGCATTCTGCGGCGGTTTGTTTTTGGTCGATGTCACTTGCATAAGTTTTCCGTCCGTTTTTTTAATTTCTCCTTACATATAAGTATTGGACATCGTTTCTAAATGTGACTGATTTTTATTCAATTTAAACGGTCGTTTTGAAAAAAGATTTCAGCATGAAAATAATTGGATATGAAAACTGTTAAATGTAGTAAGTGTCATCTTCTGCCGTGAGCGCATAAGGGGAAGTGCTGGGAAGAGTAATATGTAATTCAAATCCTCCATCATCAGGAGATTGAAGTTCCAAACTGCCACCTAATACACCCGTGACTAAGTTGAATATTATATAGAGCCCTAGACCGTTGCCACCTTGACCAAATTTAGTGGTGAAAAAGGGATCAAAGACTTTGGCAAAATTTTTAGTTGGAATGCCACAGCCAGTATCACTGAATATTAGTGTTATAGTCTTATCGCAGAGTTGGGCACAGATTTTAATTTTCCCCGTTTGTTGGTCGTCAAATGCATGCATTCGGGTATTGTTGATCAGATTGTCAAAGATCTGTTGTATAGGTGCAGCAAAGCTATTCATAGAAATATCATGGGGTATTAGATTCTCCACAATAATATTTGATCTGGCGAGAGTTTGAGTTTGCCGATTTAACACCTCCTCAACTAATGCTCTTAAATCAAGTTGGCTTCGATCGTATTGATTGTCATTAGTTGATATTTGTTGGCAGCTTAAAATCAGCTCGGCAGTTTTTGCGGTACTTTTTTCTATTAAATCAGTAGACTCTAGAACGTTACTTAAAAAACTCTCCAAGGCTGATTTAGTCATTTCACCAGAATTAAGCTGATCTTGGATTCTACTAGTATCTGCTCTTAAGGCTGTGCTGATTGTACGAATATTGCCAATGGGTGTGTTTAGTTCATGAGAAATGCCTGCGACTAATTTGCCCAGAGAAGCTAGCTTTTGCGTATTAGCCAGTTTTAGCATGGTGGCTTTGAGCTCTTCATTGGCTTCTTCGAGCTTTTGCGAGTGGTCGGAGAGGGCGTCGTTTAGTTGCTTGACCTCCGCTTCAGCCTCCATTCTTTGGGTTATATCAATTAAAGATTCAATAGCGCCAACTATATTTCCATCTTCATCGTATAGTCGTTTTGCCGTGAAATAGAGCCATCTATCAATATTGCTGCCAAGTTTGGGGAAGAAGCTTTCAACTTCATAAGCATCTTCTATAAACGGAGATTTTCGATGAAGGCCAGGATAAAACTGCTCAAGCTGCTCTTTGTCATCATCTAAAACTACATCAGCCAATATTGGACGAGGTGCAGGATAAAAGGTTTTCCATTGATCTTTTGTTCCAAGAACAGCCTTGGCAGGAATGCCAAAGACTTTTTCGCAGGCTTTATTCCAAATAATGACCCTGTGATCATTATCGATCACAATAATTGGTTGAGGGTAAGTATGCACAATCTCATCGAGTAGCTTCTGCTCATGAGCACTACAAGGATTGCCTGAATCAGGACAAGGCATACCTAAATTCCAAAATTTTGGTCATAGTGTAGTTTTAGACCTGATGTGGAATCTTTTCAAAATAACTTACGGTTTAAAGAGAGAATTGAACACTATTTATAAAGGTAATAGCCGTTACCACCAAGAAACTTAGCGGCATACATCGCTTTATCGGCGTTACCAATCAGTTTCCCGCCGTCCTTGCCGTGGTCTGGGAACACTGCAATACCGGCACTAGCACCGATACATACTTCAATATCATCTATCATCATTGGCTGTCTTAAAGACGCAATGATTTTTTGCGATACAAGTACAGCGCTTTCAATTGAGGCTGTATCCTCTAATAAAACTGCGAACTCATCCCCCCCTTGACGAGAGACAGTATCAACTTTGCGTACTGCAGTATTAAGGCGTTGGGAGGCGATGGTCAGTACTTTATCGCCAAAAGGGTGGCCATATTTATCGTTGAGGGGTTTGAACTCGTTAAGATCGAGATAGATAACAGCACATAGTGTTTTGTTTCTTTGTGCATGTTGCACAGCGCAAGTTACTCTATCCAAAAACAGCGCGCGATTAGCTAAACCTGTAAGAGGGTCGTGAAAGGCTAAAAACTCAAGCTTTTCTTGGGCTTGTTTTTGCTCAGTATTATCTAGGAACTGGCCAATATAGTGGGTTCTTTGGCCTTCTTTGTTGAGCACAACCGAGATTTTGATTTTCTCGCTAAATAGCTGCCCGTCTTTTTTGCGGCTCCACGTTTCACCTTCCCAATAGCCTTTATATTGCAAATTGCTATTGATGCTTTCCATAAATTCAGGCGCTAACCATGTAGCATTGATTGCGCTGGCAGGTTGGTTAATAACTTCTTGTTCGTTATAACCAGTCAGCCTAACAAAAGCAGGGTTAACTATGGTGATATTGAAATCGATATCCGCAATGACAACCGCTTCATTGCTCTGCTGAATCGCATTTTCAGCGAGCTTGCAGATAGAAAGTTGGTCTGTGGTAGGCTGAACGGATCGTTTCATTAATCCAACAATGCCACTGACTTTGCCATGTTTGTCTTTGAGTGGTGCTTTGCTTAACCAATAACTGTGCTGGCAATCGGGGTTAAGGCGTAGTCCTTCTAATTCGACATGTGTTTGTGATAAAAACACTTGAGCATCAGAATCAACCAGTTGAGTATGAAGGTGTTTAGGGAAAAGTTGTCGATCTGTTTTGCCTTTGATGCATTTCGCAGGCATATCGAGTAACTCAGCATAGGCATCATTTACAAAGAGATACTCTGCTCGACGATTTTTGATCCAAGCAGGGTGAGCAAGAGCAGAAAGGATTGAAAGCTGTTGCGATGCAATTTGGTTTCCCTCCGCCACAGGGTTACTCATAGGAGTATTGGGTGGTGTTAAGGAAGGGCCAAGATCCTGCTGGCCAAATTGATCGTTATCCATTTCTGGTACATCCTGTTTAATTTTTATACTTATTCTCGAATCCTTACAGTTTTTATACCAAAGGTCTAGTTATATACAACGGGACTATATTTTTCTGTAGTGATGCCGCACTAAATTTGGGTTATCTCTTGAGGTTTAGGTTCATAAAATGAAGTTATTAGCAGTGATTTTATTTTCGTTTTTCCTTTGGGGGTGTGGCCAGAAGAAAGTGGTAGAAAAAGCGCCTGCTGCGAAAGCGAAAGGTTGGGATGGTGTTATACATAATTACACTGTTTGGCCCGATCGTGTGCAAGAAACATCAGGCTTAGCTTCTCATGATGGATTACTCTGGACTATTAACGATAGTGGTGATGGGCCCTATCTTTATGCTCTGGATGCGCAGCACAACATTGTCAAAGTAATCAAAGTAGAGAATGCAAAAAATATCGATTGGGAAGAACTTGCACAAGATGAGTCTTTTCTCTACATAGCGGACTGCGGTAATAATCGCGGCAGGCGTATTGAGCTGCAGATTTATAAAGTTGCTTGGAAGGATCTAGAGTCTACAAGGGCGGGAGGGGTTGTCTCCCCTGAAGTGTTGAAATTTAGATATGCTGATCGACCAGCGAAAGTAGCCCCGAAAAGTCATAACTTCGATTGTGAAGCGCTAACAGTGGTCAACAATGAGCTATGGCTTTTCACTAAGAATAGAGAAAATGAACAAACCCATCTTTATAAGCTCGATAAGAGTGAAGCAGAGCAATCTGTAACATTGACTGAGCGCTTTGATGTTGAAGGTTTGGTGACAGCTGCTGACTACGACCCTGTTACTAAAAGGTTGGCTTTATTGGGCTATGCCAAGCAGAAAATTTTTGGACATTCTTTTCTGTGGGTAGTACCTATGACTGATGCTCCGAATTGGGAAGAAGCGCGCCGGACCTATATTCAGCCTTATGCACAGTGGGAAGCTTTGGTTTGGGATCGAGAGAATAATGGGCGTTTAGTGCTGAGTACTGAGAAAAGCCTTTTACTGGATGTGGGTGTGGGTGAGCTAAATTTAACTGTCCCTACCGAGATTCCTTAGCCGCAGAGTGCTAATTCATTTATACTAGCGGCCCTTTTTATTTTTCGAAATTATAAAGTTACGAGTTATGCTTCAAATATATAACACACTGACCAAAGAAAAAGCTCCGTTTAAGCCACTAGAAGAAGGCAAAATCAAAATGTACGTTTGCGGAGTGACCGTTTATGACTTGTGTCATATTGGTCATGCACGTGTGATGGTCGCATTTGATGTTATTACTCGTTTCCTTCGCTCGCAGGGCTGGGATGTGGATTATGTTCGCAACATCACTGACGTAGATGACAAGATCATCAAGCGTGCTGCTGAAAACGATGAAACGCCTGATCAGCTAACTGAGCGTATGATTGCAGCCATGCATGAAGATGAAGCTTCATTATCTGTGCTTCGTCCAACTCAAGAGCCAAGAGCGACAGCGCATATCGGAGATATCATCTCTCTAGTCGAAACACTGGTAGAGAAAGGTTTTGCTTACCCAGCATCCAATGGTGATGTTTACTTCCGAGTTGAACGCTTTGAAGAGTACGGCAGATTAACCAACAAAAATGTTGATGAGCTACGTTCAGGTGCTCGAGTTGAAGTAGATGAAGCTAAAGAAAGCCCGTTGGATTTCGTATTGTGGAAATCTGCTAAAGAGGGTGAGGTTAGCTGGGAATCCCCATGGGGGCTAGGTCGTCCAGGTTGGCATATTGAATGTTCAGCTATGTCTAAATGCTGCCTTGGCCCAACATTTGATATTCATGGCGGTGGTCCAGATCTACCATTCCCACACCATGAAAACGAGATTGCACAATCTGAAGCTGCAAACGGATGTACTTATGTAAATACGTGGATGCACGCAGGTCCTGTACGCGTGAATTCTGAGAAGATGTCTAAATCTTTAGGTAACTTCTTCACGATTCGTGATGTGCTGGAAAAATACAACGCTGAAGTGGTTCGTTTCTTCCTTGCGCGTGTTCATTACCGTACGTATATCGATTACAGCGAAGATAGCTTAAAAGAAGCGCGTGTTATGTTAGAGCGTTTCTATCAAGCACTACGTGGTGTTGATATTTCTGATGAAGCACCAGTAAATGATTTTGATGCGCGTTTCGTTGAAGCGATGAATGACGACTTCAACACACCAAAAGCAATCTCAGTTCTGTTTGAGCTTGTGAATGAGTTGAACAAAGCTACACGTGAAAACTCACCTGAGGCAGGTAAGCTTGCCGGTCAATTGGTGCGCCTAGGTTCTATTCTTGGTTTACTGCAGCAAGATGCTGATGCCTTCTTGAAAGGCGAAGACAAAGAGGGCGAGCTTAGTTCTGATGAAATCGAAGCGTTGATTGTTCAGCGTGCAGAAGCGAAGAAAGCGAAAAACTTCGCTGAGTCTGATCGTATCCGTGATGAGTTAGCAGAGCAGGGCATTATTCTGAAGGATAGCCGTGAAGGTACGACTTGGTTCAGGGAAGCTTGAGTCGGTCTTTAGCGGAAATAAAAAAAGGCAGCCTAGGCTGCCTTTTTTATTGAGTAACAAACTTAAGCGTTTTGCTTGTTTGCTGCTTCTAAAGTGTTTTCCATCAGCGTAGCCACAGTCATTGGCCCTACGCCACCTGGAACAGGGGTAATAAAGCCGGCTTTCTCGGCTGCAGCTTCATAACCCACATCACCGACTAGGCGACCATCTTCAAGGCGGTTGATGCCTACATCAATCACGGTAGCGCCTTCTTTGATCCACTCACCTTTCACAAGGCCGGGAATACCAACACCGACTACTACAAGATCCGCACGGCGAACGTGTGCTTCAAGATCTTTAGTGAAGCGGTGAGTTGTTGTTACAGTGCAACCCGCAAGAAGCAGTTCTAACGTCATAGGGCGACCAACGATGTTAGATGCACCGACTACGACTGCTTCCATACCATGTAGATCTTGACCTGTAGATTCAAGTAGCGTCATAACGCCTTTTGGAGTACAAGGGCGAAGAACAGGCATACGCTGAGCTAGACGACCTAAATTGAAAGCGTGGAATCCATCAACATCCTTTTCTGGGCGGATGCGTTCAAGGATCTCATTGCCATCTAGATGTTCTGGTAGAGGAAGCTGTACCAAGATGCCGTTAACTGAATCGTCTTGGTTTAGTTCATCAACAAGATTCAGTAATTCCTCTTGAGTCGTTTCTTCAGGTAGGTCAAAAGAGCGGGATTCAAATCCTACATCCTGACAAGCGTTCTTCTTATTGCGAACATAAACCTGAGAAGCTGGGTCCATACCTACAAGTAGTACTGCTAGGCAAGGAGCTTTTTTACCGTCGTTGATTCGTTGCTGAACACCTTCAGCAACCTGACGGCGAACATCTGCGGCAATTTGCTTGCCATCAATAATCTGTGCGCTCATTTAAAGGGAGGGTCCTTTATTAAGTTTTATCTGGGGTGAATTCTCTCATGGTTGAGTATTTCGTCCAAGCGCCTTTTGTTAATTAGCTATAGTAAGTAGGTACAAGTAATTGAGATGTAAGAGGGTAGGCGTACATTTACATCGAAAAAGGTGAAAGTGATGGCTAGAGCATCAATCGGATCAATTTGATAGCCAAAAATGGGATAACTGCTTGATAAATAGCCAGTTATTGGTTGTTAGATGATCAATCTAAAACTTTTGAAATAAAAGATAAAAAAAGTGTTGACGGCAAAATTTAGGGTGTATATTATGCGCACCTCCTCAAGACGAGGCGGTCAAAACAAAGCGCTAGACGCTAGTTGAGGCCAAAGTCTGAGGTCTGACAAATGAGTCGGGCGCCTATAGCTCAACTGGATAGAGCAACGCCCTTCTAAGGCGTAGGTTCCAGGTTCGAGTCCTGGTGGGCGTGCCATTTGTTAGAAAGAGATTTGATGGTGGATATAGCTCAGTTGGTAGAGCTCCGGATTGTGATTCCGGCGGTCGTGGGTTCGAGCCCCATTATCCACCCCATTGAATCTCTTGTGTAGTCTGCGGACGTGGTGGAATTGGTAGACACGCCAGATTTAGGTTCTGGTGCCGCGAGGTGTGAGAGTTCGAGTCTCTCCGTCCGCACCATGTACTACACAAAAACGATCGTTATGGTGGGTATAGCTCAGTTGGTAGAGCTCCGGATTGTGATTCCGGCGGTCGTGGGTTCGAGCCCCATTATCCACCCCATTAACGATACACATAGATTGCGGACGTGGTGGAATTGGTAGACACGCCAGATTTAGGTTCTGGTGCCGCGAGGTGTGAGAGTTCGAGTCTCTCCGTCCGCACCATTTACAACGAAGCGTTGTTTTGGTGTAATCAGTTTCAAGCTATGTGTAAAAAAAGATCTATCTGCGGACGTGGTGGAATTGGTAGACACGCCAGATTTAGGTTCTGGTGCCGCGAGGTGTGAGAGTTCGAGTCTCTCCGTCCGCACCATTGATTGATCTTTATTCCTTCTTATATCAAAAGCTGCTTCTGGCTAATAATTACCTTAATTTATTTTTCTTTGTGCTGATCTGCTTACAAAAGCCATTTCTAGCTTATTTGTTGATCTAAGTGATCTATCTAATAATAATTTTCATTTCTTATACGTTATTTTGCTTACTAAACTTGACTAATTAAGCTGCTTGCCGGAGAATTTCGCGCTTTGATTTTGCTCGAAATTTACGAGCGGCTGTGCAGATCAAGCAGCGTTAGCAATACGTCGGTCTGTTGAAGATTATTGATTCAAGCATTTTATTTGTGAGGCATTACATGCAAGTTTCCGTTGAAACGACTTCTGGCCTAGAGCGCCTGTTGAAGGTTTCCGTACCAGCAGAGCGCATCGATCAGGATGTTAACAAGCGTATCCAGCAGACTGCACGTACAGTACGTATCGACGGTTTCCGTCCTGGTAAAGTACCTGTAAAAGTTGTTAAGCAGCGTTACGGTAAAGGTATTCGTGAAGAAGTTCTTGGCCAAGTGGTTCAGGAAAGCTTCTACCAAGCGCTTCAGCAGGAAGAGATCAACCCAGCTGGTACGCCTGCAATCGAATTCACAAAAGATGTTGAAGGTGAAAACCTTGAATACACTGCTAAATTCGAAGTTTACCCAGAGATCGCTCTGGCTGATTTCTCTAAAGTAGAGATCGAAAAGAAAGCAGCTGAAGTAAACGATGCTGATCTTGATCAGATGATTGAAACGCTACGCAAGCAGCAAGCTGAGTGGAACGAAGTTGAGCGCGCAGCAGCTGAAGGCGATCGCGTACGCATCGATTTCGAGGGTTTCATCGACGGTGAAGCATTCGACGGTGGTAAAGGCGAAGGCATGGACCTTGTTCTAGGTTCTAACTCAATGATTCCTGGTTTCGAAGACGGTCTAGCGGGCGCTACTGCAGGTGCAGACGTTGAGCTAAACGTTACGTTCCCAGAAGAATACCAAGCTGAAAACCTTCAAGGTAAAGACGCTGTATTCAAAGTAAAAGTACACACTGTTTCTGAGCAGGTTCTTGCTGAGCTAAACGAAGAGTTCTTCGAGAAGTTTGGTCTAGAAGAGAAGACTGAAGAAGCTTTCCGCGCTGAAGTTCAAAAGAACATGGAGCGTGAGCTTAAGCAGGCTCTTAAAATGAAACTTAAAGATGCTGTATTCACTCAGCTTCTAGAAGTTAACCCAATCGAAGTACCAGCTGCACTAATTGATGGCGAAATCGACAACCTACGTCGTCAAGCTGTAATGCAGTTTGCGGGTCCAGATTCTGATATGGATCCAAACATGCTTCCAAAAGAAATGTTTGCTGATCAGGCGGACCGTCGCGTTAAGATCGGTCTTCTTATGCAAGAAGTGATCAAAGTAAATGAACTAGAAGCTGACGAAGCTCGTGTTAAAGAAACACTAGAAGAGATGGCTGAAACTTACCAAGATCCTCAGCAAGTTATCGATTGGTACATGGGTAACGAAGAGATGCTAGGTCAGATCAAAGGTCTAGTTCTTGAAGAGCAGGTTGTAGATAACCTACTTGAAGCTGCTACAGTAACAGACGTTACTGTTAGCTACGAAGATGCAATTAAGCCAGAGCAGGGTGCTGCAGCTTAATTAACGCTCTTCTGACGTAAAAGTCACTACTGTAAAAGCGACAGTTAGCGAAAGCTGGCTGTCGTTTTTTTGTTTTTAGCGCATGATAAATGCAGTGTTGTTGGTTAAAGCTATTGCCTGAATTAATCAACGTAGTATTATCGAGTGCTTGTGTTTAGGTTATTTCCGTTTTAAGGAGTGATACATGGCGGATTTTGGTAAAGGTGGCTCAGATATTTTGAGTAGTCTAGTGCCTATGGTAGTAGAGCAGTCGGCTCGTGGTGAGCGTGCATACGATATCTACTCCCGTCTGTTAAAAGAGCGTGTGATCTTTCTTGTAGGTCCTGTAGAAGATCATATGGCTAATCTGGTTGTTGCGCAGTTGCTGTTCCTAGAAGCGGAGAACCCGGATAAGGATATTCATCTCTATATTAATTCCCCGGGTGGATCTGTAACTGCTGGTATGTCTATCTATGACACTATGCAGTTCATCAAGCCAGACGTGAGCACAATGTGTTTGGGTCAGGCAGCGAGTATGGGTGCATTCCTATTAGCCGGTGGCGCTGAAGGTAAGCGTTTTGCGTTACCTAACTCTCGTGTAATGATTCATCAGCCGCTAGGTGGATACCAAGGTCAGGCGACTGATATTGAAATTCATACCAAAGAGATTTTGAGTATTCGTCATAAATTGAATACGTTGTTAGCAGAGCATACAGGTCAAGATCTAGAAACGATCTCTCGTGATACAGATCGTGATAACTTCATGGACCCTTACGCTGCTAAAGAATACGGTTTAATTGACGAAGTGCTTGATCGTCGTAACACTGATTAAGCCTGAGTAGAAATTGTTACTATAATCATAAGATTCACCCTGTTTGTTTGTATAAGGGTTGAAATGTGAAACAGAGTAGCAATATAGGGTATAGCCCTGATAAAGAATTATGAGGAAGTCGAATGACCGACGAAATCAAAGGTAAAGATGGCGATGACAGTGGTAAGTTGCTGTACTGCTCATTCTGCGGCAAAAGCCAGGATGAAGTACGTAAGCTAATTGCTGGTCCGTCCGTTTTTATCTGTGACGAATGTGTTGATCTATGTAACGACATCATTCGTGAAGAAATACAAGAAGCAGAGCCTCAGGAAGAGAGCGATCACCTGCCGACTCCAGAAGAGCTAAGTGCAGCTCTGGATGAATATGTTATTGGCCAAGATCGCGCTAAGAAAGTACTTGCTGTAGCGGTATACAACCATTACAAGCGTCTGCGCTTCCAAAAGAGCAGCAATTCAGACGTTGAGCTAGGCAAAAGTAATATTCTTCTTATCGGCCCTACGGGTAGTGGTAAGACCCTGCTTGCTCAAACACTAGCACGCCTATTGAATGTCCCATTCACTATTGCTGATGCGACTACGCTAACTGAAGCAGGTTACGTAGGTGAAGATGTAGAAAACATCATTCAAAAGCTTCTGCAGAAGTGTGATTACGATGTAGAGAAAGCTCAGCTTGGTATTGTCTATATTGATGAGATCGATAAGATTTCACGTAAGTCTGATAACCCATCCATTACGCGTGACGTATCGGGTGAGGGTGTGCAGCAGGCTTTGCTTAAGCTGATTGAAGGTACGGTTGCTTCTGTTCCTCCGCAAGGTGGTCGTAAGCACCCTCAGCAAGAGTTTTTGCAGGTAGACACGTCTAATATCCTGTTTATCTGTGGTGGTGCATTTGCTGGTCTAGAACAGATTATTCGTGATCGTTCAGAGAAAGGTTCCATCGGATTCAGCGCTGTTGTTAAGAGCAAAGATGAAGAGAAAACGGTTTCTGACAGTCTTCGTGAGCTAGAAGCAGAAGATCTGGTTAAATACGGTCTGATTCCTGAGTTTGTAGGTCGTCTACCAATGGTAGCCACACTTGCTGAACTTGATGAAGATGCGTTGATTCAGATTCTGACTGAGCCGAAGAACAGTTTGACTAAGCAGTATGCTGCATTGTTCGATATGGAAGGCGCTGAAGTTGATTTCCGTGAAGCTGCTTTAAAGGCGGTTGCACGTAAAGCGCTTGAGCGTAAAACAGGCGCACGTGGTTTGCGTTCTATTATGGAAGCGACATTGCTAGATATTATGTATCAGCTGCCTTCTATGGAGAATGTAAGCAAGGTTGTGATCGATGAGGGCGTTATCGAGGGTGACAACGATCCTATTCTCATTTATGAGAACACAGATCAACCTAAAGCGATGCCGGACGAATAAGCATTCCAGAATGTGTTATAAAAAAGGATAGCTTTGCTATCCTTTTTTTGTGGCTAATTGAAATGGTGAAGAATGTCGGACGCAAATGATCAAGGATTTCAGCAGCTGAGTGATGAGCTGAAAACGGAGTTCTACTCTAGCTTCAAGGAAGCTATGGAGGAATTGGATCACTGTTTTAGTTCCCTAAACTGTAATTACGACCCTGAAATTGTGAATCAAATGTTTAGGGCGGTGCATTCAGTTAAAGGCAACTGTCATATGGTGTTTCTCGATAGTATTGCTGACGTTTGCCATAGACTCGAAGATTTGGTTGATCAATTCAGAAAAGCACAGCTTCCCTATACGCCTATACAGGGTGAGTTTATCGCTTTTGTTTTTACCCGTCTGGAGCAATTGGTCGCAGATAGAATCAGTGGTCGTGATGTGAGTCCGGCCGATATTGAGCTTCTAGAAAAGGGTGTAATGCAGGTTTATGAGTCTGGCCAATCATCACGTGATAAAGTGACTCAAGCAACCTTAGAAAGCTTCTCAGGCATTCTCACAGCCACACAGAGTATAAATGAGAGTGTGTTGGATAAGCTTGAGGCGCAAGAGCAGCTAAAAGACTTTGATGATCTCGCTTTCATGGGCCAGGTCGCAAAAATTCTCCAGTCAAAATCGATTCAGCAACAAGGCGATCTCTCTAAGCTAATTGCAATAGGTTGTATGCTCAATCAACAATTGTCTCATCCTGAAATTGAGGAGCAATTGTTAGCTGCGTTCAACTTTCAGAATTTAGGGAGCAAATTTGTCCCTTCGCCTGTATTTGATATTGGCCTTGAATCGGCTGAATGGGAAAAAGCCAAAGCGAGAGAGCAGGTTGAGTTATCAGCTGGCTTTCTAAAGCTAGGCGGTAAATGGCTAGCCGCTTCAAAACTGATTGAATGTAGTTTTGAGCGCTATGATGGCCGAGGACCGTTTGGTCTAAAAGGAGATGATATTCCAGCGGGGAGTATGATTCTCTCAATGCTGAAGTTCTATCAGCAAAATTATCTGCGCTTAAGGAAGGATCACAAGCAAAAAATCGCGGTCGCTAAAACGATCAGTCGTATCAATAGTGAAAGCGGTTATAGATTTAATCCGAAGCTGGTTGAGTTGCTGACTCAACTAGGCCGTTCAGATCCTGATCAATTGACCTTGTAATATTCTTACTATCGAATAACCAGGCTATATGGGTTATTCCATATTGGTCAGTCATATCAGATTAGGCAAACTGTATTTAGTTTTAATCTGACTTGGAGGGCAAATGCCGCAGGAGCAATTAGAGTTTGACGGTGATGGAGAGGTATATATTCTCTCCGAAAACTAAAAAAAGCGCATGGGTTACCCTGTGCGCTTTTTTTTGTAGAATGCAGAGTCTATTAGCGATTAGCTAGTGCAGGCTTCAGCTTCTCGTTCATCTCAACTAGGCACTTCTCAGTTGTTTCCCAGTCGATACAAGCATCTGTTACAGATACGCCGTATTCAAGCTCGCTTAGATCTGCAGGAATAGACTGGTTGCCCCAGGCAAGGTTACTTTCAATCATCAGGCCAACAATAGATTTGTTGCCATCAATGATTTGGTTGGTCGCATTTTCAGCAACAAGCGGCTGAAGAGCTGGGTCTTTGCTTGAGTTTGCGTGGCTGCAATCAATCATAATGTTGTTTGCTAGGCCTGCTTTATCAAGTGCTTGTTCGCAAAGCGCTACGTTTACTGAATCGTAGTTTGGCTTACCGCCACCACCACGAAGTACAACGTGACCGTACTGGTTACCTTTAGTGTGTACGATAGAAACCTGACCGCTCTCATTGATACCTAGGAAGCGGTGTGGCGCGCTAACAGATTTAAGTGCGTTTGTAGCAACCTCTAGGCCGCCATCAGTACCGTTTTTGAAACCTACAGCACAAGATAGACCAGAAGACATCTCACGGTGAGTCTGAGACTCAGTAGTACGCGCGCCGATTGCAGACCAAGAGATCAGATCTTGCATGTACTGTGGAGAAATTGGGTCTAGTGCTTCAGTTGCTAGTGGCAAACCCATTTCAGATAGATCTAAAAGAAGTTTACGTGCAGTGTGCAGGCCTTTTTCAATCTCGAAAGAGTCATTCAAATCTGGGTCGTTAATCAGACCTTTCCAGCCTACAGTTGTACGTGGTTTTTCAAAATACACGCGCATAACCAGATACAAGGAATCTTTAACTTTTTCCTGAAGCTCAACCAGCTTTTTACCATACTCGATTGCTGCTTCTGTATCGTGAATAGAGCAAGGGCCCACAACAACGAATAAACGAGGGTCCTTACGGTCAAGAATATCACGAACAACAGAGCGGCCTTGCATAACTGCTTGAGCTGCTTTCTCAGAAATTGGCATTTCAGCCTTAAGCGCATCTGGGGAAATCAGAACGCTATTTGATTCGATATTTAAATCTTCAACACGTGTATCGGTCATTAGTTCTTATCCTACATTAGAGAGCTATTTAACGTTATTGAGCGCTTTTAGCGCTGGGGCTCTCTAGACTCTTTGTCAATGTGTCGCTTGTTTTACCATAAACCTATGAAGGTTATAAGTATGCAGATGGTCTATTCTGCGCCAAATCAAAACAATGGCAGTTGTTTCTACTAATTAAAGTGCTTTTACGAGTGCTGTTCGATAAATAAGGCGTGGTAAACTATGTAAATCCGATTGATAGCGAACTGTTAGGAATAAAAGTTGTCAATCAAGCGTCTGCGAGATTAATCCATAGGAAACGCTGTGTTGTATCTATTTAAACGAGTTTTTTGGTTACAGTTTTTACTTATCTTATCTGTAGCTTCCCCGAGTGTGACAGCGGGACTATTTGATCAAAACCCTTTTGGTGAAAAGGGCCCTGTTCAGGTAGAAAAAGCGTTTGTTTTTGGTCATGTCCAAGAAGGTGATACTTTAAAGCTGATCTGGGATATGCCAGATGAGTATTACCTCTATAGAGACAGAATTGAGCTTAAAGATGGCGAAACAACGCAGATAATCTCGCGTAAGAATGCGCCAGCAGAATTAAAAGATGACCCGTTGTTTGGTCAGGTTTGGGTTTATTACGACCGCGCTGAAATTGATCTGTCGCTGCTCAGCAAAGTTGATCCAGCAAAAGATGACAAGCTAACCATCACCTATCAAGGCTGTTGGGACGGAGGCGTTTGCTATCCGCCAGTCACTAAAGAGATCTCAATAGCAGCATTTACCCCTTCTCAATCAGCTACTGATATGAGTGCCGCTCCAGCAACCATGCAAACCATCAATGCGCCTGCAGTGACAGAGCAGGATCGTTTTGCGCAGATGCTATCTCAGGGCAGCTTGATTGTTACATTGGGTGCGTTCTTCGTAGCAGGTCTAGCGCTATCCTTAACGCCTTGTGTCTTTCCGATGATTCCAATTCTATCCAGTATCATTGCTGGGCAGGGTAAGCATGTATCGACGGCTAAGGGCTTTGGACTATCTCTAGTCTATGTTCTGGCTGTATCGATCACTTACACCATTGCAGGGGTACTCGCAGGATTGTTTGGCGAAAATGTTCAGGCGCTTTTCCAAAATGCTTGGATTATCGGCAGCTTCAGTTTGATCTTCGTTTTGCTCTCTTTATCGATGTTTGGTTTTTACGAACTTCAACTGCCAAACAGCATTCAGACCCGTTTAAGTCAGGCGAGCAACAGCCAGAAGGGCGGCACGGTCGCCGGTGTGGCGATTATGGGCTTCTTATCTGCACTTATTGTAGGCCCTTGTATGGCGGCTCCTTTAGCAGGCGCATTAATCTATATCGGCCAAACAGGTGATCCATTCCTAGGTGGTAGTGCGTTATTTGCGATGAGCTTAGGCATGGGCGTACCACTTCTATTGGTTGGCGCTTCTGCAGGAAAGCTACTTCCACATGCTGGCCTATGGATGAACAAGGTCAAAGCGGTATTTGGCGTGCTACTGTTGTTGATGGCCGTTTGGATGCTTGATCGCATTGTACCTACCGTCGTTTCAATGTGGCTAACTGCGATCATCCTAGTTGTATCGGCTGTCTATATGGGTGTGCTGTCTAAAGCGAAAACTGCTAAAGAGAACCTTGCGAAAGGTTTAGGTTTAATTATTCTGCTTTATGGCTTGTCACTAATGATCGGTGCGTTGGCCGGTGGTAATAGCTTTAGATACCCATTAAAAGCATTTGCAGGTGATCAGTCTGCACAAGCTGAGGTTCTACCTTTTATAAAAGTGACAACGCCAGAAGCACTTAATAGTGAGTTAGAGATTGCCAAAGCCAATGGGCAGCCAGTAATGCTAGATTTCTACGCTGATTGGTGTGTCGCTTGTATAGAACTAGAAGTGGTTACCTTCGCGGACTCGCGAGTGCAAAATGCTTTAGCGCCTTACCGAGTGATTAAGGTAGATGTCACAGCTAATGACGAACCGGCTAAAAAGCTTAATAAAGATTACGCACTGATCGGCCCGCCGGCACTTATCTTCTATGATCGCGAAGGTGCAAAGCTCGATCATAAAACGCTTATTGGCGTTGTGCAGCCAAATGATTTTCTAAATCATATTCGCGATATCTAAAGGATTTAACCGAATAGTGATAAATATTGATCTCATAGTTAAAAAGCCTCGCTAAGTAGCGAGGCTTTTTATTTAGGTTTTCATGCTCAAAAACGTGTTACTTATGGGGCTTAGGTAACACGGGTTTATTAGTGTTTGATAAGTATGTCTTCCATATCTCTGCTGTTCTCTCGTCGGTTTTATTTGTCATGCAAAAAATAGATACGAATGCTTTCTTTCGGCTTTCTTCCCAGATCGCATAGATAGAATCACAGTGTGACGCTATGTATGTTTCCCAGTCTTGTTGGTCAACTTTGATGCTCTCGAGCTCTGTTGGGTTTGTGGCATAAAGCTTGTAAGTTGCGTCAAAATACTTTGTCATTTGGTGGTGTGCAACTTCGAGTTTAATAGCCGCGCATCGATTCATCTGGATACTGGTTTTAGCATCTTCACAGTTCTTAGCAGCAGCGTGAGGCGATAGCAGGAATGTTAGGCTCAATAAGCTGGAAATAATGAGTTTATACATGTGTAAGCCTTAATAGCTCTGGTTATTTAGAAAGCCGAGGATTGGAGTGAGTGGCTTCGATTACAAAGGGGATAGGATTCCCCTTTGCTTATTCAGTTGGCGTTACTTGAACTCTTTTGCTTTCGGAAACTGTTTGAAAGACATCAGAGTGGATTCCATTTTATGACCATTAGCATTAAACCAATCCATGACCGCTTTGCTTTGATCTTTGCCATAAACGCGGTGGGAGTAGTTCATTACAACACCAGTTTGGTTCTCTACGCTGATTAGGAACATATTTGCGTCTGAGCTTGTATCGCTGGTTGTCATTGTGGCTAGAAGGAACAGGCTAGGGCCATGTGGGTCTGGGCCGGCGATCGCTTTAATTATCTTTCCTTTACCGTTGTACGCGGCTAAAAATTTTCTGCGAAAGGTTTTAAATCAGACTTTGTTTTCACTTCTTCTGCGAACGTGAAGGAAATCATATCTTTGTGTGAAGAAAGATCCACTTGATCCGCAGGTGTATATTGGTGTGCAGAGCTTTCGGTCGCTCTGTATGTATATTCGTCCCCGTTAAAGCTGATTGCTGATGGCTTGCCAGCATAAACGGTAGAGATGCTAACTAACACAAGTGCGATTGAAGTGAGTATCTGTTTCAAAATTCCTGTCCTTTTTATAGTTATGATTTATGGGGTGGTGCTTGATTTGGCCTCTACTAGATCAGGAGACTATTCAAATCCTAATCTCAATATTGTTTACGGCATTATCTTATCAGCGTTACTGGCTTTCTCAGTGGATGTGGCATGCTAAAGTAAGCTCGATACTTACTAAAGTATTGGTTTAGGAATGCTTGAAGTAAGAGTGGGTAGCTGTTTTAACAAACCAACCCATATCCAATTTGGCGTGATGATGAAGGGAAAGCGAGTAATAATTTTAGTTAAAACTTAGTTAGTTAAGCTGATGCTTAAAATAGATGCGGTCGATTTTGTGTAGGAAGGCATCAAACTGAGATCTTCGATCAAAATTTGCTTGGTATTTATTATGGAAAAATAAGTTAAGCTCTACATCCGAATCGAATAAGGTCAATGTGTAACCATCATGATCATGTCGTGCCTGTAAGCCGGAATATACATAATGCCCGGCCGACATTCTCTCACCTTTATCGAGTATATAATTAGAGACACTGAGTGTTTTAACCATATCTAATTTTAAGTCATCTTCAGTCTTCATAATGCTACCCATTAAAAAAACGAGCCTGGCAAATTGCCAGACTCTAACCGGGGGCTCTCGTGAGGTAAGTAAAGGCACAAAGCACCCAACGCTCTGTTTGAAAGGCTATAGCTAATGATCATCACCATAGATTCAATCTTATTAGAGCAGCTATAAACCTAATGACAGATTAAAGGTTTCAAGTAATTCCAATCAGTTGAGCATGTATATCATCAAAAAAGTATACGGTTAGTTTTTTAATATGGATCATTTTGATCTTTTGTTTGCTACTCGGATCAAAAGGTTAGATGAAGTCATCTCTTAAAATGTCAGATCACTGACAGTGTCGAGTTTCGTTGATAAATTTTTCATATGACGGACTCGCTTTAAGTTTGTCTAGACTATTTTGCCAGCGCAGAACTTCCGAGGTTGGAGTGTTTTTCGACATGGCTATATACAGTTCGGTTGAGTGGATCGATATACCTGTTGATTCGACCATATCACTCTTGATTTTGTCTTTGGCGAGCAAGCAAGGTAAGGCCGCTTTTCCGAGTGCTAAATAATCTGCTCGATTACCTAAAAGCATTTTTAAGCTAATACTTGGATTTGTTGTATAGGCCAGATTTTTATAGCCTTGTTGGGTCAGTATTTTTTCTTCTGGATAGTCCCTAGTGACTAAGACCAGTCCAGATTGCTTAATTGTTGCTGGTGAAGGGGCTGGTTTACCGATTGCTTTTTTTCTAAAGAGCAAAATTTCATCGGAATAAAATGGGCCTACCCATTGAAACCAGTCTTCTCGCTCTGGTGTGCGTGCAACAGAGAACAGCACATTCCAATTTTTAGTTCTTGTGTTGTGAACAGCTCTGGCCCAAGGAAGCATCATAATCTCGGAATCTATACCGAGATCATTCATCATCCATTGGACAATATCTAAGGCCATGCCATCTATCTCTCCGTTGGGGAGTTCATAGGCATAAGGGGCAAAGTCTTCGGTTTGAATATGATAGATCGGAGATGAATGAACCGAAAAACTAAATAAGAAAATGTGAACATACAAGAGTGCTCGATACAGCATTATTAAACCTTATTGGCTAAGAACGGTGAGCTGCATCCTGCAAAATCGTAGTGTTGGCTGAATTAATCTAACTTTTTTGTTTAGTAAATATATACCCTAGGTTTATTTATCATACTAGAGATAACACAGTTACTTTGCTAGTGAATGATCCCCATTGGCTTTACAGAAATACGAATAAATTCAAACTCTTTCTATCCAGTTTTGCAGAGAACGTGAAATGTAATCCTCTAAATTAAATTTATATGAATTTATTTCTGTACGTTTTTTGATCTATTTCTTTGGTGTGTCGTATTCAGCTTTGATGTTTGATTAACCCACTTAAGCTCTGAAGGTATAGAACAATGAAAAAAACAATAACTGCAATGATGTGCGCGGCTGGCTTAACTTTTGGTTCAGTGGCTCAAGCTGAAGAGTGCACCGACGAACTTGGTACGATTGTCACAGAATTGGTTGAATTGAATGAAAGCGGTGTAACTGCAGGCGAATTCGATTTTCTTATTGGTGCTGTAACAGCAACGATTGGGAGCTCTAATCTATTTGATGTCCTTACCAATGAAGATAGAACTGTGACGCTATTTGCTCCAAATGATCAAGCATTCTTAAATACTGTGGTTGCACTGCAAGAAGCGGGTATTTTGGATCTAACTGGCGTGGATACCTCTAACACTATGGAAGTTGTTAATGCTTTAGCCGGTGCCTTGACGCTGAATGGAGTTATTGAAGTATTGGCGTACCATGTTTCCTATGGCGAAAGAACTTCTAAATACGTTGTAAAACGTGACGGTAAAACAATCAGAATGGCGAATAAAGAGTTTGTGACTGTAAATGGACTTAGCATTAATGATTCACCACTGGATCTAGGTTATATCGACATTCCTGCCTGTAATGGTGTGATTCATGTGATCACTGAGGGTGTGCTTATTCCAGATTTAAGTAATTAAAAATGATAAACAAGCCTACTTGATTGATCCTGCGGTGTGTTAATAACTCCCTTTTATCTCCAGTAGGCTTGATAACGAGATTCAATGTAAATCATGTTCGGGTGATCCTATGAAACTCCAGCTAATAAAGGATATAAAAGATTATCGAGCAGTGTTTTATTGGTGTAATTCAAAAGGAAAAAGGCACAGCCCAATGATGCCAACTTTGGTTCATGCTTATGAGTGGCATCTCCAATTCCAAAGAGGTATCTATAAAGGTAAAGAGAGAAGGAAGAACAGAGTGGATAGAAGGTTAGGCTATCTTCTTGAAAACAAAAATCGTAAGAATGATCGACGTTACAAGCAAAAAGGCAGGCGCTTTATCGATACGGCGTTGTACGTCAGCAAGGACCTTTATTCTGAAAAGATAGCAGCACTTAAAAAACTCGCATTTGAAAGCAATAATTATTATTACGAGCGTAAATCTGCTTAAAGTGTACTCTGCATATAAAATGGGCCAATTAAATTGCGATGCTCATTTTATACGCGGGATACAATTTCCCTTTTACCATCTCAATATATTTAGTCTCTGATACGCTAGATACAGTATTTTTGGTTTGTTGATGATGTTTGCTTATCTGACATCTGCTCAGCTATTCTGTGCTTATCAGTGTCTAACCATAAAACGACGCTACCATTCACTGATACGTCGTTGTTCATTCACCTGACTTGAGGCCAATGTATAGATCATGAGCTCATTACTTAAACTTAAGGTTTTACCGACCCTATTGCTACTTGTCTGCGGAATGGTCTCAGCTTCAGATGCTGATGAGGGTAAAGAGTTATATGAATCTGTTGCTTTGGAACGAACGATCCGTGGGGAAGTGTACACCGACGCTAACTGTGAAACTTGTCATAGCTCGGATATCTACACTAGGCCTAATCGTCGAGTACACACTTATTCGAGATTAGAAGCTCAGGTAGAGATGTGTAACACCATGCTGGATGTTGGCTGGTTCCCTGATGAGGTATCGGCAGTTGCAACTTATCTCAATCAAAAATATTACAAATTTGATTAGAGCATTTTTCTTCTTTTCTAAAGCCGCATTCAGCGGCTTTTTTTATATCTTTCAAATTCCTTTGATATTCAATGTGATAGCGGCCCGTTTTTTGCTGAACCTAAGGTTACTCAAACGTAATTAGTCGATGCGAACCGCGTAATGTTGGATCTGAAAATGAACATAAAACAGCCCGATTTTGTGATGGCTATTATGGGCTATTCTCTTCCAGCCTATGTATTCCGTGGCTTTCAGCAAGGGAGGTAGTGGTCATCAGGAAATCTCTTTTAATTTAATAACCTAATACAAGCTTACTTATCGGAAAATTTGTCTTGGCTTTTAGCTCGGACAACAGATGAGTTTTGCCTAACGTACACTGAGTTTAGGCAAATATTTTCCGCTGAGTATTAACAATCGATTTTTTGTTTTTGTTATTCACAAAAACTGGTTTTTTGCGCCCTGAAGAAATGATTCACGCTTTCTTTTCATAGAACGGCGGGGGTTTATTGACGCAAAAAATCAGCAAGGAGAGAACAATGATTATTCAGACAAGTAATGTACATATGAGTGCTGAGCATCAGAAAACGGAATATAGCTCTCAAACCAAAATGATTGATTGGGGGAGTGAGGGCAATGGATTTCTTACGCAGTTAAGCGAAGCAAAATCGTTTCTTCGCCAAGAGCAAAGTAGCTTATTTAGTACTCTTGCTGTTGGCCAACAGCCATCAACAGAAGGCGATGATCAGTTTCAGGGTAATTCAGTTCTGGTCTTAACTGATCAAGGTTTACAATTTAGAACTGCAGACAACGAGCCAAATATCGCTGAGCAACGAGAGATTACGAAAGCGAGGCTTTGGCAAAGTCTGTTAAATGCTATTAACCCAAAACACATACAAACTGACATTCCCGATGATGTCGAGATCCCAGATGCTGATTCTATTCCGAGCGAAGATGGAATAGGCGGTGTACCCATGCAACTACAACCTATAAAGATGGAAATGTCGTTTAAGGTGACCGAAACCGTTGAGGAGTATGAGTGCTCCAGTTTCCATAGCTGTGGCATGGTAACCACGGCTGATGGTAAGCAGATAGAGTTTGATCTGAACCTTGAAATGGAGCGCAGTTACTCTGCTACACGCGAGTTTGAGATGACCAGTGTAGTGGAGTTTACAGATCCATTGATCCTTAACTTTGAAGGCAATCACGCAGATCTTTCTGATGAGAAGTTTGAATTTGATCTTGATGCTGATGGTGATAAAGAACTCATTAGTTATCTCACCGGTGAAAGCGGCATGCTAGCTCTAGATAAGAATGAAGACGGCATAATCAATGACGGTACAGAGCTATTTGGTGCTTTAACGGGTAATGGCTTTGCCGATCTTGCCCAATATGATGAGGACGGTAACAACTATATCGATGAGGGTGATTCTATATTCGACGATCTTCTTGTATGGCATAAAACAGAAGATAGTGATTACCTAGAATCATTGGCTGATAGTGGTGTAGGGGCGATCTATTTAGGCTCAACCGAAACGCCCTTCGATATTAAAGGGGAAAACAATCAAGAGAATGGCCGAGTCCGCTCCAGTGGTTTCTACTTAACTGAAGCCGGTGATGTTGGAACGGTCCAACAGATTGATATGGCGGTTTAGCGTCAACTCCATCGCAGGCTAAATACAGACTTTATTTAGCCTGCATCTTTACACTAAACCTTGAGAGCACAAGGTTAACAAACACATTCAAGCAACACTCAGAAATGTTTCGTTTGCACTTTGGCAGCTATGGATTGGTATACTTGCGTTACTTTGTTTTGAGGCCCTTTCATGGATAGATTCACCCCTTTATCTTCATCTCAGTCTTTATGGCTCAGAATAGCTGTGATCTTAACGACGATCTGTCTGGCTGTTGGGCTGTTTAGTCCGATGATGACGATGAGCAAGTTCTATTTCTTCGAGAGTTCTTTTTCTGTCATTGGCGGTGTACATAGCCTTTTAACTGAAGGGCATCTGATCCTAGCGGTTCTGGTCCTCCTCTTTAGTGTAGTTCTACCGTTGGTTAAGTTATTTTTGTTATTTAGATTAACAACGCCAAGCGATGAAATATCCGCTAAACAACGTAAATTGCTTGGCTTGATGCATGATTACGGTCGTTGGGCGATGCTTGATGTGATGGTGGTTGCGGTATTGTTGGTGACTGTAAAGCTCGGTGCTGTCGCGTCAATTCAGATTCATTGGGGGCTTTACGTATTTGGTCTAGCCGTTGTATCGATCATGTTTTTAACGCATAAACTTGTGACTTTGTTAAATGCCTAATCTAGAAAGTTTTTACACAAAACTTAGCAAACGTAAAAACACTCTAACTGTATTTAATCCATATAGGGATGAAACCAAATTAGAGAACCTAAAGCGATACATTGAACTGGCCTTTGAGCAATCTGGACCAAAGATTCTTTTGGTGGGCGAAGCCTATGGTTTTAAAGGTGGTCGTTTAACTGGGATTCCGTTTTCCAGTGGCAAGTTGTTTGATGAGGTTGATCATCCTTTTTTGAAGCAGTTAAAGCCAAAAATTGAGCTTAACCCTGATACGCTTACTGCTGAGAATACAGCCTCTATTGTCTGGCGCTATTTGTGTTCACAAAACACAGTTCCGCTTTTTTGGAATTCGTTCCCTTATCATCCGCATCCTTCGCGTATTCAAAAAAAGAATAGGGCACCATTAAAAGCTGAAATAGAAGAAGGTTTAGAGCTGTTACAAATGCTGATGGATGTTTACCAACCCGATGTAATTGCTGGGTTAGGTCGTAAAGGAACGGACTGTTTGCAAAAAGCGTTTCCTGATCAAGATATCCGCTATATCCGTCATCCCTCTTATGGTGGTAAATCTGATTTTGTTGATGGTATGAACCAGCTCTTTTCACAAGGTTAAGCTTAAATTTATCTTTTAGCCGTATGATGGTCGTGGCTTTTGAGTAGCTACTTAACCGCTCATATTGGCCTCAAACTCTAGTAACTAATTTAAAGCAGGAAGCATCGATTGGCATTGGACGCCTTTAAAAGGAATTCCAATGTACAAGTACTTTTCTGTGGCTCTTCTAATGATCCCAGGCTTGGCTTTAGCTGAGCATCCTAAGTCTTTCGGTAGTGCTAAAAAGATTCTTAAAGAGATCTACGCAGATAACCAGCAGAGCTTTTATTGTGGTTGTGACTATAAAGCTCAAGGTAAAAAGTTAGTGCCAGATTTAAAATCCTGTGGCTACTCACCACGTAAAAACGCGAATAGAGCAAAGCGTATTGAGTGGGAGCACGTAATGCCGGCTTGGGCTTTTGGTCATCAATTGCAATGTTGGCAAGACGGAGGACGCAAAGCTTGTAAGAAGAACCCTAAATTTAAGAAGATGGAATCTGACCTTCACAACCTTGTACCTGCAATCGGCGAGGTTAATGGTGATCGATCTAATTTTAGCTTCACACAATTAGCAGGTGAACCGCGTGTTTATGGGCAATGTGATATGGAAGTCGATTTTAAGCAGCGTAAGGCCGAGCCAGCTGAACATCGCCGTGGCGACATTGCTCGTACGTACTTTTATATGCGCGATCAGTATGGCGTTCGTATCAGTAATAAGCAGGAAAAGCTGTTTAATGCTTGGGCAAAGCTAGATCCCGTTGATCAATGGGAGTTAGAGCGCAATCGAATGATTACTAAAATCCAAGGTAATACTAATCCTTATGTTGTTGCGCCAACTGGCTCAGTAAAATTGGCGGAATCGATAGAAAATAAGGATGGTTTATTATCACGCCTTAAAACTGCATTGAGTATGGATTAGGAGCTATAGAAACGGTCGAAATTTTAGAAAGTTAGTTTTCCTGAGTGACAATATGCTCATTCTTTGAAAGGTATTTCTCAAATTCATCAGATAGGGCATTGGCTGTGGTTACGAACTCAGGAAGTAGTTTTTCAAGCACTTCCTGATTTTGATCTGCGGCTTCTATTTCAAGCTTCTTACAAATATCGTTTAGCTGTGGGGCTGACAAGTTTAAGGCCATGCCTTTAATATTATGAGCTTGCTGCCTTAACTTTTCCCATTGCTGATTTCTGAACGCATGTTGTGTGTTTTCAATCAGTTCAGCTGAGTTCTGAAGATAGGCTTCAAGCACTTTAACGAGCAGTTTATCGTTCATCATTAAGCGTTTGAGTGCGCTTGCGCGGTCCCATACTAGCGGTTTGTCTTCAATGTTATAAGCACCTTGCTCTTTGTTGGGCGTGGATTTTTTGTCATCAGGAAGCCAATGATTAAGTGCTTGGATTAAGCGCTCGGCATTGATTGGTTTTGATATGTAATCACTCATACCGGCTTGAAGGCACTTTTCTCTATCGCCTGCCATGGCATTTGCGGTCATGGCAATGATAGGCAAGTTTTTAAATTTACTTTCTTCCCTAATCGCTCTGGTAGCTTCGTAGCCATCCATAACCGGCATTTGGCAATCCATAAAGACGAGATCGTATTGGATCATATCGAGGGCTGAAAATGCTTCCTCACCATTAGCTGCGACATCAATTTTTAGTCCGAGCTGCTCTAATAAAGCGCGTGCTACGGCCTGATTGGTAATGTTGTCTTCTACAAGTAAAACTTTGCCATTAAACGACTGCGCTGCTTTTTTATGGGTAGTAGGTTTTGTTGAGGTGTTTTGTTGCTTAACTTGGACAAGATCTAATAATTTATTAAAAAGCTGACTTTGGTTGATCGGTTTAGCGATAAGACTGTGTAAGCTGTTTTTATCAAACCTTTCTTTATCAAAGTTTTGATTGCTGACTGTTTGAACAAGAAGTTTGTTGGCTGCTAACTGAGGTTCGTGTTTGCAGCGTGTGGCAAACTCGATAGCATCCATATCGGATAGCTTTTGATTGATGATCGTTATATCAAAAGGCATTTTGGCTGTTGAGGCCGCTTTCAACTTTTCAAAACCGGTTTCGGCTTTCGAGGTCAGCTCATGCTCTATTTTCCAGCTCGTTAATATATCTCCGAGTAGATTTAGATTGGTTTCATTAGGATCAATCACCAAGATCTTTTTGTTTTGTAATGCTTCGATTGGCTGAGTAATTGGCTCTGGAGTAGCATGGGCTAGCGTCAAGCTTATCCAGAATGTCGAGCCTTTACCGAGTTGACTGTCTACACCAATTTCACCACCCATCAACTCGACTAGCTGTCGGCTGATCGAAAGCCCTAAACCGGTACCACCATATTTTCGGGTAGTAGAGCCGTCAGCCTGACTAAAGCGTTCAAATAATCGAGCCTGTTGCTCTGCGTCTAATCCAATGCCGGTATCAACCACCTTGATCACTATATCACTTTGCTTAGGTGTGACTTGCTTAGATTCATAGAAAACGGCTACTTGGCCTGATTCGGTAAACTTACATGCGTTACCGATAAGGTTAACTAAGATCTGGCGAATACGGCTTGGATCAGCATTGAACCATTGATTAGTAATCGAGGTGGCGGGGCAAATGAGTTCTAGGTTTTTCTCATGGGCACGTGTGGCTAAGGCTGTTCCAACCTCGTCTAGCAACTGACCCATATTAAAATCTACCGATTCTAACTCTAATTTGCCTGACTCTACCTTGGAGAAGTCTAGGATATCGTTGATAATGGTTAGCAGGGAATCGGCACTGTTTTTTACGGTATTGGCATAGTCGAGTTGTTGTTGGTTTAAGCCGCTATCGAGCAATATATTCGTCATTCCGATAACACCATTCATTGGCGTTCTTATCTCGTGACTCATATTGGCAAGGAATTCACTCTTCGCAATACTTGCTTGTTCAGCTTCGTTTTTTGCTTTTAAGAGAGATTCTTCAGATAGCTTTTGATTCGTAATATCTAGGTGAGTTCCAATAATACGAACGGGATTTCCGTCATTGTCCCATTCAACGACTTTGCTGGCGTCTAATAACCAAGTCCATTGGCCATTTTTATGTTTCATTCTTAGTTCGCAGCTATAACGATCATTGGCTTTACTGCAGTATTTATCTAATTGATGGCTTGATGACTGAATGTCATCAGGGTGTATTAGATGTTCAACAGTATCGATGGTTATCGGTTGCAACTCATCTAAGGTGTAACCAAGAATTTCGGCCCAACGTTCATTGAGACTTAATTCACCTGTTTGGACTCTCAAGTCCCAAATGCCTACCTCAGTTGAGTCGACCACTAGCTCTAGCTGCCGTGCGGTCTCAGATAGTTCATGCTCACGCCTTATCTTCTCACTGATATCATTTTCGACGCCAACAAAGGCAGTTAAATTGTTTTGATCGTCAAAAACGGGAGCGATGGCTACTTCATTCCAAAATGGCATTCCACCTTTGGTGTAATTTTGGATTTCAACTTTGATATTTTCGTTATTTTTTAACGCTGTTGCTATTTTTTGTACTGTGGCTGGGTTGGTTTTGGGGCCGGCAAGAATACGGTGGTTCTTCCCTAGCACTTCATCTTCGTTATAGCCGGTGATATTGAGAAAAGCGTTATTGCTGTAGATTATTGGCATGTCGGATTTTGTAGCGTCAGCAACGGTTACACCAACTGGGCTAACTTCGAGAGCTTTTAGCAAAACCCTGTTTCTATTTTGCTCGTCACGTAGCTCTTTTTCTGATTGTTTCACGGCCTTAAGCGGATTGATAAAAAACTTTTTACCAAGCCAGAATAAAAGGATAAAAACGACAAGAAAGGCTATTAAGAGGCCGATGAAAATACTTTGGATAACGTCGTTTACTTCCGACGTTAGTCCTTGTTGGTCGATGTAATATTCAACCGTGAGCTGTGTTTTTCCTGCTATTTGAGTACCGACTTTTTGGTATTCAATAGTGTCTGTTAACGAAGAGTAATCCAGATAGTCCCCTCTGATCTTTATTCCTGTGCCCAGCTCTTGTGTTGCGAATAATGTACTAATATCTTTAGCAAAATGAACGAGGAGTACGCCTTCGCTTGCACCGTTGTAATTGACCGAAACGGCGATGGAAAATTGCCATTGCTCATTCTTGCGGTGTTTTAATATCGCCCATGGTTTGTTGCCGCTAAGAATATCTTCAAACCATATCTCATTTTCTAAGTCCAAATTCAGCGGCTGGCTTTTAGGACCATATATTGGTTCACCTACAATATTCAGCAAGTAAATAGCCTCGTTTTGTCCAAGAATTAGCAGAGAGTCTAAGAAATCTACTAAGTTCTCTTTGGAGTCTAGTGTTGCCATAACGGCACTTGTAAGTAGAGGGTGCTTGGCTAAATCTTGTAAGAAGAGAATTCGGTCATCAACATAACTACCAATCGATAAGGCTGCATTCGCGGCTTGTGCGCTGGTGGTTTGTTTTTGAAAATTTACAGTTGTATTTCGAACTCGTTCGCCGATCGCTAAATAACTGGAAACTAAAGCTATCGCGAAAAACGAAACGATAAACAGATAGAATAGTGTATCTGTTGAAAGCTTAAAGCGATTTGCTTTTGGCTGCATCCTGAAACTCAACTATCAAAGGTGTTAACGACTAGTGTTTTGCATGACTTCAATAACGCCATCTGGTGTAAATTTGGCCATACATAGATCAGATAGTCCCAGTGCTTCATGGGCATCTAAGTTGGATTGCGTAAATGGCGAGTAAGGCTTGTGGTAAGTTTTTATGAGGCCCTTTACGGGAGTGTTTAACGCTTCCAATTTCTCTTTTAGTAACTGCCTGTTCTTTACCATATCATCACTAAGAGGTATCTCCTGCATAGCTTGGATAGCGACCTTAGCTAAATCGTACGCATGAGTGAATCCCGTTGGTGATTTAAGGGACCGGTAATCGCTCATCGCATTAGGGAATAGTTTCTGACCTCGGGCAAAAACAGATTGGCTAAATGGGGTTTCTTCTGAACTGACAAATGAAAAGCAGCTTTGAATAAAACTTAAATCGAGTTTCGATAAAGTGCTGGAGCCTAATTTTTGTGGGAAGTTACCGCCGGTAATTCCCCAATGAGATAGGACAGGTAGATTGAATTGTTCAACCTCTGTCATGGCTGTCATAAAGGTAGCGCCTTCTATAGCGTTACCAACGAAGATAACGCAGTCACTGTCGGATTTAGCAATTTCTCTTAAAATTAATTTGGCTGCATTTTCTTTTGTGTTCCAGTTAAACCATGTGACTTCAGGTGTAATGGAAAGTTTAGTATCAAAGTAGTTGGTTATTGTTTTGAAATTAGATTTACCCCAACCCGTATCTTCCAGTAGTAGGTGTGGGGTTTTACATTGTTTTGTATTTACAGCGTAATTGCTGATTCTTAAGCCTGCTTTTGTATCGTCTACGGAAAGGCGGAATACCCAATTTTTACTATTAGGATGACGAGTAATGGGACCGCCTGCTGCCCATGGAACAAGAAGCAAAATGCCATTGTCATTAATATACTGGCGGTATTTGATGTAAGGTGGGGAATGTAATCCGCCTAGAATGAATAGAGCTTTAGGGTCTTTGAGGTATTGTTTCATTGTACGATGGCTGCGTACTACATTGCCTCGATGATCTTTTTTGATGAACTCAATTCTGTAGTCACCAATTTTATAATCTATTTCGTCTAACGCAGTAAGAAAGCCCATTTTCATGGCATCTGCAGAGGAAGAATGAGAGGTGTAATCAGAGTCGTGATAGATGCGAATTGCTTTGTCATTCGCGGAAACGGCGGATGCTAGGATGCAAACCATTACACCAATGATAGATAAACAGTGTTTCATCAGCGTTCTCCTTTCATCAACTAGCGACTTATTCTTAACATTGAGTTCGATAGCTCGGTGTTCATCAAGTAGCTAAGAATATTCTAGTAGTAAATCAAATACTTGATCGTGAAATACCAAGAATATAGGTCTGTGAAAGGATATGAAAGCTAATTAATCTATTAACTACCTTCTTGTGCGTTTGTTTGCCTGTTTGAACGTTTTTTGACTGCGGTTGCCATTCGTTCTTCGGCGGGTATTGTTTGTATTGCTTCTGGGGAGATTTAAAGTAGCATCGATTAGAGTTGAGGCACCAGGTTGCAAGCCATCGAGTGTCCAATCACCAATTGCATAACGAATGAGTCGAAGAGTAGGGAAGCCCACTGCAGCAGTCATACGCCTTACTTGCCGATTCTTACCTTCAGTGATTTTTAGTTCTATCCAGCTTGTTGGCTGGTTTTTCCTCTCACGAATCGGTGGGTTGCGAGGCCAGATGTCAGGCTCATCAATTACTCTTGCTTTAGCGGGGCGGGTCATACCATCTTTAAGTTCAACGCCTTTGCGTAATGCACTTAGGGCAGAATCAGTCATTTCACCTTCTACCTGTGCCCAGTACGTTTTTTCCTGCTTAAACTTCGGGTTAGCTAAATAGTGTTGTACTGCACCTTCGTTTGTAAGGATCAGTAATCCTTCGGAATCGTAATCTAATCTTCCTGCAGCATAAAAGTTTGGCTGGTTAATGTAATCCGCCAAGGTGCTCTTATCGTCATTGGTAGTGAACTGAGTAAGTACTTGAAAAGGTTTATTAAAAAGTAATAGCTGGCTCATGGTTCTTCAGTTCGTTAAGGCGTGGTGTGATCAATCACAGGATTACTGCTGATCTATACTGATCATATAGTGCAATCATATCACTGATTAAGGTATCTGCGTTGCAAGTAAGCTAATTGGAGTAGATTATGGGTTATAAAAATATTTCCATACCTGTTGGCGGCAAGATAACAGTTAACCAAGATCATTCATTAAATGTTCCTGATAACCCAATCATTCCCTATATAGAAGGAGATGGGATTGGGGTAGATGTCACTCCACCCATGATTAATGTTGTTGATGCGGCAGTAAATAAAGCTTACGGTGGCGCTCGGTTCATTGCTTGGATGGAAGTTTATGCCGGGGAGAAGGCTACTTCCGTTTATGATCAAGATACATGGCTTCCTGATGAAACTTTAGAAGCTTTTAAGGAATTTGTGGTTGGGATTAAAGGACCTTTAACCACGCCTGTAGGTGGTGGTATTCGATCTCTTAATGTCGCTTTACGACAGGAACTTGATCTTTATGTCTGCCAAAGGCCGGTGCGTTGGTTTAAAGGCGTGCCGAGCCCAGTCATCAAGCCAGAAGATGTAGATATGGTGATCTACAGGGAAAATTCGGAAGATATCTACGCTGGAGTTGAGTGGCAGGCTGGGTCTCCTGAAGCAGAGAAAGTGATTCGCTTTCTAAAAGAGGAGATGGGTGTTACTAAAATCCGCTTTGATCAACAGTGTGGTATTGGTGTGAAGCCTGTTTCTGAGCAAGGTACTAAACGTCTAGTCAGAAAAGCGCTGCAGTACTGTGTTGATAACGATCGTGAGTCCCTAACGTTGGTACATAAAGGGAACATCATGAAATTTACCGAAGGTGCTTTTAAGGATTGGGGTTACGAGTTGGCGCAAGAAGAGTTTGGAGCTGAGCTAAAAAATGGTGGCCCTTGGATGACCTTTCAAAATCCAAACACAGGCAAAGAGATCATAATTAAAGATGTGATTGCAGATGCGATGTTACAGCAGATTCTGCTGAGACCTGCTGAGTATGATGTAGTCGCAACGCTAAATCTAAATGGTGATTACCTTTCAGATGCCTTAGCTGCAGAGGTAGGCGGTATAGGGATCGCACCGGGAGCCAATATCTCAGATGAAGTGGCCATATTTGAAGCAACCCACGGGACGGCTCCTAAATATGCTGGCAAAGATATGGTGAACCCTGGGTCGCTTATCCTATCCGCAGAGATGATGTTAAGACATTTAGGTTGGTTAGAAGCTGCTGATCTCATTATCAAGGGTATGGATGGTGCTATTGCAGCTAAAACAGTGACCTATGATTTTGAGCGGCTTATGGATGGTGCAGAGCTATTATCAAGCTCCGAGTTTGGTGAAGCGATCATCAAAAATATGTAATGGTTTCTTTTAAACACAAAAAAACCAGCTCCATGCTGGTTTTTTAGTCTATCGATTTAACCTTTTTATTACTGGGTTGCTAAAGGTTTGATTTGAACGGCGTGAGTACCTTTTGGACCCGGCTGGGTTTCAAACTCAACTTGTTGGCCCGCTTTGAGACTCTTATAGCCATCTATTTCTATCGCAGAATAATGAGCAAAGAGATCCTCTTCATGTTCATCTGATAGGATAAATCCATATCCTTTCGAATTGTTGAACCACTTTACTTTCCCTGTCTGCATAACTAACTCCCGTATCCAAAACTACAATTGGATTACTAACCTGAACGTACTTCCTTTAGCTGCTAGAATAGTGGCTAAAGGTTGTCCCCTAAAAGTTGCAGGTACTACTGGGGCCGTGCCTATCCTGCTATTCTGATTATAGCACCACACACAGAATATGTGACAAGTGTACAATCACTGTTCAATAGTAAATATTAGCGTAAATTTAGAAGATTGTTAGATGTCTATTGATTTTGAACAAAAAGTAATTCGAATGTCTAATGAAGATGAACATGAAGATTTTGATCATGATCACGGATTAGCCACGGAAGAAGCAAAGCCGCAACTTAAGAAACCATCGATGTATCGTGTGGTTTTAATGAATGACGACTACACTCCAATGGATTTCGTCGTGGCTGTGCTCATGATGTTTTTTAATATGGACCAAGAAAAAGCTACACAAGTTATGTTATCGGTCCATACTCAAGGGAAAGGAGTATGTGGAATTTTTACCCGTGATGTAGCTGATACGAAAGCAGCTATAGTTAATCAATATGCGAGAGATAATAATCACCCTCTGCTATGTGAAGTCGAGAAAGTCTGAAGAGGAACCGTTATGTTAAACCGAGAACTCGAAGACACGCTCAGTGCAGCTTTCCAGGCCGCAAAGGAAAAGCGACATGAATTTATAACTGTCGAACATTTGTTGCTGGCGTTGTTGGATAATTATGAGGCGCATGAAGTTCTTGCAGCCTGTGGTGCTAACTTTGAAGGTATAAGGCAGAACCTTTCTTCATTCATCGAAGAAACCACGCCTTTACTATCAGAAACATTACCTGATTTGGAAACGCAGCCTACACTCGGATTTCAGCGAGTACTTCAGCGTGCGGTGTTCCATGTTCAGTCATCTGGTAAGAATGAAGTTACCGGAGCCAACGTACTCGTAGCGATTTTCAGTGAACAGGAGAGTCAGGCTGTTTATATTCTACAGCAGCATGGCATTGAGCGAATCGATACGGTCAATTACATCTCGCATGGCATTTCTAAAATGTCAGAGCACGATCACGAGCATTCTGATTCTTCGGTTGAAAGTGAAGCCGCTGGCGAAGAGAAGGATGATAGCCCGCTCGCTAAATATGCGATCAATCTAAATGCAGAAGCTGAAAGTGGCCGAATCGACCCGCTTGTAGGGCGTGATTCCGAAGTAGAGCGTGTCGTTCAGATTTTATCTCGCCGCCGTAAGAACAATCCTCTACTTGTTGGTGAGGCGGGTGTTGGTAAAACGGCGATTGCCGAAGGTTTAGCGAAGTTGATCGTTGAAGATAAAGTACCTGAAATAATCAAAGAGTCGATCGTATACTCACTTGATCTGGGTGCTTTGCTTGCCGGTACTAAATACCGTGGTGATTTCGAGAAACGCCTGAAAGGTCTCTTAAACGAGATCAAAGGCAAAGATCACGCGATTCTATTTATTGATGAGATTCATACCATTATCGGTGCTGGTGCAGCGTCTGGTGGCTCGATGGATGCATCAAACCTACTTAAACCACTGCTAAGTTCAGGTCAGATCCGTTGTATCGGTTCTACTACTTTCCAAGAATTCCGCGGAATATTTGAGAAAGATCGTGCATTAGCGCGTCGTTTCCAGAAAGTGGACGTCCTTGAACCTAGTATCGAAGATACTTATGCGATTCTTAAAGGCCTTAAAGGTCGCTTTGAGGAACACCATGAACTTGCTTACAGCGATGAAGCACTTCGTGCAGCTGCAGAGCTAGCAGGTCGTTACATCAACGATAAGCACATGCCCGACAAAGCAATCGATGTGATTGATGAAGCTGGGGCTTATCAGCGTCTATTGCCAAAAGAACTGCGTAAAGCAGAGATCGGTACGGAAGATATCGAAGCGATTGTCGCTAAGATTGCCCGTATACCACCTAAAAGTGTTTCTGCCTCTGATAAGAATCAGTTGGCAAAGCTGGATAGCAATCTCAAGATGGTTGTTCTTGGGCAGGATGAAGCGATCGATACGCTATCTTCTGCGATCAAGCTTTCCCGAGCGGGTCTTAAAGAGCCAGATAAGCCTGTGGGTTGCTTCTTGTTCGCTGGTCCAACCGGTGTCGGTAAAACAGAAGTGACTCAGCAGCTTGCACGTATAATGGGTATCGAGCTAGTTCGCTTTGATATGTCTGAGTACATGGAGCGTCATACAGTATCGCGTTTGATTGGTGCACCTCCGGGTTATGTTGGCTATGACCAAGGTGGTTTGCTGACAGAGGCGATTACTAAGTCTCCACATTGTGTACTGTTACTTGATGAGATCGAGAAGGCGCATCCAGAAGTCTTTAATCTGTTACTTCAAGTGATGGATAGCGGTACTTTGACTGACAACAATGGTCGTAAAGCAGATTTCCGTAACGTGATCTTGGTGATGACTACCAATGCCGGTGCGGAAGATATGAGCCGTGCTTCGATTGGTTTTACTAAGCAAAATCATGCTTCTGACGGTATGGCTGCTATACGTAAGATGTTCACGCCGGAGTTCCGAAACCGTCTTGATGGCATTATTCAGTTCAAAGCGCTTACAACTGGCATTATTAAAGGTGTGGTTGATAAGTTCTTTGCTGAGCTTCAAGTTCAGTTAGAAGATAAGCGTGTTGTGCTGCATCTAGATGATGAAGCCCGTACTTGGTTTGCAGAGAAGGGCTACGATGAGCAGATGGGTGCACGCCCAATGAAACGCTTGATTCAAGAGAAGCTGAAGAAGCCGTTAGCCGAGATGATTCTATTTGGCGAACTATCCGAAGAGGGTGGAGAAGTTGCCATTAGCGTCGATGCCGATGGTGAGATCAGTGTAGAAGCGATGACCTGCGCATAAGCGGGTCTCTCAAGAAACAAAAAAGGCAGCCATTAGGCTGCCTTTTTAAATTCTGTCCTGCTAAAGCAGGGAGAAAGCAATGATTAACGCGCGCGATAAACGATACGGCCTTTGCTTAGGTCATATGGAGTTAGTTCTACTTTAACTTTATCGCCAGTCAGGATACGGATGTAATTTTTACGCATCTTACCTGAGATGTGTGCAGTAACAACGTGGCCGTTTTCCAGCTCAACACGGAACATAGTGTTCGGGAGCGTGTCAACCACGGTGCCTTCCATTTCAATGCTATCTTCTTTAGCCATTAATTCTCTACCTTGTTGAGGATCTCCAGAAACTCTGGACCGAATAATTGCGCGGTATTGTGCCTGAAAAAAAAGGCATTATCAAAGACAATTACGGCAACATACGGTTTTGTTTATATATATGCAGGTTATTCGGGTTTTACTAGCGTCCAGTAGCCATCAATGAGGAGCTCAAATGGTTGAAATGCGACTTTGTAGCTCATCTTACGACACTCTTTAACCCAATAGCCCAAATATAAATAATTTAAGCCATTATCTTGGCAATACTGAAGCTGCCATAAGATACAGTAAGTACCTAAGCTACGTTTAGGGAAAGATGGATCATAAAAAGTATAAATGGCAGATAAGCCTTTCTGGAGGCGATCAATTACGCTGACGGCGAGCAGATTAGAATCCCCGTCTCGGAATTCTAGAAATTGCGTATGTTCATCAGCTTCGACTAAGAATGAGTTAAATTGGTCGAGACTTGGTGGGTACATATCACCATCTTGGTGACGTTCATTGATGTAGCGTGAGTAGAGGGTGTAATACTCTTCAGTAAACTGTGCTGGTTTAGCAGTAACAGTTAGGTCTTTGTTTTTGTTGATTATTCGTTTTTGGCTTTTCTTAAGCTGGAAAATCGCCAAAGGAATTCTAACGGAGATGCATGCATTGCAGCCTTCACAGTGAGGGCGATAGATATGCTTACCACTACGACGGAAGCCCAAGTCGGAGAGCTGACCGTAGGTGTACTGGTCTATTTCAGCATGCGGGTCTACAAACAGAGTTTTAGCTGTTTTGTTTTCTAAATAGCTGCAATCGTGTTCTGGTGTGGCATAAAAGTGCAAAGTCCTAAGGTTCGTCACACTTAACTCCAATTAATCGCCATGTGTTTCAAACTGCCAGCTATGATCGAGGGGTTGATCAAGGTATTTATCCAAATAGCTTTGAAATGACTCTCTCGGTATCTCATAAGCGCCTAATGAGAACAGGTGCTCATTACTTACTTGGCAGTCAATTAAAGCATAGCCCCACTTTTCCAGCTGTTCGACCATTTTTATCAACGCGATTTTAGAGGCATCGCGTTTACGGCTAAACATCGATTCACCAAAGAACAGTTTCCCGATTGCTAAACCATACAGACCGCCGACCAGCTCTCCCTCCATGTAAACCTCTACAGAGTGGGCAACGCCCAGTTTATGTAGGTGGTTATAGGCATTTTGTATATCACGGGTGATCCAAGTTCCATCTTCACCTTTGCGTGGTTCTGCGCAAGCCGCTATCACAGCAGCAAAGTTTTTATCAAACTCGACCCTGTAGTCATCTTTTTTGAGGCGTTTACGCATACTGCGCGAAACATGCAGTTCTTGTGGGGTAATGACACAGCGCGGACTCGGGCTCCACCATAGAATCGGCTCGCCAGGGCTATACCAAGGGAAAATGCCCATTCGATAAGCAGAAACTAAGCGTTCAGGCGTTAAATCACCACCTGCCGCTAATAATCCATTAGGATCTTCTAAAGCTTGATCGATCGGGGGAAATGGATCTGTTGAATCTTGTAACCAAGGAAGCATAAAAAAAGAAGCTACCATGAAGGCAGCTTCGGTCTCACTTATTTTTCTAGATCGTCTAGGTAGCGCTCTGCATCAAGCGCAGCCATGCAGCCGAAACCAGCTGATGTGATAGCCTGACGGTAGATGTGGTCGCATACGTCACCTGCAGCATAAACACCTTCTACAGATGTTTGAGTTGCGTTACCTTCAAGACCTGACTGAATCTTCAAGTAGCCATCTTTCATTTCTAGCTGGCCTTCGAAGATATCTGTGTTTGGTTTGTGGCCGATTGCGATAAACACGCCTGCAACATCTAGGTTCTGTTCAGCGCCATCTGTTGTGCTCTTAAGGCGAAGGCCTGTAACACCAGAATCATCACCTACAACTTCTTCAAGTGTATGGTTCCAGATGATGTTGATGTTGCCGTTTTCAGCACGATCAAGGATCTTGTCTTGTAGGATCTTTTCAGAGCGCAAAGAATCACGGCGGTGGATCAGTGTTACTTCTTCAGCAATGTTTGATAGATATAGTGCTTCTTCAACGGCAGTGTTGCCGCCACCTACAACAGCCACTTTCTGGCCGCGGTAGAAGAAACCGTCACATGTTGCACAAGCCGATACACCTTTGCCTGCAAATGCTTCTTCAGAAGGTAGGCCTAGGTATTGAGCAGAAGCGCCTGTAGAGATGATTAGCGCATCACAGGTGTACTCGCCCATATCGCCTTTTAGACGGAAAGGGCGGTTTTGAAGGTCAGTTTCGTTGATATGATCAAAGATTACTTGAGTATCGAAACGCTCAGCGTGCTGTTGCATACGCTGCATTAATTCAGGACCCTGAACACCATCAACGTCACCAGGCCAGTTGTCCACATCGGTTGTAGTTGTTAGCTGGCCGCCAGCCTGCATACCGGTAATAACAACTGGGTTTAAGTTTGCACGTGCTGCGTAAACGGCTGCTGTGTAGCCCGCAGGGCCGCTTCCAAGAATAATTAACTGGTGATGTTGTACGTCGCTCATAGTAAAAAAATGAATCCGTTAAAAAGTTATGAGTGTATTAATGGGGTGCACTAAGAAAATATCAACCCGCCATGCTGAGTTTTGCACTGGCGTGTTCATAGAATTGTTCTAATGACAGCATCATAAAGCTTTCACCAGAAGGATCTCTTACATAACCTTCGATAGGTGTGCTTTGATCGATCTTTTTTAGATTGTCCATGGCTACCGGAGAGTAGTCGATAATATCACCGATATTATCCAATACCATAGAGAACCAAGGCGTTCGGCCATCTTTGGTGAGATGTAAAACGATAGGGTGGATGCTGTTTTTGAGGTATTCCTGAATATGTTCGAGAGTACGTAGGAGCTTTTTCAGAGAGGTCTGGCGCTCGATGCGTAGCATTTCAACTGCTTCTTCTTGCTTGCCAGCAGATGACATATCTAAAAGCTTATCACCCAAAGAGTGGATATCTTTGTGAGGCTGTTCAATTTTATCGAGCAATGCTCTTAGACCATCATCTTCAGTTTTATAGCTATAAAACCATTGGCCAAATGCACAGGCATGAGGGTCGCGTGCTTTTGTAAATGGCTCGCTGGAGCGAATCGAATGCTCTAAGGCGTCCATCCAGTCGATATGAGCTTGCTGGTAGACTTTGATTTCAGCGATAAGCTCAAAAATCGTGTCTCTTTCTTTGCTGTGAGCAAGTGAAGTTGCGCATTCAAAGACTTGAACGAGTGTATTACGGAAATCTAAGTAGCCGATAAATCCGTCAATGTGCTCAGTGGCATACTTAATTTCACCGAAGCTATCTGAAAACGAAAGAATGTTGCTGACATCGATACCATACATACTAGAACCAATTGGGAAGGTTAAAGCACGGCGGTTATCTGTATGCAAATTGGTCAGAGACATAGGGTGCATCCATTGAAATAATTCAGATACAAAAGCTTAGTATAAATTCAGTGCAGATATATTACAGATAAGAGTAAAGAAAACCTGCATCTTGTAACTATGAATTATAAACCAATGCGCTTCAACCGTTAGTCGCGGATTAAATTATGTTATTGTAGTCATTGGTTTTTTAATACTGATCTATGGAGCTTCACCCTTGAGCGCGACCGACAACGGACAACGTTTAAGTTTTCCCGAATTACTTGTAAGAATCAGCCGTGAATCGAGTTTAATCGTTGTTGTTACGGTCAGCCTGTTTTTGATTGTGGCTTTATTTGGATTTAACCCAAAGGATTCAGGATGGTCACACCTTGGCTATCAGCCAGAAATTAGCAATTTAGCGGGGCCAGTAGGTGCTTGGATAGCAGACCTTCTTATTTCGGGCTTGGGGCTAGCTGCGTTTTTTATACCTATTCTAATTTTGTATCAAACCGGACGTTTTCTGTTTAGAAAGCATAGCGGTGCTTTGGATGTTATCCCTTTCTTTATGCTGCGTTTAACAGGCGCGTTGCTGTTTTTAACGGCTTTTAGTGCGTTGAGTGCAATTCACATCTCTAACACTGGTTTAGATTATCCTTTCACTGCAGGTGGTATCTTAGGTGAAGCAGTTTCTGACTTAGCTGTCTCTCTATTGAGTGTCTTAGGCAGCTCTTTAGTGTTATTTGCACTACTTTTGTTTGGATTGACCCTATTGTTAGAAATGGGTTGGGGTACAGTGCTGGAGCGAGTAGGGCAGAAGGTTGTTAAATCGACTGAGTCTGTTTTACCGCAACAAGAAGAAACAGAAGCTTCTCTAGATCTATCTGATGATGAGCTTTCTAAAGCCGAAGCGGCTCTGCAAAGGGGCTACATAAAAGATCAATTCGAAGAACAAGCGCCTCCATTAGTTAATGACCGTATTGAGCCAAGTTTCTCAGATAGTGCTAAACCAGCCACGATCGAAGAGAAATTTGCT